>NZ_CAXPJM010000008.1:0-334425 GCF_964217435.1 Aurantimonas sp. | reverse complement strand
GTTCCGCCACCAGTGCGCTCTACGTACAGCGACGCAACGTCCTGTATGTCCCACGTATAGACCGGGAGGCCAACGTCGCTCGGCACGAACGGCGACACCCCCCCGCCCCGACGCACCGACAGGCCGGTAAGAGACAGGCCAAGGCCGAGCATTAGGCGAGGCCGACAATGTCGGTCGCCGTCGAAGCCGCGCGCACCTGAGTGACCCGAACGGGCAGCGTGGTTCCGGCAGCGACGCCAACGAAGGTCACATCATCACCGCCGTCTGCGGGACGAACGACCAGATCGCCAGCGCCACCAACGTAGAGGCCGCGCGTGACATAGGCGAGGTCGGCATCGGCAGCCGTGATGGCGAAAAGGGTTCCGCTCGAAGCGCTCGAACCCATCGAGTGGCTTCGGTAATTGTCGATGATCGGCATCAGATTGTCATCCTTCGATAGGGCGCGATCAGCGCGTTGACCGTCAAGCTCATGTCGATCCGACCAGAGCCCCGCTCCGAGACGGTGGCACGGTTCTCATACAGATCGCCGACCATCAGCAGGATCGCAGAACGCAGCGATGCCGGAACGTCAGCAGGTTCATCGCCGAAGCCAGCAGTGAACGTCACGCGGACAGACCCCGCGTCCATGCGCGCCGAAGGCCAGACGGTATCCAGCGAGGCTGCAACGTAGGCGCTCATGTGGTCGGATAGGATGCGGAACGATCCGCTGTCCACCGTCTGCTCAACGCCATCGGCATCGTCGTATGTGACCGCTGCTGCCGAGACGTTCGGCAGAGGCAGTCGAAGGATTCGACAGAAGCCGTCGAAGTCCTGGCGCCATTCCTGATTGATCAGCGCGCGGCCGAGGGCGCCGCTGTAGCCGTCGAGGTGCGCCGTAGCTGCCTCGATGTAGGCGGTGATCAGGCTGTTCTCGTCGTCATGATCGACGCGGAGGTGCTGCTTCACGTCGGCCAGCGCGACGGGGAGCGCCGCCGGCGCCGTGATGAGAACCGGCGGACGCGAGATCATTACGCTGCCGCCACTGCGGCGGTAGCCGCGCTCGTTTCGGACGCGGAGCCGGTCCAGTTCGTGCCGGTAACCGTCACAGTGATGACCGCGCCCACATCGTCGGCAACGAGGTCATAGGTCGATCCGGTCGCGCCTTCTATCGCCGCGGCGTCGCGCTCCCACTGATAGGTCAGCACCGGCGCCTCTCGACCGGTCCAAGTACCGCCGACCGCAGTCAGGGTCTCGCCCTCTGTCGCAGTGCCAGTGATGCTCGGCGCGACCGTGTTCTCGGGTGCGAGAGGTAAGCCGCCAGTGGCGCCGATGAAGCCAGCCATCGTGCGCTGCTTTGAATACCGCATAGCCCTAGCGCCTCTTGCTTTTCGATGCCCGCGCGGCCTTGTTCGCCGGGGCTGCTTCCATCTTGTTTTTCAGCGCCGGCTCTGCCTTCTTGCCCGGCTCCTTGAGGACGCCATTCCGCACAAGCGCAGCGGCCTCGCCCTCCGAAATTTCACGCTCGTCGCCGGGCATATACATCCGGTCCCCGAGGTGCTGTCGGATCACTTCGTACTTCATGGCAGTGACTCCTTCGGTTCATGAAGAGGGCGCCCCGTAGGCCGCCCTCCGTGATGAGCCGAACGATTAGGCGACGAAGCCCAGATCGCCGTAGATGAAGGCCTCGGGCCGATACACGGCCAGCGCCAGACGCTCTTCGGCGAGGATCGTGACGAGGTTCTTCGTGAAGTCGTCGTTCACGTAGCCCGTTTCGACGCGAGCATCCCAGCGATCGAAGACCTGCGCGCCGAGCTGGAACGCGCCGGTCAGGAACTTGTCGATCGAGATGGCCTGGGTCGTCACCACCGGCAGGCTCCAGAGCGTCGGCTGAGCCGTGCCCTGCGGAACGCCGATGATGTAGTCGCCTCCGGCATTCTTGGTCAGTTCGATGCGCGCCCAATCGGTGGGGTGCATGACGTGACCGGTCGCCGGGTATTCGGCCAGCGCCGCCTGGAGCATAGCGAGACGCATCGTGTCGATGGCCGTCGCCGCCGAAGGCGTGAACGGTGCCGAGTAGGCAGTCGCCTGCGGGATGATGCCGTTCAGGTTCTGGCCGGTGCCGTCGCCGTTGAGAAGCTGCGCTTCCTCGACATAGGCGAGGCCGTACAGCAGACGCTGGTCGATGATCGAGCGAATCTGCGACACGTCCGACAGAGCCTGACGCGAAGCCTTCATCCAGTGCGCGATCACCTTCGCCGAGGTCGAGACCAGATCGAACTTCAGATCCGATTCCGGCTTGGCAGCGCCTTCCGCGACCGGCGCCGCGCTGTTCGTGAAGCCCGTCTCCTTGACGTACTCCAGCGTGTTGCCGTCCATCTGGCCCTGGGTGAGCAGATCGCGGACAGTCATGCGGCGCTGCGCGAGCGGCATAATGCCCGGCAGCCGGGTCTGGTTTACCGCGTCGCCGACCGAGCCGGCGGCATCGGTGGTTGCCGTGGTCAGCGTCGCCTTGACGTTGAGATCGGCAGCGCGGGCGCTCTTGGAGAAGCCGGTTGCCTCGAATGCCTTGTAGCCCTCGCTCTCGACGAACTGCTCACCGATCGACTTGCGACGCTCGTGCTCATCGCCACCGCCGCGGGACATCTTCTGCTCAATGCCCGAAGCCTGTTCGGCCAGCTCGTTCATCTTGACGAGGGCTTCATCGACCGTCTGCTTCAGCGAGGCCGACAGTTCTTCGCCGGCCTTGGCCTTGCCGAGCGCTTCCTCGGCGACCGCCTTCACCTTGTCGACGGCTTCGCTGTGTGCGGCCTTGACTTCGGCTGCGAGCTGCTCGGCCGTCTTCTGGCCGCCACCGTTCGGCTTGTCCGGTGCCTCGAAGGCAATGCGGGGCAGAAAGCGGTGGGTGTCTGCGAAACTGGCGACGCGCGCCAGGGAGCCGCCGGTCAGGGCAGCGTGCTTGAGTTCCGTCACGGGAACCTCCTTACTTGGGGAAAATGGCCGTCAGGCCGTGAGAGCGCGCAGGAATGCGAGCCCGTCGTTCTCCGCTTCGGCAGGTTCCCCCTGCCCCTTCAGGTGGACGCGCGCGGCACGCTCCGCCTGTGAATTCGAGAAGCCCAATCCCTTGAGCCAAGTCTCGAATTCGCGCTCTGTCAGCCGGTCCCCGGCCTTCAGACGATCGTTGAGTTCATGCGCCGCCTTCGCAGCTTTCACGCTGGAGACGACGGCATTCTCATTGGCGCCGATCGACACGACGGACACCTCATGCAGATCGAGCTTTTCCAGCGTCCAGATCCCGGTATCCGTGTCGACGGAGTATTCCTTGATGCGATAGCCGATCGACAGGCCATCGATGTCGCCTTCCTTCAGAAGCGCATAGGCTTCCTTGGCGCGCTGCACGTTCATGTTCAGCTTGCCACGCATCAGCAGGCCGCGGTCGTCTTCCTCGGCAGCAAGCCACTTGCCGATCGGCTCCGATGGGTCGTGCTGCCAGAACATCTTCGGCATCGTGCCCTTGGCCGAATGAGCCGCAAGGCTCTCTGCGTAGGCACCGGCCGCGATCACGTCGCCGTAGCTGTCGGGCTCGCCGCCGAAGGTCGAACCGTAGCCCTCGAATTCGCCGCTCTTGTCCAGCGCCTTGATGTCGAGCACCGGCGCCGCCTGCTTGATCAGCAGGGCTGCATCCTTGGTCTTCATCTCGTCAATTCCCTTGAGGCTGCGGTAGCGCTGCTGGCGCCTGCCCGGCGTCAGTGATCGGCACGTTCTGGGACTGCATCCGGGGCACGTCGCCACCTTCGACCGGCGGCAGGTTCTCGCGAGAACGGACCTCGTTGATGGTCATCGCGCCCATTTGCGTCATCTCGCGATAGAACTCGGCACGGCCCTTGCTGTCGGCCCGTAGAAGGCCTTCGATGTTGAACTCGATGATAATGCCGGCAGCGCGATCTGCGGGCGTCAGAAGCTGTTTCTCGAAAGCCTGCTCTATGCGCTTGAGCCGATGGCGAAGCGAGAACTTCAGGAAGCCGAGCGTCTGCTGTTCAAGGCCGGTGCCCCAACTTGTCGACTTCTCGGTGTGGCCGATCATGAACGGCGGCACCCCGAAGAACCGGCAGATCTCTTCGACAGAGAAGGACCTGCTCTCCAGCATCTGTGCGTCTTCGGCGCTCAGCGAAACCGTGCTGAGATCGGTGTCGCCTTCCAGGATGAAGGGGCGCCCGGCGTTGACCGCGCCGAGGTACTTCTCAGCGAGGCGGGTTTCGGTGAGATCGCGCTGTTCCTTCGTAAGCCAGTTCTTGAACTTCAGCACGACCGAAGGGCGGAGGCCATTGCGGAACATGCTGGCCGCGGCTCGATCCGTCGCGGTCGCCAGAGAAAATGCGTTGCGCCCGAACTGAAGCGTTGACATGCCACTGATGGAGTCGCCGCCCGGCCCGCGAACATGCAGGATATTCGTCTCTGCTTCAGTGAACTGGCGGCCTTTGTCATCGGTCCAGCGGTACTCGAGAGCGCCGCTTGGGAGCCGACGAACCGCCATCCTGTCCGGCGGAATCGGGACCAGCGAGACGATGCGAGCGCCCTCGCGGCGAACCCTTGCGTAAGAATTGCCACGCAGCTCGATCGACGAGCACAGGAAATCGAGGAAGTCGACCGCCGTCTGCTCGAAGTTCGGGCTGTCATGGAGAATGCGATAGAGCGGGTGATTGCGCGCCACCTCGCGGGCGCCGTCTGCTCGTGTGCGATAGACCATCAACGGCAACGAGGCGACGGTGCCGCAAAGCAGATTGCGACAGGCCCACACGGCCGACAGCGAGAGCGCGGTGTGGTCGTTGACCACCTCGCCCGCATCGCCGCGATGAGAGCCATCAACCCATGCGTCGGGTTCTCGAATGACGAGGCTGCGAACATAGTTCGCCATCTTGCGAAGCACGTTCACGCCGCATCCACCAAGCTTGCGAAGAAGTCGTTCATCTTGCCGGCTCCCTCGTCAATCGTCATCCATCGAGCCAGCGCCATCATGTGCGCCACCGGCCCGTCGATCTTGTTCTCTGGCCGGTTCTTGCGAGGATAGACGTTGTCCTTCGCATCCGGCTTGGCGACTACGTTGGACAGCATCCACGTGAACACCGGATCGCCGTTGTGGGCGATCTTCCGCGACCGGATCAGGCCGTCCATCTGCTTCATCGCAGGCGAGAAGTTCAGCACCAGAGGCCGGACTTCGACGACCGGAACGCCCTCTTGCGAAAGCTCCGACATCATCATCATCGCCTGGTGCGGATCGAAGGCGATCTCCTCGACCTGGAACTGTTTCGCCAGCCCGAGCAGGTCATCGCGGATCGTCACATAGTCGATCATGTCGCCATCGGTTTGGGTCAGCCAGCCGGCTTTCTCCCATCCGCGATAGTGCTCGTTCTCGCCCTGCTCGATTGTCGCTTCCGGCAGGTAGTAGCGCCCGAAACGGGCGAAGCCGTCGCCGTGCTGGAACGTGATCTCGACGGCGGCAATGTCGATCGTCGAGGCAAGGTCGACACCGATGCGGCACGGCTGGCCGGCGAAGTCTTCGATCTTGAGCGAAGGGTCTGCGCTCTCCGTCCAGCGCTGGATGTTGAAGTAGGCGTCTCGCGCCTGCACCCAGAGGTTCAGATGCTTGGTCTTGAAGATGCCGACCTTGCGCGGGTTGTTGATCGCGTCGCGCTGCCGAGCGCGCAGGAACTCGCCCTTCACGCTCACATCGAGGTTTGGGTTCGCCTTGCGGAGAGCGGCTTCGCTCGTCCAGTCGTCATCGGGATCCACTGTGTAAATCAGAGCGAAGAGTTCGTTGTTCTCGACCAGCCCTTCCAACACCTTCTGCGCGTCTTCCATAGCCGCGAAGCATGGCCCGGCAAGGTTGTCGCCCGCAGTCGTGATGATTAGCAGCAGCGGCTGCTCACGGGCGCCCATGCCCGTCTCCATCGTGTCGACCTGAACGTCTGTGTCGTGCTCGTGGTACTCGTCGATGATCGCGCAGGTCGGGGAAGAACCATCGCCCGGCTTGCCGATCACCGGCTCAAACTTCGATCCGTTCCCCAGGATATGCAGGTTCGATGCATTGACCGAGAGGCCAAACGCCGACTGAAGCGCTGGGGTTTTCTGCGCCATCAGGCGCGCAGGCCCGAACACCTCCCAAGCCTGCCGCTCTGTCGTAGCGCCCGAATAGACCTCTGCGCCATGTTCGCCGTCCGCTGTCAGCATGTAGAGGCCGACACCGGCAGCCCATGTCGACTTTGCGTTCTTGCGCGGCTCCAGAATGAGCGCCTTGCGGAACCGCCGTAGACCGTCCCGCTTGCGGACCCAGCCGAACAGAGCCGATGTCTTGAAGCACTGCCATGGCTCAAGCTGGAGCTTCAGCCCCTTGCGAGCCCACTCGCCTTTCGAATGAGGCAGCAGCTCCAGAAACCGACAGACCTTCTCAGCCTTCGCCGGATCGAACCGGTAGGGGAACGCCTTGTCCTTCTGCTTCGCAAGGTCGTCGAGATGCCGCTGGCAAGCGAGCCGCACCCATTTGCAGGCAAGGGTCTTGCCGGCGGCGACATCGCGGGCGTAGCTGTTGGCCCTGCCGACGTAACTCGCCGGCTTATCCGAGCGCGTTGAACGGGTTGTCTTCATTGCGCTTCGATGCCGATACCCTGGATTTTGCCGCCGGCCCGAGCCCCAATTCAGCGCGCAGCGATTGCGCCCGCTTCATCGCGTCCGATCGCATTGCCACTTCCGGCCGTGGGCGGAACATCGTGTCGCCGGCTGCCGTCGTCGTGGTGTAGGTTCGCCCGAGGTCTTCAATGATGCCGGTGGTGATCTCGACTTCCTCGACGCACGAGGCGTAGTCGGCGATGACGTTTCCCCACTCCAGGCTCAGCGTGCCCATGCGCTCCATCGAGGCGCAGGTCTCGAAGAAGATCACCGTCGCCCGCTCTGAAAGCCAGTCCGCGGGCTGCGGTGTGCCGACTTCCGCCTGCGGCTCATCCGGGTTCATGCGGCACTTCTGCGCCGTGCCCGACACGACCTTCAGGTGCGTCGGTTTGCGTGGTCGTCCACCGGCCATGTTCGGGTTCCAGTTTTGCACGTGCAGAAAAGAGTGTACCGCACCGGTCTTTAGCGAAGAGACCCTAGACTTTAGACGGCCCCCCGGTTGCTCGTTCGTCGGACTGGATCGGTCCATCGTGGCATGGCTGGCAGACCGCTTCCCAGTTGTCCCGCTCCCAGAACAGTGTCTTGTCGCCTTTGTGTGCGATCCGATGATGGACGACGGTTGCAGAGACTACGCGCCCCGAAGCCTCGCACCGCGCGCATAGAGGGTGAGCATCGAGGAAGGTGCGTCGTGCCTTCTGCCATCGGCTGTCATAGCCGCGTGATGCAGCGGAGCCGCGCCATCTGTCGTTGGCTTTGTCTCTCTCCCTCTTGGCTTCTCTTCCAGATAATGAGCCGAAAGTGCGATGCGTCGACGGGCGATATGGCACGAACTGACCTTCTGACGAACGCGTATTTGTCCATCGACTTTGCCAGCCGAAGCCGGTTATATTACCTTAAGTAATCACGCTCGGGAGGTTCTCATGATGGGTATAAGACTCGCAGCTTGTATGGTCTTGCTCGCTTCGCCGGCGCTTGCGGAATCGGCGCCAGACCCATCGTCGATCTTTCCCGGAAAGTGGTGGAATGAGCGGTGTTCGACGATCGACTTAACCGTCACAGAGACAGCGCCCGATCAGTTCGAAGTCGGCGGGACGTTCACAACCGGTGTAGGGTCGGGAGTAGGAAATTCTGTCCCGATCACGGGCTATGTCGCGGGTGATCTGATTGCGTTCTCTGCCGCACTCGGAGCTACTGGCTCACTTACGAGTTGGTCAGGACAACACACGCTGAATGGCGGAGAGGATGTCATCTTAACTCAGTGGCTACTAGCCGCAAATCTGTCTGATGACGAAGACGAAAAAGAGACGCTCTGGAGATCGCTTTGGACGGGTTCGGACAATTTCAAAAAGACAAAGCCATCCGACTGCAAATGAGGCTAACATTCTCGCGGCAGAGATTCTTCTATATTCGTCGGGCGTAAAATATGCAGATGAGGGACTTGCTGATTGGATCCGGTATTGGACTAGCAGCTCTTAGCTGGGGCATAACGGCTGAGCTACGCATCCAACGCTTCAGCGAGAAGATCGAAGAACAGCAAGAAAAAATTGGTCTCATAGCAGTCGCGCCGGCTGTTCAACGTCAAGGCGAGCCCAGCCCAATCGAAAACCCTCTCCATAAAGCATGCGCCGATTTGGCAATCCGATCATCCGACGCTAGCGCTGCAATCAAAATATCCGTTGTATCCGACATTGAGAGGCTTATGGCGAACTTGGGATGCAATGACGTTTTGCGGAAGCAAACCGATTGACCGTACCGGTCGGCGAAACTTGCACACCATACCGGTGGATAAGCTGCCTCGTCCCAAACGTTCCCTTGCGTTCCAGCCTGCCGCAATCAATCCTGCGGTCGTGACCATAGGAGATGCAAGTGGCAAAGAAGCAATCAAGTTCAAGCACGTCGACGCTGGCATCTAAGGTGCTTAGCGGAGCGAAGAAGGCTACGGCTGCTGATTCCAAGAAGCTCGCAGCCTCAGTCCTGTCTCAGGATGAGAAGAAGGGGCAGAAGTAAGCTCAGCACCGTTAGTGAAATGCGAGGCGCAGACTCCGTCTAGATACTGCGTCTCGCCATTTGTAGATGCAAGAGGCCCGCCGAAGCGAGCCCATAAACCTTCAGGAGTGCCGGTCCACTTGGCGGGATGGCTGGGTCCGGGTGATGCCGCAATGGCAGGGACCCGGATCGTCCTGTAACCATATCTACTCCGCTGCCACGAGGATTTCAAGCGGCACCTCCAGTTCGTCCACAAGACCGCCGAACAACGCCAAGGCCACCTTTGCCTTATTGCCTGCGATCGACTTCACCGGAACTGTCTGGCCGGCGAATGGGCCATCAATGACCTCAACCAGATCGCCCTCGGCAAACTCATGGTGGGTGTGCATGAAGCGGTGCGCGGCCGGCGAATTGAGGCCGCTCCCGGTGGAGCGTAGGAGCGCACGCATGGCAGGCGCCGGGATCTGTACCGGCGTACCGCTGATGCCGACCACGGCGCTGATGACCGGCAGGTTGAACAGGTCGAACCAGAGCGGAAGTCCGGGTCGGAAGCCCGCGAACACATACCGCGGGGCCACGGCATAGCTGCGAAGCTCCTTCTCCTTTGAGAACTTGCTGCGCCGGCGCCATTCGTGGCGTGTCGGAACGTATGTCGGCAGCCCGTAACGCTCCAGAATGACCTGCGCGACAAACTCCTTCTGAGGCGGCACCTGCAGCGCGTACCAGTGGAGCGCGTCGGCCATCGCCAGCAGCTCGTCCAGCCGCGGCTTTGCCGTCTCGCGCAGCCGAAGGCGTGAAGAGGGACGCTCCCTCGCCTTCTGGCGCGTCGGCACTTCCACGGATTCCTTGGCCTTAGCCGATGTCGGGCACCATGAGATCTTCCGCATCAGGCCGCCTCCGCCGATGTGCCAAGGCGCGAATAGGTCTGCGGGATCTCCTCGAACCGGCGACAGGCGCCGAGGAACTCGAACTTCACCGTGCCCGGCTCTCCGCAGCGCGGCTGGAAGCGGATCTTCTTCGAGATCACCAGCGTCTGGTCCCGCGCATAGTCGCGGTAGACGACGAGGCCGGCATCGGCCTTGTTGCGCCAATGTGCGGAGCCCGCGAGGTCGTATAGCGTCGGGATCGGCTCTCGGCTTTCTCCCGGTGCTGCCCGGATCTTGGTCGGGTGGACGATGATCCAGACGGTGACATCGTGGTGCGCAGCAAAGCGTTTGCACTTCGAAATGAACTGGCTGATGAATTCGGTCTCCGTCAGCTTCGTGGGCCGGCTGGCCTCGATCTCGTTGTACGGGTCGATGATCAGGTGGCGGACACCCTGGCGGATGACGGCGGCCTTGGCGCGATCCAGAACCCAGTCGATTGCCGGGGTGTGGTCCTTGGCATTTATGAACACGAAGCGGTCCCTCACCCACGCCATCGCGTCGGCGAGTTCCTTCGGGGTCATGCGCTGCGTCGGGCCATCGTGGAATGGGAAGCCCGCCCAGATCTCGCAGAGGTCGGCGATATGGTTGGCGTCTCCCGTCTCCGGTGAGAAGACAGCCCAGCGGTCGCCGTTCATCCGCGCTGTCTGGACCGCCACCTGATCGAGCCAGCGGCTCTTGCCGTGGTTCGGAATGCCGGTGACGACGATGAACTGCCCCGGCTGATAACGGAAGGCGCGGTCCATCTCGGGGAAGCCCGTGGACTTCGGCTGAGGGCCGCGGCCGTGGTAGAGGTCCAGCACCTCGTCAGCGAAGTCTCCGGCATCGTGCAGGCCGTCGATTGGCCATGGCTCCGCATCCGTCACGCATTGGCGCACTGCGTCGGCGCCGTGATGCAACAGCGTGTCGTTGGCGTCCTTATCTTGGATGTCGTCTCGGTTCGGAAAGCGCACCCGCCAGCAGCGATCCTTGCCAAGACGGCGCGCGAGCTCGTTGGCCAGCATCTCGCCCGGGCCGTCCATGTCGGTGGCGATGAAGACGCGGCTGACAGCCTCCAGAGCGTCGGCGTGCGTCGCCAGTGGCTCGTATCGCCGTTCGCTCGCCTCGGGCTTCGACGGGGCGCCATTGGGCAGCGAGACCACACGCTCGAAGCCGGCCTCGATGAAACTCAGCACGTCGATCTCGCCTTCGCAGATGATCAGGTCCTGCCCGACGACGATGCTGTCCGCGTTGTAGAGGACCGGCTCTGGGTCCTTCTCCTGGCGGAAGTGCTTCTCCGCCGAGCGGTATTTCACGTTCCGCAGGGCGCCGGCCCACTCATAGGGGAACGCGATACAATCCAGTTCACCGTTGGTCTGCGGAAACCAGATCTTGGTCCGATAGATGCCGGCCGCCATGACGGTCTCAGCCGAGATGCCGCGTCCGGAGAACCATTCGAGCAGCTTGTCCGGCCGCTGCGGGTTCTCCACCGGCTCGGGACGGCGGTAGCTGCGAGAACCACGAGTATTGGCTGATGGCCGATGGTCCCGGCCACCGGTCGCCCCGGCGAAGCCGCAGTGGTGGCAGTTCCAGACCGCCCTGCCCTCCGGCTCCACCGTCACCGACAGGCACGGTTCTGTCTTCTTGCGCCGCTGGTGCGAGCATGCCGGGCAGATCACCTTGTGGGTTCCGGCAGCCGCCGAGCGGAGCTTGATGCCCTGCTCTCCGAGAGCGCTGATCACGTCTGTCATGGGGATTATCGCGCCGTTCAAAACGATTGCCTCATCTGGCGTTCGACGGGATCTGTCGACCAGCCGGGTTTGATCGCTTCGCCGATCCACGGCACCGGATCGGCGACCCGATCCACCTCCGCCTGCCGGATTTTCGTCAGGACGACACGGCAGTCGTCGCGGCTGGCCTTCAGCCATTTGCCGATCAGCGCCCGGCAGCGGCTATCCGGTTTTCCGGTCTGCCGGATGAGGGACCTGATGCCTTCGTCGAACAGCTCTTTTCGGATGTCCGGCGGCGCGTTTGCGCCCGATCCGTCAGGATCGGAATAAGAACCGTCAGGTTCTTCTCTGGCTTCTGGCTTCTGGAACGCGCGCGTATAGCTTGAACTTTGCTGCAGCTCTTGCTGGCCCGGCACATTGATATTGCTGCGCTTTTTCCGGACTTCGGCAGATTTTACTCCGCCTCTCGATCCGTTTTCGGCGCGTTTTCGAGAGGTTTTCGAGGAGTTTTCGCGCTCTTTCTGGAAGCGCGCGTTCGTCAAACGGCCGTCGGCAAGACGGATGATCTTGCCGCTCACGATCAGTTTGTCACGCAGGATGCGATACCGGCGGAGCGACACCTGCATCCATCCAGCGATCAGGCGCTCATTGTCCACGACCGGCTCACCGCTCTGGTACATGAGATCGAGGAGCGTGGTGTACGCTCCCCGCTCCTCCAGGCTGAGGCCCATGTAGCCGTTGAGCGCATCCGAGTGGTAGCGCTTGTGCCACGGGTTGCTGCTCACGGCCGCGCCTCCGGATGCTGAACGGAAAGGACGGTGCAAGACGCAGGCTCACCGAGCCGCCGATCAGACGGCAGGTAGAGGTCCATGAAGCGTCGCCACGCTGCACCCGCGGCTCTTGCATCCTCGAAGGACGCCGTCTTCTCGACGAGAGCCTTGGCAGCGAGATAATCGTCGAATGCCTCGCGCTGCCTTTGATCGCTGCTGGTAATCATGCTGCGGCCCTCGCGTCCGCTTCGACGAATACGGCCCGCACGTGATCCGCTGCGGCCTGGAGGTCCGCGTCGTTGACCTCATTCGGTGCGAGCCGGTCGCGGATGCTTGCAGCGATCTGCTCGCGCTCCGTGAGACCGTCGTCGACGATCGCGTTGACGATCATCTTGCCGATTTCGTTGATATGGCGCCGCTGCCGCTTGGCGGCGTCCCGCGCCGTCACCATCTGCGACGTCAGGTCGAGGAGGTTGCCGACCGGCTCGCCGCACTCGACGAGGTAAGCGACGATGCAGCGGATCCGCTCTTCGTCGACATACCCGCCATCAAAAGGCCGGCGCTGCATTTCCTCCATCGCCATTTCGCGGATGGCGCCAAGACGCTCCATCTCGGAGTCCAGCCAACAGTGTGATGCGCTCTCCCCTTGGCACCGGGGCATGTTCACGATGGAGAGGTACGCTCCCATGGCCGCAATGAGACCGTCCACGAGGATGATCATCTCGCCGCATTCCATCTCTCGGATCTTCGCGGCTTCGGCTGGGTACTCAGCTTCGAAGCGGTAGGGTTCAGTTGCGATCCTGCCGGTTGCCGTGGTATTGGTTCCGTCGTTCATTTCCTGATCCATTTCCTGGTGGGTTGAACCTTGGCTCGGCGAGGACTGCCATCCCGCCGGGCCTTTTGCTTTCTGAGCCGCCGCCATCACGCCGCGGTCTCCATGAAGAAGGCTGCGAGCTTGGAACGTTCGATGACCCACCGACCGCCAACTTTGCGTGCGGGGAGTTCGCCCTTCTCCAGCATGTGAAATGTCGAACGGGAACTGCGGCTTATGATCTTCGCGATTTCGGCAGCGCCCCAAACGAGGTCGATGGTCGTCGAGCTTTCCATGTGATCCGTTCATCCTTTCTCAATCCCGCTCCATTACGGTGATGTGACATTACCGTAATTGCGTTGCTCGTCAAGCGCAGCCACATTACGGTGATTGCGAACGTTTACGCAGGAGATGGAAGATGGCCGCCGGAAGCAGACACGGACGCGGAGCCGATCAGGTGTCGCTTCGATTGCCAGAGGGTATGAGAGACTCGCTTAAGCGGATCGCCGACCTGAATGCGAGATCGATGAACGCCGAGATCATTGACCGGCTGGAAAAATCTCTTACCCGGTGGTTCTATATCGACCTACCACAAGATCTTTTTGATAAGATTGGAAGGTTACCGGCACCGCTTTTGAACGAACTAGAAGAAACTGTCACTGCTTATGCCATAAATCGTGTTGAAGACACTCTAGAAAGGCACGATTACTCCCGGATGAATATGCTCCACGATTTCAACAAGCTGCTGAAGGATCTACCTGACAGCCAGAGGGCCAAGCTAGAAGCAGAGTTTGCGCGTCTTCTGAAACGTGCTGGTCTTGACGAAAAAGACGACAAAGAAGAATGAGCGTCCGCAAGCGTTCCTGGACGACCGCTACCGGCGTTGCCAAAACCGCCTGGATTGTCGACTACACGGACGGCGCCGGCAGGCGCCGGCTGAAAACATTCAAGCTGAAGAAGGAAGCCGATGCCTTCGCCGCCACTGCGACGGTCGAGGTTCGGGATGGCGTCCATGTCGCCGACAGCGCCAGCGCCACGGTCGGGGCAGCAAGCGCTCTATGGCTCAAGTCAGCCGAACGCCGCGTTGAGCGGGGCACCCTCGCCCAATATGGCCAGCACGTGAAGCTGCACATCAACCCACTACTCGGGACCACCCTGCTGTCCCGGCTAACTGTGCCCGTCGTGCGGCAGTTTGAGGAAGACCTCCTCGACGCAGATCGATCACCGGCTATGGTGCGCAAGGTGCTAGTCACGCTCGGCTCGCTGATCGCCGATGCGCAGGAGCGCGGACTTGTAGTGAGGAACGCCGTCAGAGAGAAAGGTCGCACCCGACAGAGGGGCCGAGACCGTCGCCTGGACAGACGCCAGAAGGGCCGCCTGAAGGTCGGAGTGGACATCCCGACGAGGGAAGAGATCAAGAGGCTCGTGAGTGCTCTGGAAGGCCGCTGGCGCCCGATCTTGCTCACGGCCATCTTTACTGGCCTGCGCGCATCCGAGCTTCGCGGTCTGCGGTGGAGCGATGTGGATCTGGACCGCGGCGTAATCCACGTCCGCCAGCGAGCGGATTACCTGAACGAGATCGGCAGCCCGAAATCAGAGGCAGGCGAACGGGCGGTCCCTGCCCCGCCCATCGTCATCAACGCACTGCGCGAATGGAGGCTGGCTTGTCCGAAGGGCGGAGCCGGCCTGACGTTCCCGAATGGCGCCGGCAAGGTCGAGAGCCACGCAAACATCGTTCAACGCGGATTGCAGCCCGCCATGATCGCGGCAGGCGTCACCACGGTCGAACCATCGCCGGACGGGAAGGACATCATCGTGGCGAAGTACCCGGGCCTTCACGCGCTGCGCCACTTCTACGCGTCCTGGTGCATCAATCGGAAGGAAGATGGCGGGCTCGGCCTGCCGCCGAAATCGGTTCAGGAGCGCCTCGGACACTCGTCGATTGCGCTGACGATGGACACCTATTCCCACCTGTTCCCGGCGAGCGATACGGCCGAAGAGATGGCCGCTGCCGAGGCCTCGCTTCTGGCATGAACGCGACACAGATGCGACATAGACAGGCCAGCGCCATATAACGCAGGGAGTATTTGCGGACTTTTAATCTGTAGGTCCAGGGTTCGAGTCCCTGCGCGCTCACCACAATTCTAGCACCACAATTACTGATGCATCGGACGCAGATTTCGCGCGCCGGTCCTTCGGTTTCCTGAACCGAAAACATGTTTCTGACGGTCGTCAGTACACGAGTACGGCGCCCTTTCGTTGCCGAAACAACCCCTGATTGACTCTCGGATAGCTCCGCCACAGTGTCGCCTTGTTTAGAATCGGAGATACATGTGAAGCGAGTTTTATCTATTGCTTGCGTGGGGTTAGCTGTCACAGGCTGCGCAAAGCGGCCCGATGCGATTCTACCGGTCGACGTGCCGATGGCTGCATACGGCAACCTGAATTGCGAGGCTCTCTTGCAAGAGCATCTCCGTGAGCAAAGCGCTCTTGCGACCATCTCGCAGCAGCAGAATCAGGCCGCTACCGGCGATGCGGTTGGAGTGTTTATGCTCGGGGTCCCCGTTTCGAGTACGTTCGGCGGGGACAAGGAAGGTCAGGTCGCTGTGAGCAAGGGCAAGGTCAACGCGATCGACGCAAATCTGCGCGCCAAGAATTGCCGCGCTTCAGCCGCGGGTGCGGCGAGTTAGGGATCGAGATGTCGGCGCCGCGCCAATGCGGCGCCGATTTTACCCTTACAGGTCGAGGGCTTCTGCGAGCACCGGCTCCCTGTAAAATTCGTCACTTGCCTCGTTCGGAACCGGCAATCGACCGAGTCCTCTCGCGACCGGCGCTAGTACCGGTCGCATGCCAGGCCGAAGAGGCGTAATCGGTACGGTCGAAGGTGATCACCACCGAGGGAACGACCATGTCCGCCAGCAAGCTCTTCATCGTGCAGCAATTCGTCAAGCAGGGCCGCCGCCTCGGCAATGGCCAGACGATGCAGTTCAAGACCGCCGAGGAAGCCCGCCAGCGCGCCGATCGCGACGGAACGCGCCTCGGCCATGTCGTCGGCGTCGTGGCGGTCGAGCAGACCGTCGACGTGGAGACCGGCGAGGTTCTGGAAGAGCCGGTCGTGCTGACCCGCCACGGCGAGGTGCCGGCCGAGGTCGCCGGCGAGTAGCACCGACCGCTTCGCGACACGCCATCGGGCGCGGCAACGTCGGTCTCCATTGCGCGGGCGGCCCGGTGCCAGCGTCGTTCTCGCTTTCCATTGGAGCCGAAGCGCCGGCCCGCACGTTGCTGCGCGAGAACCGGGGCAACCTGTTCGACGGATTCGTCGGCAGCGCGTTGCCCGACATCGTTCGCCAAGGGGGAGCCGACATGGACAATCGCGAGGAAAGCCCGCGCGAGCGCAGCCGCAACCACGCCGCGATCGGGTGGCTGGCCGTGATCGTCACCCTGGCCGCGATCGGCGCCTTCGTCCTCGCCGAAGGCAGTGGCGATCCGTCCGACGGCCTGCAGCCGGGGGCCGCGGCGCCCGCCCCGACCGAACCGGCGCAGTGACCGGTCCCGCCGAGCGCGCGAAACGTTCGGCCGTCTCAGTCCACCCAGACGGATGGGAACAGCAGGATCAGCACGGTCACCAGTTCGAGGCGGCCGAGCAGCATGTTGATCGAGAGAATCCACAGCGCCGGATCGGGCAGACTGCCGAAATTGCCCGCGGGCCCGATGATCTGGCCGAAGGCCGGGCCGACATTGGCGACGGTGGCCAGCGACCCGGTGAAGGCGGTGGTGAGGTCCAACCCGCACATCGACAGCGCCACCGTGCCGGTGAGCAGCGTGCCGAAGAACAGGAAGAAGAAGATCGTCACCGTCTGCAGGACATCGGTCGAGATCACCTGATTGCCGTAGCGCAGCCGTTGCACCGCATGCGGGCGCACCAGCCGGTGCAGGCTGGCCCGCACCAGGAGATAGAGGATCACCAGCCGGTTGGCCTTCACGCCCCCCGAGGTCGACCCGGCGCAGCCGCCGATGAACATCGCCGTGAAGAAGATGCCGATCGCCGCGTTCGACCACAGCGTATAGTCCTCCGACGCATAGCCGGTGGTGGTGATCACCGAGACCAGGTTGAAGGTGGACGAGATCAGCGCCTCGCCGAACGGCGTGTCGTTGATCGTCCGCCGGCTGGCCGCCAGCGTCAGGCTGAGCACCGCGCAGATCACCAGGAATACCGGGATCTGCGGATCGCGCCAGCGCTGGAAGCGCCGTGGCAGGAAGGCGCGGATATAGATGACGAAGGGCAGCGCCCCGAGAATCATGAAGACTGTCGCGGCGATCAGGATGGCGTCGCTCTCGAAAAAGCCCATCGAAGCGTCGTGGGTGGAGAAGCCGCCGGTCGCCACGGTCGTCATGGCATGATTGATCGCGTCGAACGCGCCCATGCCGAGCATCACATAGGTCGCCATGCAGGCGATGGTCAGCGCCACATAGGCGCCGAGCAGTCCGGCGGCGAGTTGGTTCACCCGGGGCAGGACCTTGTCCGAACGGTCGGAGTTTTCCATCTGGAACAGCGACAGGCCGCCGGCGCCGAGCGACGGCAGGATCAGGATCGCCATGCCGATGATCCCGATGCCGCCCATCCACTGCATCAGCGAGCGCCACATCAAGAGCCCGCGCGGCAGGACGTCGAGACCGGAGATCGCCGTGCCACCCGTCGTGGTGAGGCCCGACATCGCCTCGAAGAAGGCGCCGGCATAGGAGAGCTCCAGCGACGAGAAATACAACGGCAGCGACGCGACCGTCGGCGCGAAGACCCAGATGGTCGTGACCAGCAGGAATCCATATCGCTGGCTCAGCCGGGCCTGGCTCTTCCTCCGCGTCGCCGTCGCCACGAGGGTGCAGAACGCCCCGATAAGGAAGGCCGAGCCGATGAATACCTGCCAGTCGTCGTTCTCGTCGCCGAGATCGACCAGGGCCGGCACGAGCATGGCAGCCGCCACAGCCAGCCCGAAGATCGCCGCGACATGAAAAATGGACTGAAGAATGCCGGCTCCCCCAAGCAGCTTGCGGCATCCGATCCGGCTGCCGAGCGATAGGATTGTCTAGCCAAGCCTGCGCGGATGAGCAATCTGCCCTGTGCCGGCCCGCCCCCATGCCAGTCAGCGGCGGAGAAACCTCTTTGCGATGACGGCCTTGGCTCCCGCGCCGCGGCATGCCGCCCTCTTGCTTTGGCGGCCGCAAAGGCCGACACCGTGCATATTCCCAAGAAGGACGAATTCCATGGCGTTGCCACGCATGACCCCCGAGAGCCGCGCGCTGCTCGTTCAGCTCAAGCGCGAGCCGGTCGATCTCCCCGCGACGGGCCTCATTCCCGACCTCAAGCAGCTCGGCTTCATCGAGCACCGCGATTCCAAATGGCGCCCGACCCGCACGGGCAAGGATTATCTCAAGACGCAGCGCTGAGGTTCTTCCGGCGGGCGCCAACGCCCGCCAAGCCCGGTCCCGCCGGCTGATCCGGCGGTAACCCGGCATCTGCATCGGAAGGGCCGTTCCTTGTCTTGATGCGCGTCTGCGCTCAATTACGAGGGATGACCCTCGCACCCCAAAGCCCAGAGCATCAGCACATTCTCGACCGGATCCAGACCGGCGCGGATGCGCTGAACCGTGCCCTCGAAGACGCCGCAGCCGCCGGATTGCGGATCGATCTCCGCCTCACCGATGCGCCGGTCCGGGTCGTGGCGGCACTGGCCACCCATGAGGAAGGCCGTCGTCCCTGCGACCTCAACTCGGCCAATGACGGCTGAGAGGTCATCCGACGCAATGTAGTGGCCGGCCTCACGGTAAGTTGCGTGGCGGCCGCTTCCCCCTTGCGGCGTTCGCGCCGATCCTTTCGGTCCGACGGAAGGAGTGCAGGATGCGACGACGCGTGATTTTGGCCGCAGCGGCGGCATTGACCTGGACCGCCGCCTTTGCCGGGCCGGCCGCGGCCGGCGATGCCGAGGACATCCAGGCGACGATAGGCGCCCAGCTCGACGCCTTCCGCGCCGGCGACGGTGCCGAAGCCTATTCCCATGCAGCCCCGAACGTCCGGGCTCTCTTCCCCTCGCCGCGATCCTTCATGGCGATGGTGAAGCAGGGCTACGATCCGGTCTATCGGTCCGAGAGCGCCGTCTTCGGCGCGTTGAAGCCAGAGGGCGCCGGCTTTCGCCAGGAGGTGAACCTCACCGATTCGCGCGGGCGAAGCTGGGTGGCGAGCTATACGCTGGAGCGCCAGCCGGACAGCACGATGAAGATCACCGGCTGCACGATCCGCAAGGGCGACGATCTGGCCGTCTGACGTGGCGCCGAGGGGCTGCCGCCTGCTTGTGCCGGCTCAGCCGTATGGCGGCAGGTCGCCGCGCGCCCAGCCGGCCTTGGTGGCGGCGGCAAAGTCCTCGAAGCCGCCCGCCTCGATCGCCGCGCGCATGCCGGCCATCAGCGACTGGTAATAGGCCAAATTGTTCCAGGTCAGCAGCATCGAGGCCAGCGCTTCGTTGGAGCGCACCAGATGGTGCAGATAGGCGCGCGAATAATCGCGGGATGCCGGGCAGTTGGAGGCTTCGTCCAGCGGCCGCGGGTCGTCGGCATGGCGGGCGTTCTTCAGATTGACCTTGCCGAAGCGCGTATAGGCGAGACCGTGGCGACCGGCCCGGGTCGGCATGACGCAGTCGAACATGTCGATGCCCCGCGCCACCGATTGCAAGATGTCGTCCGGCGTGCCGACGCCCATCAGGTAGCGCGGCTTTTCCGTCGGCATCACCGGCAGCGTCTCGTCGAGGGTCGCCAGCATCACGTCCTGTGGCTCGCCGACCGCCAGTCCGCCGACCGCGTAGCCCTTCAGGTCCATCGCCGCCAGCCGTTCGGCCGAACGGACCCGCAGGTCGATCAGGTCACCGCCCTGGACGATGCCGAACATCGCCTTGCCCGGCTGGTTGCCGAAGGCCTTTGCCGAGCGTTCGGCCCAGCGCAGCGACATTTCCATGGCGCGCTCGATCTCCGCGCGCTCGGCCGGCAGGCGGATGCATTCGTCGAGCTGCATCTGGATGTCGGAATCCAGAAGTCCCTGGATCTCGATCGAGCGTTCGGGCGTCAGCTCATGCTTCGAGCCGTCGATATGCGAGCGAAACCGCACGCCCGTCTCGTCGAGCTCGCGCAGGCTGGCGAGCGACATCACCTGGAAGCCGCCCGAATCGGTCAGGATCGGATGCGGCCAGAGCGCGAAGTCATGCAGGCCACCCAGCCGGGCGACGCGCTCGGCGCCGGGCCGCAGCATCAGATGGTAGACATTGCCGAGGATGATGTCGGAGCCGAGGTCACGCACCTGGTCGAGATACATCGCCTTGACCGTGCCGGCGGTGCCGACCGGCATGAAGGCCGGCGTGCGCACTTCGCCGCGCGGCATGGTGATGACACCCCGACGGGCCTTGCCGTCGGTGGCGATCAGCTTGAACTGGAAGGTCTCGCTCATGCCGCGGCCCGGTCGAGCAGGCAGGCGTCGCCATAGGAATAGAAGCGATACTCGTTGGCGATGGCGTGGGCGTAGGCGGATTTCATCGTGTCGATCCCGCTGAATGCGCTGACCAGCATGAACAGGGTCGAGCGCGGCAGGTGGAAATTGGTCATCAGCCGGTCGACCGCCCGGAAGCGGTAGCCCGGCGTGATGAAGATGTCGGTGGGGCCGGAGAAGGGCCGGATCGTCCCATCGGCGTCGGCCGCGCTCTCCAGGAGCCGCAGCGATGTCGTGCCGACGGACACGATGCGGCGACCCGCGCGGCGCGCCGCGTTCAGCCGTTCGGCGCTCTCCTCGGTGACGCGGCCGATCTCGCTGTGCATGCGGTGGTCCGCCGTGTCCTCGGCCTTGACCGGCAGGAACGTCCCCGCGCCCACATGCAGCGTCAGATATTCCGTGGCGATATCGCGGGCGGCAAGGCGCGCGAACAGATCGGGGGTGAAATGCAGTCCCGCCGTCGGCGCTGCGACGGCGCCGTCCTCGCGGGCATAGACGGTCTGGTAGTCGGTGCGGTCCTGGGAATCGTCGGGACGCTTCGAGGCGATATAGGGCGGCAGCGGAATATGCCCGACGGCAGCGATTGCCTCGTCCAGCGCCGGGCCGGACAGATCGAAGCGCAGCGAGGCTTCGCCGCCCTCGCCGCGGGTTTCCACCGTGGCTTCCAGCGTGCCGGCGAGGCAGGCATTGCCGCCATGGCCAAATGCGATGCGGTCGCCGACCTTGACCCGCTTGCCGGGTCGCACGAAGGCCACCCAGCGGTCCGGCGCCTCGCGCATGTGCAGGGTGGCAGAGATCTGGGCAACGCCCTCGCCCTCAACCGAGCCCGGGCGCCGGCGCAGCCCTTCGAGCTGCGCCGGGATCACCTTGGTGTCGTTGAAGACCAGGACATCGCCCGGTGTCAGCAGCGACGGCAGGTCGCCGACCGTCTGATCGGCCAGCGCACCGGCCGGATCGACGCAGAGCAGGCGCGCGCTCTCACGCGGAGAGACCGGCCGGAGCGCGATCCGCTCCGGCGGCAGCTCGAAATCGAACAGGTCGACGCGCATGCCGGATCGTGTCGCCGGGCCTAGAGGTCGGCTGCGACGCGCATGGTGGTGATGGAGTCCGGATCCTGGACCGGCTCGCCCTTCTTGATCTTGTCGACGTTGTCCATGCCCTCGATGACCTCGCCCCAGACACTGTACTGGCGGTCGAGCCACGGCGCGCGGTCGAAGCAGATGTAGAACTGCGAATTGGCGGAGTTCGGGTTGGCGGTGCGGGCCGCGGAGACCGTGCCACGCTTGTGCGGCTCGGCGGAGAACTCGGCGCGCAGGTCCGGCTTGTCGGAGCCGCCGGCGCCGGTGCCCGTCGGGTCGCCGGTCTGGGCCATGAAGCCGTCGATGACGCGGTGGAAGACGACGCCGTCGTAGAAGCCCTCGCGAGCCAGTTCCTTGACGCGGGCGACATGGTTCGGAGCCAGATCGGGCCGCAGCTTGATGACCACCTGGCCCTTGGTCGTCTCGAGGACCAGCGTATCTTCCGGATTGTCGTAGGCCATCTCGTTCTCCTTCGATTCAAACATGCAAAACAGGCGGCTCCGATCACCGGAACCGCCATTCATGCCCTTACTTGGGCGGATTCGCCTGTGGGCACAAGCCTCGGCGAACCGCGGGAGCGTCAACCTCAGCCGGCGTCGCCGCCGACGGTGACCTTGACCATCGCATCGGGCTCGTCGACCGAGCCGTTCTGGGCCGGATCGCCCTTCTTGATCGCGTCGACGGTCTCCATGCCCGAGACGACGTCGCCGACCACGGTGTACTGGCCGTCGAGGAAGTCGCCGTCGGCGAGCATGATGAAGAACTGCGAATTGGCCGAGTTCGGGTCCTGCGAGCGCGCCATGCCGACGGTGCCGCGGTCGAAGGTCTCGTCCGAGAACTCCGCCTTCAGGTCCGGCTTGTCGGAACCGCCCATGCCGGTGCCCGTCGGATCGCCGGTCTGGGCCATGAAGCCCTCGATGACGCGGTGGAAGACGACGCCGTCATAGAAGCCTTCCTTGGCGAGTTCCTTGATCCGCTCGACATGGCTGGGGGCGAGGTCGGGCCGCAGCTGGATGTCGATGTCGCCATTCTTGGTGGTGATCACCAGCATGTTGTCCGGATCGGACGACTGGGCGCCAGCAGGCATGGCAAAGGCGGTGGCGGCCAGGGAAACGGCCAGTCCCAGCGATGCGAAAATCTTCATGTCGGACTTACTCCAGCTCTCGCGCCTGCGCTCGGCGTCAGGCGGTCTTTCCTCGTATCGCCTCGGCGACATTGGCAGGAACGAACGCACTCACGTCCCCTCCCATGCGGGCGATCTGCCGAACCAATGTGGCGGTTATGGGCCTTGTCGCAGGCGACGCGGGAAAGAACACCGTCGTCACCTCGGGCCGCATGACGCCGTTCATGCCCGACATCTGCATCTCGTAATTCAGGTCGGTGCCGTCGCGCAGGCCGCGCACGATCGCCGTCGCGCCGGCCTCGACCGCCGCATCCACCGCCAGGTTGTCGAAGGCGACGACGCGCAGCTCGGCATTCGACGTGCCACCGGCGCAATCGGCAATCAGCCGGGCCCGCTCGTCGAAGCTGAACATCGGCGTCTTGCCCGGATGCACGCCGATGCCGACGACGACCGCGTCGAAGACCGCCAGCGCCTGGCGGAGAATGTCGAGATGGCCGTTGGTCATCGGGTCGAACGACCCGGGATAGAAGGCGCGTGTCATGTCGTCCTGTCCCCTCGCATGCGGCATTCGTGAGACGCCGCGGACCGCCCGCCGATGAACGGATGATGAACCACGGCTTCCGGCATCGTTCAGCGAAACGCTGCTATCTGGAACGAATTGCAACGCGGTCCGTTGTCAAGTCGAATAATGGAGAAACACGATGCTGGTCTTCGCCCTGTCCATCGCCATGGTCGTCACCCTCGCAACGGCGACCGCGATCACCCTGCACAATGAATCCCAGGCGCAGCGCCTCCGCGTGACCGCCAATCGCACGCGCACCATGCGCTGAGCCGGTTCGGCCGTTGACGGAGCCGGGTGTTGAAGCACCGGTTCCGGAGTAAGCGACGAACGGACTGGCCTGTAGCCGAGCCCTGATGCGAAAAGGACTGCCGCGATACGATCGCGGCAGTCCTTTTTTCGTTGCACGGGCGGCGGGTCTATTCCTGCGGCGGAACATCACCGTCGGGCGCGGCATCGTCCGGACCCGTTCCGTCCGGCGTCGAACCGTCGATGCCGCCGTCTTCGATGTCCCCGTCGATCATGTCCGCCTCGGCTTCGCCGGCCTCGTCGGCGCCCTGATCAGGGATGCGCTCGACCGAGACGACGCGCTCGCCGTCGGCCGTCTTGAAGATGGTGACGCCGCGTGTCGCGCGACCGGCGGTGCGAATGCCCTCGACCGGCACGCGGATGAGCTGGCCGCGATCGGTGACCAGCAGGATCTGGTCGCCGCTCTCCACGGGGAAGCCCGCCATGAGCTGGCCGATCTCGGAGGCCCGGCTGGTGTCGGTGGCACGGATGCCCTTGCCGCCACGGCCGATCACCCGGAACTCGTAGGACGACGACCGCTTGCCGTAGCCGAACTCGCTGACCGTGAGGATCATCTCTTCCGCGGCGCTCAGATAGGCGTAGCGCTCCTGATCGATGGCGACGTCGCCGGCGCCCTCTTCCTCGACTGTCGGTTCTGCGGTGAGATCGGCATCGGACGCGCCTTCGACGGCACGGCGCATCTTCAGATACGAGGCGCGTTCGGCCGGGGTCGCATCGACATGGCGCAGGATTGCCATGGAGATGACCCGGTCGCCCTCGCCCAGCGAGATGCCGCGCACGCCGACCGAGTTACGGCCGGCGAAGACGCGCACGTCTGTCGCCTGGAAGCGGATGCACTGGCCCGACGCCGCGGTCAGAAGAACGTCGTCGTCCTCCGAGCACGTCGCGACGGCAAGGATCTCGTCGCCGTCCTCGTCGAGCTTCATGGCGATCTTGCCGTTGCGGTTGACCTGGGTGAAGTCGGACAGCTTGTTCCGGCGCACCGTGCCGCGGGTCGTGGCGAACATGACGTTCAGCTCGGCGGCTGCGTCCGGATCGCTCGGCAGCGGCAGGATCGAGGTGATCCGCTCGCCCTTTTCCAGCGGCAGCATGTTGATCAGCGCCTTGCCGCGCGACTGCGGCGAGGCCAGCGGCAGCCGCCAGACCTTCTCCTTGTAGACGATGCCGCGCGACGAGAAGAACAGCACCGGCGTATGGGTGTTGGCGACGAACAGCCGGGTGACCGAATCCTCGTCGTTCTTCAGCGACATGCCGGCGCGGCCCTTGCCGCCGCGACGTTGCGACCGGTAGGTCGCCAGCGGTACGCGCTTGATGTAGCCGCCGTGGCTGACGGTGACGACCATGTCCTCGCGCGGGATCAGGTCCTCGTCGTCCATGTCCGCCGCGCCCTCGGAGAGCTCGGTGCGGCGCGGCGTCGCGAATTCGTCGCGAACCGCGATCAGCTCTTCCTTGATGATCTCGCGAACGCGGACGCGCGACGACAGGATCTCCAGATATTCCCGGATCTCCTCGCCGATCTTGTTCAGCTCGTCGCCGATCTCGTCGCGGCCGAGCGCCGTCAGGCGCTGCAGGCGCAGGTCGAGAATGGCGCGGGCCTGTGCCTCGGACAGACGATAGGTGCCCTCTTCGGTGATGCGGTGGCGCGGATCGTCGATCAGCCGGATCAGCGGCGCCACGTCCTTGGCTTCCCAGGCGCGGGTCATCAGCTGCTCGCGGGCGGTCGCCGGATCGGGCGCGGCCCGGATCAGCTTGATCACCTCGTCGATATTGGCGACGGCGATGGCCAGGCCGACGAGGACATGGGCGCGCTCGCGCGCCTTGCGCAGCAGGTACTTGGTGCGCCGGTTGACCACTTCCTCGCGGAACGAGATGAAGGCCGACAGCATGTCGGGCAGCGTCATCTGCTCGGGACGGCCGCCATTCAGCGCGACCATGTTGGCGCCGAAGGTCGTCTGCAACGGCGTGAAGCGGTAGAGCTGGTTCAGGATGACGTCGGACGACGCATCGCGCTTCAACTCGACGACGACGCGGTAGCCGTCGCGGTCACTCTCGTCGCGAATGTCGGAGATGCCCTCGATCCGCTTCTCGCGGACCAGATCGGCCATCTTCTCGATCATCGTCGACTTGTTGACCTGGAACGGCACCTCGGTGATGACGATCGCCTCGCGATCGTTGCGCATCGGCTCGACATGCGCCTTGCCGCGCATCAGGATTGAGCCGCGACCGGTCGAATAGGCCGACAGGATGCCTGCACGGCCCAGGACGATGGCGCCGGTGGGGAAGTCGGGCCCCGGAATGAAACCCATCAGCTCTTCCAGCGTGATCGCCGGATTGTCGATCATCGCCACGCAGCCATCGACGATCTCGCCGAGATTGTGCGGCGGGATGTTCGTCGCCATGCCGACGGCGATGCCGCCGGAGCCGTTGACCAGGAGGTTCGGGAACCGCGCCGGCAGGACGACCGGCTCCTGCTCGCGACCGTCGTAATTGTCCTGGAAGTTGACGGTTTCCTTGTCGATGTCGGCGAGCAGCGCCTCCGACACCTTGTACAGGCGCGTCTCGGTGTAGCGCATGGCGGCCGGCGGATCGCCGTCGATCGAGCCGAAATTGCCCTGCCCCTCGATGAGCGGCGCGCGCAGCGACCAGTCCTGCGCCATCCGGACCAAGGCGTCGTAGATCGAGGAATCGCCGTGCGGATGGTACTTACCCATCACCTCACCGACGACACCGGCAGACTTGCGGTACGGTCGGTTGAAGGTCAGGCCCATGCCGTGCATCGCGTAGAGGATGCGCCGATGCACCGGCTTCAGTCCGTCGCGCACATCGGGAAGCGCACGGCTGACGATCACGCTCATGGCGTAATCGAGATAGCTGCGCTGCATTTCCTCGATGATCGAGATGGAATCGATACCGGTGGGTCGCTCCGGCGGCGTCGTGATGTCGTCTTCGGCCAAGACTGTGTCCCGATTGACTCAAAATTCGTGTTCTGCCTATAGCCCGAACAGCCCGCAGGAGCAATTGCAGCGCCCATTTGCGCGGCCTCGAAAGGCCAATGTTGCCAGCCGCTTACGCGCTATCCAAAAGAAACCGCGACATGCGCCCGGCGCCCAGCCGCCGAAAACCCGGCTGCGCGGCGGGAATCAGCCGATTCGGCGGTTTTCCACCCGACGGCCTTTGACCGGCTGGCGCCACCTGTTATCGATGGCCAAGGCTTCACGGGATCGCGGAACCCATGTTCGATCTTCTCCTGTCGGGGTTCGTCACCCTCTTCGTCATCATCGACCCGCTCGGGCTGGTGCCGCTGTTCCTCGCCCTGACGCCGGAGATGAACGAGAAGGAGCGCCAGCGGACCGCGCTGCGCGCCTGCCTGATCGCCTTCGCGATCCTGACGGTCTTCGCCCTCTTCGGCCTCGGCATCCTGCGCACGCTCGGCATCACCCTCGGCGCCTTCCGGGTCGCCGGTGGCCTGTTCCTGTTCTGGATCGCCTTCGAGCTGGTGTTCGAGAAGCGCAATGAGCGCAAGCAGCGCAGCGCCAACAAGGCCGTGGACGATCCCGACGCCGCCGACGTCGCCGCCTTCCCGATGGCGATCCCGCTGATCGCCGGTCCGGGCGCCATCTCGGCGGTGATCCTGCTGTCGGGCTCGCTGCCCAGCCTCGGTGGTCAGGCGGCGCTGGTCGGGGTGATCTTCACGGCGCTCACCGTCAGCTTCGCCTTCCTTGCCCTCGCCCACCGGGTCGACCGGTTCCTCGGCGTTACCGGGCGCGCGGTGATCTCACGGCTGCTCGGCGTTCTCCTGGCCGCCCTCGCGGTGCAGTTCGTCGCCGACGGCGCCGCGGAGCTCATCCGCACCAGCCAGCAAGGCGCGACGGCCCTGAGCTGATCGCGACGCGACGCCGGCAGGGCACCATGGGCCTCGGCGCGTCACGTCGGGCGGAGCGCTCCGCAGTCCGTCGCCACGTCCCGTTCGCCCCATCCTCACAACGAAAAGGGCACCCGGCTTTCGCCGGATGCCCTCTCATTCTGCGATCGGTTTGGCGATCAGAACGGGATTTCGTCGTCGAGGTCACGGGACGAGCCGCCACCGCCGCCGCCGCCATAGCCCCGGTCGCCGCCGCCACCGCCGCCCTGCTCGATACGGCCACCGCCGCCGCCGCCGCCGCCGCGGTCATAACCGCCGCCACCGCCAGCACCGCCACCGCCGCCGCCGCCTTCGTTGCGGCCGTCGAGCATCTGCAGCTCGCCGCGGAACTTCTGCAGCACGACCTCGGTGGTGTAGCGCTTCTGGCCCGACTGGTCTTCCCAGCTGCGGGTCTGCAGCGCACCCTCGATATAGATCTTCGAGCCCTTCTTCAGGAACTGCTCGGCGACCTTCACCAGGTTCTCGTTGAAGATCACGACGTTGTGCCATTCGGTGCGTTCGCGACGCTCGCCCGACTGGCGGTCGCGCCAGGATTCCGAGGTCGCGATCCGCAGATTGACGACGGCGTCGCCGGAATTCAGGCGGCGGATCTCGGGATCGGCCCCGAGATTGCCCACCAGAATGACCTTGTTGACACTGCCTGCCATGACGAAACTCCAAATCTGAAAATCGGCGCGACCCTATCCGACCGCGCGACTGGACGAAAGCAGCCCGGGCCCGTCGTCCACCGCCTTGTCCGCCGCCGCTGAACCGCGATCTTCGGGCGGCGCCATTGCGCCGGCTCGGCCTTGACTGGAACAAAAAAAGAACATCATCTGACCGGAGTCAAGCAGAACGGTTCGGACCCCGCCTTGGAAGAGTCCGGTCCCGCACCTAAGTAGGGTCCGTTTCCCACCCGCAAGGACTGCATTTCGCGTCATGGCCGAACTCAAGACGATCTCCATTCGCGGCGCGCGCGAACACAATCTCAAGAATGTCGACCTGGAGATTCCGCGCGACAAGCTGATCGTGATGACCGGCCTGTCGGGTTCGGGAAAGTCGTCGCTCGCCTTCGACACCATCTATGCCGAGGGCCAGCGCCGCTATGTCGAGAGCCTGTCCGCCTATGCGCGGCAGTTCCTTGAAATGATGCAGAAGCCCGACGTCGACCAGATCGAGGGTCTGTCGCCGGCCATCTCCATCGAGCAGAAGACGACGTCGAAGAACCCGCGCTCGACCGTGGGCACGGTCACCGAGATCTACGATTATCTGCGCCTGCTCTTCGCCCGGGTCGGCGTGCCCTATTCGCCGGCCACCGGCCTGCCGATCGAGAGCCAGACCGTCAGCCAGATGGTCGACCGGGTCATGGCGCTGGAGGAAGGCACGCGGCTCTATCTGCTGGCGCCCATCGTGCGCGGCCGCAAGGGCGAGTACCGCAAGGAACTGGCCGAGCTCCAGAAGAAGGGCTTCCAGCGCGTTCGCATCGACGGCGAGTTCCACGACATCGCCGACGCTCCGGCGCTGGACAAGAAGTACAAGCACGATATCGACGTGGTCGTCGACCGCATCGTGGTGCGTGACGACCTGTCGTCGCGGCTGGCCGATTCCATTGAGACCGCGCTCGGTCTTGCGGACGGTCTGGCGATTGCCGAATTCGCCGACGGCGTCGACGAGAACGGCCATGCCAAACAGCTCGTCTTCTCGGAAAAATTCGCCTGCCCGGTCTCCGGCTTCACCATCCCCGAGATCGAGCCGCGGCTGTTTTCCTTCAACAATCCCTTCGGCGCCTGCCCGCGTTGCGACGGCATCGGCTCGCAGCAGGCCGTCGACCCCAAGCTGGTCGTGCCGAACGACGCCCTGACCCTGAAGGGCGGCGCCATCGCGCCTTGGGCAAAATCCTCCTCGCCCTATTACGGCCAGACCCTCGATGCGCTCGGCCGGCAATACGGCTTCAAGCAGAGCGATCGCTGGACCGAGCTGTCGGAGGAGGCCCGCAACGCCATTCTCCACGGCACCGGCAAGCAGAAGATTGAGTTCCGCTACAATGACGGCCTGCGCTCCTACAAGACCACCAAGGTCTTCGAGGGCGTCGTCACCAATCTGGCGCGTCGCTGGAAGGAGACGGAATCGGCCTGGATGCGCGAGGAGATCGAGCGCTTCATGTCGGCGACCCCCTGCCCGGCCTGCAACGGCTACCGGCTGAAGCCCGAGGCGCTGGCGGTGAAGATCGCCGGCTGCCATGTCGGCGAGATCACCGAGCAGTCGATCCGCGCCGCCGCCGGCTGGTTCGAGGAGCTGCCGTCCAAGCTCACCGACAAGCAGAACGAGATCGCCGTCCGCATCCTCAAGGAGATCCGCGAGCGGCTGCGCTTCCTCAACGATGTCGGCCTCGACTATCTGACACTCTCGCGGGCCTCAGGCACGTTGTCGGGCGGCGAGAGCCAGCGCATCCGGCTGGCTTCGCAGATCGGCTCGGGACTGACCGGCGTTCTCTATGTCCTGGACGAGCCCTCGATCGGCTTGCACCAGCGCGACAATGCGCGGCTCCTGGAAACGCTCAAGCATCTCCGCGACATCGGCAACACCGTGATCGTCGTCGAGCATGACGAGGACGCCATCCTCACCGCCGACCATGTGGTCGATATCGGTCCGGCTGCCGGCGTCCATGGCGGCGAGATCATCGCCGCCGGCACGCCGGGCGAGGTCATGGCCAATCCGCGCTCGCTGACCGGTCGCTATCTGTCGGGCGACCTCGGCGTGCCGGTGCCGGAGAAGCGCCGCAAGCCGCAGAAGGGCAAGCAGCTCAAGGTCGTCGGCGCGCGCGGCAACAATCTCAAGAACGTCTCGGCCGAGATCCCGCTCGGCCTGTTCAACTGCGTCACCGGCGTGTCGGGCGGCGGCAAGTCCACCTTCCTGATCGAGACGCTCTACAAGGCGGCATCGCGGCGCATTTCCAACGGTCGCGACATTCCCGCCGAGCACGACCGGGTCGAGGGGCTGGAGCATCTCGACAAGGTCATCGACATCGACCAGTCGCCCATCGGCCGGACGCCGCGCTCGAACCCGGCGACCTATACCGGCGCCTTCACGCCGATCCGCGACTGGTTCGCCGGCCTGCCCGAAGCCAAGGCCCGCGGCTACCAGCCCGGCCGCTTCTCCTTCAACGTCAAGGGCGGCCGCTGCGAGGCGTGCCAGGGCGACGGCGTCATCAAGATCGAGATGCACTTCCTGCCCGATGTCTACGTCACCTGCGACGTCTGCCACGGCAAGCGCTACAATCGCGAAACGCTGGAGGTCACCTTCAAGGAGAAGTCGATCGCTGACGTTCTCGACATGACGGTCGAGGAAGGCGTCGACTTCTTCGCGGCCGTCCCGGTCGTGCGCGACAAGCTTGCGACGCTGAAGGAGGTCGGGCTCGGCTACATCAAGGTCGGCCAGCAGGCGACCACCCTGTCCGGCGGCGAGGCGCAGCGCGTCAAGCTGGCCAAGGAGCTGTCGCGCAAGGCGACCGGCCGCACGCTTTATATCCTCGACGAGCCGACCACCGGCCTGCATTTCCACGACGTCGCCAAGCTTCTGGAAGTGCTGCACGACCTCGTCGACCGCGGCAACACGATCGTCGTCATCGAGCACAATCTCGAGGTCATCAAGACCGCCGACTGGGTCGTCGACATCGGACCCGAGGGCGGCGATGGCGGCGGCGAGATCGTCGCCACAGGCACGCCCGAGGACGTGGTCAAGGTCGAGCGCTCCTATACCGGCCATTTCCTGCGCGAGCTGCTGGAGCGGCGGCCGGGCATCAAGCGCGAGGCGGCCGAATAGCGACCGCGGCTGAGAGGGGACCGACATGGCAGGACGCGGCACGATCCGCACGGGCATCGGCGGCTGGACCTTCGAGCCCTGGGAAGGAAGTTTCTACCCGGACGACCTGCCGAAGAAGCGTCAGCTCGAATATGCCGCATCGAAGCTGAAAACGATCGAGGTCAATGGCACCTTCTACCGGAGCCAGAAGCCGGAGACCTTCGCCAAATGGGCGAGCGAGGCGCCAGAGGGCTTCGTCTTCTCGCTGAAGGCGCCGCGCTATGCGGTGAACCGCAAGGTTCTGGCCGAGGGCGGCGAATCCATCCAGCGTTTCGTGGAGTCCGGCATTGCCGAACTCGGCGACAAGCTGGGACCGCTGCTGTGGCAGCTGGCCGCCACCAAGCAGTTCGACCCGGACGATTTCGGCGCCTTCCTGAAACTGCTGCCGGCCAGCGCCGGCGGCATCGCCCTGCGCAATGTCGTGGAACTGCGTCACGAGAGCTTCGCCTGCCCGCAGGCCGTGCAGATGTGCCGCGAGGCCGGCGTCGCCATCGTCTATGCCGAGAGCGCCGACTACCCCGAGATCGCCGACGTCACCGCCGATTTCGTCTATGCCCGGCTGCAGAAGGGCGACGCCGGGATCGCGACCGGCTATCCGGCCGACGCGCTCGATGCCTGGGCGGAGCGCGCCAGGCACTGGGCGTCGGGCGGCCAGCCCGCCGACCTGCCGCGGCACGATCCGGAGACGGTCGCGGCAGAGGCGCCGCGCGACGTCTTCGTCTATTTCATCCGCGAGGGAAAAGTCCGCGCGCCGCAGGCCGCGATGGCGCTGCAGGAGCGCCTGGACGACTGAGCCGTCACGCCTGCGCCACTCTCGTTGACATGAGCGCCGCGCGCTCCGGTCCGTCAGGCTGACGGCACCGCCGCCAGTTCGGCATGGACCCGCGGCAGCATCGGCGCCAGATCCTCGGCGATCAGGCCGGGCCCGAAATGCTCGGCGGCACGAGCGTGCATCCAGACCCCAGCGCAGGCAGCCTCGAAGCTCGGGGCGCCCTGCGCCAGTTGCGCGGCGACGATCCCCGACAGAACGTCGCCGCTGCCGGCGGTCGCCAGCCAAGGAGTACCGTTGGCATTGATCGCGGCCCGCCCGTCCGGTGCGGCGATGACCGTATCGCGCCCCTTCAGGATGATGACGGCGCCGGCGCGCCGGGCCGCACTCCGCGTCCGCTCCAGCTTCGACAGGCTCTCGTCGCTCGCAAGGTCGGGAAACAGCCGCTTGAACTCGCCGGCATGGGGCGTCAGCACCAGCGGCGTCCCGTCGTCGCTTGCCGCCGCCTTTGCCGCGGCAAACAGCGTCTCCGGTTCATCCTGGAACGACGTGATCCCGTCGGCATCGAGCACCAGCCGCCGGCCTGCTGCGAGAACCGTACGGGCGTAGCAACGCGCATCCTCGCCGATCCCGAAACCGGGTCCGAGCACGAAGGCGTTGGTGCGCGCATCGCTCAAGAGTGCGTCGAGATCCGCAGCATCGTTGCAGCGCTCCAGCATGATGGCGGTCAGATGCGCGGCATGGGCCATCAGCGCCGCGCCCGGCGCATAGACGGTGACGAGCCCTGCCCCGCCGCGCAGCGCGGCCATGGCGGCCAGCCGGGCTGCCCCGGTCCGGGCCATGCCGCCGGAAAACACCACGGCATGGCCGCGATCGTATTTGTGACCGGCATCGCGCGGCGATGTCGCCGGGTTGCGGAACAGGCCCGGCCCGTTGGCGAAGACCCGCGGCGCGATCATTTCGAGGACGGCGTCGGAGATGCCGATGTCGGCAACAACCACACGGCCGCAGGCGCTTCGCCCTGGCTCCAGCAGATGGCCCGGCTTTCGCCGGAAGAACGTCACCGTAAGATCGGCCCGGAGCGCCGTGCCCAGCGGCTCGCCGCTCGCACCGGAAATGCCCGACGGCAGATCGATGGCGACGACCGGTATCTGCACGGCGTTCACTGCCGCGATGGCCCGCGCCGCCTCGCCCTCCACGGGACGCGCCAGCCCGGCGCCGAACAGGCCGTCGACGACGAGATCGAAACCAGCATCCGGAGCAAAAGCCTCGAGCTTCTGCCACGGGCCGCCATAGCCGGCGGCCGCCAGTGCCGCATCGCCGTTGAGCGTATCCGGCGCGACGAGGCTGTAGACCGTCGGCTCGCAGCCGGCCTCGCTCAAGAGCCGCGCGGCGGCCCAGGCATCGCCGCCATTGTTGCCGGGACCGGCCAGCACCGCGATGCGCCGCGCCTTCGGAAAGGATCGGCGGATGGCCCCCGCCACCGCGGCCGCCGCCCGCTCCATCAATGCGATCCCGGCCATGCCACCGGCGATCGTCAGACGGTCGGCCTCGGCCATCTGCACCGGGTCGAGCAGCGCCAGATCATGTGCAGCAATTTTCGTCATGGAGTGTGCCTAATAAATGGACATTCTGATCACGGGATGTGCAGTCTGGGTGACATGGCGGGTGCCCTCGTGTAGCCATTCCGAGCACAGAGCAATCGGCGCTCCTGGGAGCCATCCACCGTGGATCATAGGACAGGAAGGCGCCGGTAACCGAAATTTCCGCTTTCCCGATCGTTCCGGTGGACTATTTCGAAGCGTTCACCGTAGGAGGTCGTCTTTGGCACGCGACCTGCTACAGCGGGTTCGACGGGCCGGCGGCCCGTGACGGGGACAACGTCGAGAAGGAATGTCGATGAAGAAGGTTGAGGCCATCATCAAGCCCTTCAAGCTGGATGAGGTGAAGGAGGCCCTGCAGGAAGTGGGGCTTCAGGGCATCACCGTCACAGAGGCCAAGGGATTCGGGCGGCAGAAGGGCCATACGGAACTCTACCGCGGGGCCGAATACGTCGTCGATTTTCTGCCGAAGGTGAAGGTCGAGATCGTCCTTGCGGACGAGACCGTCGCTGCCGCCGTGGAAGCCATCCGCAAGGCGGCCCAGACCGGCCGCATCGGCGATGGCAAGATCTTCGTCTCCAACATCGAGGAAGCGATCCGCATCCGGACCGGCGAAGCCGGCACCGACGCGATCTGATCCAGCAGCTTCCCACACACAGTCTCAGAGTTCGATAATAGGAAGGACCGCCATGACGAGCGCCAACGACATCCTGAAGCAGGTCAAGGACAACGACGTGAAATTCGTCGACCTGCGCTTCACCGACCCCAAGGGCAAGTCCCAGCACGTGACCATGGACGTCACCCTGGTCGACGAGGACCTGTTCTCCGAGGGCACGATGTTCGACGGTTCGTCGATCGCCGGCTGGAAGGCGATCAACGAGTCCGACATGGTTCTCATGCCGGATCCCGAGACGGCCTACATGGACCCGTTCTTCGCCCAGTCGACCATGGCGATCGTCTGCGACATTCTCGACCCGGTCTCCGGCGAGGCCTACAACCGCGACCCGCGCTCGACCGCCAAGAAGGCCGAAGCCTACCTGACCCAGTCGGGCACCGGCGACACGGCGTTCTTCGGTCCGGAAGCCGAGTTCTTCATCTTCGACGACGTCCGCTACAAGGCCGACCCGTACAACACCGGCTTCAAGCTCGACTCCACCGAGCTGCCGTCGAATGACGACGCCGAGTACGAGACAGGCAATCTCGGCCACCGTCCGCGCATCAAGGGCGGCTACTTCCCGCTGCCTCCGATCGATTCCTGCCAGGACATGCGCTCGGAAATGCTCACCGTCATGGCCGAGATGGGCGTCGCGGTCGAGAAGCATCACCACGAGGTCGCCGCGGCCCAGCACGAGCTTGGCATCAAGTTCGACACGCTGACCCGCAACGCCGACAAGATGCAGATCTACAAATACGTCATCCACCAGGTGGCGAACGCCTACGGCAAGACGGCGACCTTCATGCCGAAGCCGGTCTTCGGCGACAACGGCTCGGGCATGCACGTCCACCAGTCGATCTGGAAGAACGGCAAGCCGACCTTCGCCGGCGACGAATATGCCGGTCTGTCGGAGAGCGCGCTGTTCTACATCGGCGGCATCATCAAGCACGCCAAGGCCCTGAACGCCTTCACCAACCCGTCGACCAACTCGTTCAAGCGCCTGGTCCCGGGCTACGAGGCTCCGGTGCTGCTGGCCTATTCGGCCCGCAACCGCTCGGCCTCCTGCCGCATCCCGTTCGGCCAGTCGCCGAAGGCCAAGCGCGTCGAGGTCCGCTTCCCCGATCCGACCGCCAATCCGTATCTCGCCTTCGCGGCGATGCTGATGGCCGGCCTCGACGGCATCAAGAACAAGATCCACCCGGGCTCGGCCATGGACAAGGATCTGTACGACCTGCCGCCGGAAGAGCTGAAGGAAATCCCGACGGTCTGCCGCTCGCTGCGCGAGGCGATGGAAGCGCTGGATACCGATCGCGACTTCCTCAAGGCCGGTGGCGTCTTCGACGACGACCAGATCGACGCCTTCATCGACCTGAAGATGGCCGAGGTCCTGCGTTTCGAGATGACCCCGCATCCGGTCGAGTTCGACATGTACTACTCGGTCTGATCCGAACCGGTCGCCGGCTGCCGGCGGCGACCATCGGGTCTTCACGGACCGAACGGGAGGGGGTGCCATCGGCGCCCCCTTTTTGTTGCAGTGAAGACGCTGGTCATGCGGGGCGCCGGAGACGCTGCCCCGGAGCCGTTCGGGCGGCGGCCATCTCACCTGTCCCGGTCGCAACGCCGGAAACCGTGGATAAATCCGACAATCGGCGCTTTCCCTGCCCCCGGCAGAACCGGGCGCTTGAAGAACATTTCGTGAAAGTATAGGCATCACGGCATGGTTTACGAGCGCTCGACCCCAACGACGCGCGTCATGTGGCGATCCGCCAGGGAGTTCGCCGCGCGATGAGCGACGATCTGTTTTCCGGCAACGCCGCGCGCCAGCCGCGAGCGCCGAAGCCCAGCGCCAAGCCGCGCCCGGCAGCCAATCTCCAGGAACCGGCCGAATACACCGCGGCGGACATCGAGGTTCTCGAAGGGCTCGAGCCGGTCCGTCGTCGTCCCGGCATGTATATCGGCGGCACCGACGAAAAGGCGCTGCATCACCTCTTCGCCGAGGTCATCGACAATTCGATGGACGAGGCGACCGCGGGGCATGCCAATTTCATCGAGGTGGCGCTGGAAGCCGACGGCACCCTGTCGGTCGCCGACAACGGGCGCGGCATCCCCATCGATCCGCATCCCAAATATCGCGACAAGTCGGCGCTCGAAGTCATCATGACGACGCTGCATGCCGGCGGTAAGTTCGATTCCAAGGTCTACGAGACCTCCGGCGGCCTGCACGGCGTCGGCGTGTCCGTCGTCAACGCCCTGTCCGAGACGCTCGAGGTCGAGGTCGCCCGCAACCGCAGGCTCTATCGCCAGACCTATTCGCGCGGCCACGCCCAGACCGGGCTGGAGGAGATCGGCGACGTCCAGAACCGCCGCGGCACGCGGATCCGGTTCCGGCCTGACCCGGAGATTTTCGGCGCCGGCGCCCGCTTCCGTCCGGAACGGCTGCTCGCCATGGCGCGGTCCAAGGCCTATCTCTTCGGCGGCGTCGAGATCCGCTGGGCCTGCGACCCGTCGCTGCTGCCGGTCGACGGCAGCGTGCCGTCCCGCGATACCTTCCACTTCCCCGGCGGCCTGAAGGACTATCTCGACGGAACGCTCGACAAGCAGGGCCGCGTCACCTCGCAGATCTTCGCCGGGCGCACCGAGAAGGTCTCCGGCCACGGCGCGGTCGAATGGGCGGTGAGCTGGACCGCCGACGACGGCTTCGTCCGCTCCTACTGCAACACCATCCCGACGCCGGAGGGCGGCACCCACGAAGCGGGCCTCCGCTCGGTGCTGCTGCGCGGCCTCAAGGCCTTCGCCGAGGTGTCCGGCAACAAGCGTGCCGCCGTGATCACCGGCGACGACATCATGCTGACGGCGTCGGCGATGCTGTCGGTCTTCATCCGCGAGCCGGAATTCGTCGGCCAGACCAAGGACCGGCTGGCCACGGCCGAGGCCCAGCGTATCGTCGAGCAGTCGATGCGCGATTCCTTCGACATCTGGCTCGCCTCCTCGCCGCAGGACGCGGCGCGGCTGATCGACTGGGTGGTCGAGCGCGCCGACGAGCGGCTGCGCCGCCGCCAGGAAAAGGAAGTCAGCCGCAAGAGCGCGACCCGCAAGCTGCGCCTGCCTGGCAAGCTGGCCGACTGCTCGCAGAGCGGTTCGGTCAATGCCGAGATCTTCATCGTCGAGGGTGATTCCGCCGGCGGCTCGGCCAAGCAGGCCCGCGACCGCAAGGTGCAGGCGATCCTGCCTTTGCGCGGCAAGATCCTGAACGTCGCTTCGGCGGGCCGCGAGAAGTTCGGCGCCAACCAGCAGCTCGCCGATCTCATCCAGGCTTTGGGCTGCGGCACGCGGTCGAAATACCGCGAAGAGGATCTGCGCTACGAGCGCGTGATCATCATGACCGACGCCGACGTCGACGGCGCCCATATCGCCTCGCTGCTGATCACCTTCTTCTACCAGGAGATGCCGGAGCTGATCCGCGGCGGTCACCTCTTCCTCGCCGTGCCGCCGCTCTACAAGCTGACCCAGGGCGGCAAGACCGCCTATGCCCGCGACGACGCCGACCGTGAACGCCTGATCGCACGTGACTTCAAGGGCCGCGGCAAGGTGGAGATTTCGCGCTTCAAGGGTCTCGGCGAGATGCTGCCAGCGCAGCTCAAGGAAACCACCATGGACCCGCGCAAGCGCACGCTGCTGCGCGTCCACATGGATGAAACGCCCGAAGCCGGCACCTCCGGGGCGGTCAATGCGCTGATGGGCAACAAGCCCGAGGCGCGCTTCCGCTTCCTGCAGGACCGCGCCGCCTTCGTCGAGGATCTGGACATCTGACGGGCACGCCCCGTAAGAGAGCGACCAGATCCGGCACAGGGAGTCCGAAGATGGTCATTCGTTCCGCAAGCACCTTCGCCGGCGTCAGCCTGGCGGCCCTCATGATGGTCCAGAACGCGGCTCTGGCGCAGGCGACCGACGCCGCACCCGCCGCGGCCCCGGCTGCCGAACAGGCCGCCCCCGCCGCCTCGGCTGCCACGAATGAAGCCGCCCCCGCAGCACCCGCGACCGCTGCACCGGCGGCCGGCGGCGCCAACGATCCGGCGGCCGCTGCCGAAGCGCTCTCGCCGCTGATCGAGGACGTGCAGATCGTCGGCCCGTGGTCGGACGGCGACGTCCAGGGCGTTTGGCGCACGATCATGGTCCAGTCCCCGGCCGACGAGACGGATTACCATTTCTTCGTCCAGCAGCTCGAAGGCAGCGGCACCAATCTGACGCTGCGCTCCAGCACCGAGATCCGGGAACTCAACCAGATCGAGGGCGCCGTCGTCGGCTACCGGGCCGACGAACCGAGCGAGACCGAGCCCAACAGCCTGTCGCTGTTCTTCGATCTCCTGCCCTCGGATGGCGAGATCGCCGAGACCTACGAACTGCACTTCTTCCCGGACCAGCCTTACATGTTCGGCCCGGCGACCAACTGAGCCGGCGGCTCAGCCTGCGGCGGCCTCGGCGAGGCTGCGCCGCAGGATCTCGCTGGTGCGGTCCGGCCGCTCCATCGTCACCATGTGCCCGGTCGCCGGCAGCATCTCCAGCCGCGCGCCCGGGATCGCCGCGGCCATTTCGCGCGCGCGCTCCGGGGGGATGATCGCATCCGCCTCCCCGGCGACGACCGTCACCGGAACCTTGATCGTCGGAAGTCGGTCGCTCTGGTCCGGCCGGTCGATGATCGCCTGCTGCTGGCGAACGAAACCCTCGACACCGATTGACGTGGCCATTTGAACGATGCGCTCCCTGAGCGTCGCACTCGCCGTCTCCGGCGCGACGAGGCGCTCACAGAGCAGACGCGCGACCGGCTCGATCCCCTCTTCCCGTGCCGTCGCGATGAGCTGGTGGCGCATGGCGGTCTGCTCGGGCGTGTCGGCGCGGTGGCTCGTCGCCATCAGGGCCGCCGCCAGCACGCGCTCCGGCGCCAGTCGCAGCACCTCCAGCGCCACGTAGCCGCCCATGGACAGACCGCAGAGCGCGAACCTGTCGGGCGCATCGGCAAGGAGCCGCTCCGCCATGGCGGTGACCGACGCGTCGCTGGTGGTATCGGCGATCCGGATCGGATGTCCGGCCAGGGCCGCGATCTGATCGCGATACAGGTCGTCGGTGCACAACAAGCCCGGAATCATGACAATTGAGACGAAATTCACGATTTCTGCCCTGTAAATCCCGGTGAAAAGCCCCATTTGGGGCGTATCGGTTGACTCGCGCTCGTGCTCGCCCTATCGCCCCCATGAGATGGGCTTTCAAACGCTACCGAACGCAACCTCCCATTTACCCAAGAGAACAGCTAGCTTGAAACTCTTTTCCGAACTCGGCCTGAGCGCCAAGGTTCTGGCTGCCGTACATGCAGCCGGATACAATGAACCGACGCCGATTCAGGAACAGGCCATTCCGCATGCGCTTGAGCGCCGCGATGTCCTGGGAATTGCGCAGACGGGAACCGGCAAGACCGCGTCCTTCGTCCTGCCGATGTTGACCATGCTCGAGAAGGGGCGCGCGCGGGCCCGCATGCCCCGCACCCTGATCATAGAGCCGACGCGCGAACTCGCCGCGCAGGTCGCCGAATCCTTTACCCGCTACGGTCTCGACCAGAAGCTCAATGTCGCGCTGCTGATCGGTGGCGTCTCCTTCGCAGATCAGGATCGCAAGATCGACCGCGGCGCCGACGTCCTGATCGCCACGCCGGGCCGCCTGCTCGACCATTTCGAGCGCGGCAAGCTGCTGATGACCGCGGTGGAAGTGCTCGTCATCGACGAAGCCGACCGCATGCTGGACATGGGCTTCATCCCGGACATCGAGCGCATCTGCAAGCTGCTGCCGGTCTCGCGTCAGACCCTGTTCTTCTCGGCCACCATGCCGCCGGAGATCACGCGCCTGACCGAGCAGTTCCTCCAGAACCCGGTTCGCGTCGAAGTCGCCAAGCCGGCCTCGGCCGCGCTGACGGTGACGCAGCGTTTGGTCGCCACCAAGAAGGACGACTTCGAGAAGCGCGATACGTTGCGCCGAGTCATCCGCGACCAGACCGAACTGACCAACGCCATCATCTTCTGCAACCGCAAGCGGGACGTGGCGACACTGTTCCGCTCGCTGGAGCGCCACGGCTTCTCCGCCGGCGCGCTGCATGGCGACATGGACCAGCGTTCGCGCACCGCGATGCTGCAGGGCTTCCGCGACAACAAGATCCAGTTGCTGGTCGCTTCCGACGTCGCCGCGCGCGGCCTCGACATCCCGGCCGTCAGCCACGTCTTCAATTTCGACGTGCCGATCCATGCCGAGGACTATGTCCATCGCATCGGCCGCACCGGCCGGGCCGGACGTTCGGGTGCAGCCTTCACCCTGGCGACCAAGGCCGACAAGAAGCATCTCGACGCCATCGAGAAGCTGATCGGCAACGAGATCGAGTGGCTCGGCGAACCGGTCAGCGCCGTTTCCGACGACGAGACCAGCGAGAAGCCGGCGCGTCGCAGCGGCAGTGGCCGACGCTCGGGGTCCTCGACACGTCGTCGCGGTGGTGCCGCCGCAGCGGAGCCGGCAAGCGAGACGGCGCCGGAACAGGCGATCGAAGCGGAACCGGCCGTGGTTCGCGCCGAAGCCGGCGAGCTGGATGTGCCCGTCGAGGCGATCACGCGCGATGCTCCGGTGGAAACCGTCGAAGAGGATGTGGCACCGGTCCAGAAGCCGAGCCGCAGCCGTGCAGCCTCCAGCGATCGGGCGCGTCCCGCCGCATCGTCCTCTCGGACCCGTGGTGCCAAGCCCGCCGCGCCGCGTGGCGGCCGCAACGACGACAACGGCAAGTCGCCGGTCGGTTTCGGCGACGACATTCCCGCCTTCATGCTGATCGGGACCGGCACCTGACGGTGCCGGCCTGACCCGCTCTCAGCGCTGAAACGAAACGCCGGATGCGTGCTCGCTCATCCGGCGTAATTCTGTCCGGGCCTGCTTGGTGATGTCCATCGTCAGCGACACGGCGCCGTCCTCGCGGTCGTCGCGCGCCGTCACCGTGGCGTTCTCGTAGATCCACGGCACGAAGCCCATGGCGTCGGGCGCCACGTCCACGGTCAGCGTCACCGTGCCGCCGCCGATCCGCCGCTCGATATCCACCAGCAACGTGTCCACGCCGAAGCCGGTCACTGCCGACACGACATGCACGGCGTCGGTATCCGGCAGGCTCTCGCGCATCGTCGCCAGATGCTGGAGGCCGGCCTCGTCGAGCAGGTCCACCTTGTTCCAGATCTCGACCACGTGGTCGCTGTCATCGACGTCGATGTCGAGGTCGCGCAGGATCTTGCGCACGTCCTCGGCCTGGGCCAGCGTGTCGGGATCGGCCACGTCGCGCACATGTAAAACGATGTCGGCCTCGATCACCTCTTCCAGCGTCGCCCGGAAGGCCGCCACCAGATGCGTCGGCAGGTCCGAGACGAAGCCCACCGTGTCGGAGAACAGGATCTCGGTGCCGTGCGGCAGGGTCGTGCGACGCAGGGTGGGATCAAGCGTGGCGAAGAGCAGATTCTTCGCCATCACGTCGGCGCCGGTCAGCCGGTTGAACAGCGTCGACTTGCCGGCATTGGTATAGCCGACGAGCGCGACCACCGGATGCGGCGCCTTCTTGCGCTGGGCGCGGTGAAGCTGCCGGGTCCGCCGGACCTGTTCCAGGTCCTTCTCGAGCCGCTTGATCTTCTCCTGCAGCTGCCGCCGGTCGGATTCGATCTGGGTCTCGCCCGGACCGCCGAGGAAGCCGGCACCACCGCGCTGACGCTCCAGATGGGTCCAGCTGCGCACGAGCCGGCCGCGCTGATAGTTCAGATGCGCGAGTTCGACCTGCAGGCGTCCTTCCTTGGTGCGCGCCCGCTCGCCGAAGATCTCGAGAATGAGACCGGTCCGGTCGAGAACCTTGACGTTCAGCTCCCGTTCCAGATTGCGCTGCTGCACCGGGGTGAGCGGATGGTCGAAGACGACCAGCCCGATCTCCTCGCTGGCGATCACGCCCTTCATTTCCTCGACCTTGCCGGTGCCGATCAGTGTCGCCGGACGCGGCCGCTGGCCGCTGACGATACCGCTGGCGACGATGTCGAGCCCGATGGCCGCGGCGAGGCCCATGGCCTCGGCCAGGCGCGCATCGTGGCTCCGACGCGGCGCCTCAGCCGCGCCCGCCACATCGTCCTGCACGGGATATTGCTTGAACACGGGGACGTAGACCGCCGCACGGGTCGGAACGGTCTTGTGTTCGATCGGGCCTCGCGGCCCCACTTCTCTATGTTCGGCCAATCAGTCTTTCCTGTCTTCGTCGCTGCCATCGTACATGTGCACGGGCTGGGACGGCATGATGGTGGAGATGGCGTGCTTGTAGACCAGCTGGGAATGCCCGTCGCGGCGCAGCAGCACGCAGAAATTGTCGAAGGAGGTAACGACGCCGGTCAGCTTGACGCCGTTGACCAAGAAGATCGTCAGCGAAATCTTCTGCTTGCGGACGGTGTTGAGAAAGAGATCCTGAAGGTTCTGCGTGCGTTCGGCCATGTGGTCCTTGTCCTGTTCTTATTGGCGTCGGCTGAACCGGTCTTCGCCGGTCGTTCCGCGCATTGTCCTGCACCCGTCGACCCGGGCAATACGGCTTCGTCGTCTCTCGCAGGTCTCGCCGCCGGACCTGCGGATGCTCACCTCTCCTGCGTGCAGAATCTGCCAAGCCGGCGATGGCCGGCTCTGCCGCAAGGAGAACTCCCTTCGGACATGACACCGGCGCAGGCCGGACATCAAGCGCAGTCAGGCTCTCACGCCGACATTTATGTCGGCGCGGCCGTGCGCAACAGGGGGCGTCCCGCGCCGATCAGAAGAATTCGAGGCTGACCCGGAAAAGCTGCTCGACATGGCGCACGGCACCGGCCGCGGCGAAGATCACCACCCGGTCCTTCGCCTTGATCTTGGTCTGGCCGTCCGGGCGCACGAACTGGCCGTTGCGATAGATCGCGCCGACCCGCAGATTGTGCGGAAGGTTCAGGTCGCGCAGCGGCGTACCGACCAGGGGCGAGGTTTCCAGCGCCTCGGCCTCGATCGCTTCGGCCAGGCCGTTCTGGATCGAGTGCACGGCGCGGATGCGTCCCCGGCGCACATGCTGCAGCACGCGCGAGATCGTCACCGAGCGCGGATTGATGAAGGCGTCGATGCCCAGCGTGCGCGTGAAGGTCTGGTAGTCGGGATCGTTCAGCAGGGCGAGATTGCCCTTGCAGCCCAGCCGCTTGGCCATGACGCTGGAGAGGATGTTCACCTTGTCGTCATTGGTCAGCGCAACGAGCAGATCGGCCTCGGCGATGTCGGCCTCGTTGAGAATGGTCTGGTCGAGGCCGCTGCCATGCAGGACGATGGTGCGCTTCAGGCTGTCGGCGATGGTCACCGCCCGCTCGTGCTTGGTCTCGAGCACGCGGATCTTGGCGCCAAGGCTGCGCTTTTCCATCTGCTGGGCGACGTAGAAGCCGATATTGCCGCCGCCGACGATGACGATCCGCCCGGCTTCCGGCTCTTCGTGGCCGAACAGGCCCAGCGTCCGCTTCACATGGCTGCGCTCCGCCACGACATAGGCGATGTCGCCGGCCACCATCTGGTCCGACGAGGCCGGTACGAACAATTTGTCGCCGCGCAGGATGCCGACGACGGTCGCCTTCAGGTCGGGAAACAGATCGGTAAGCTGGGCAAGCGGCGTGTCGACCACCGGGCAGTCGTCCCGGCACTCGATGGCGACCATGGCGATGCTGTCGTCTGCGAACCGCACGACATCCATGGCCCCCGGCAGCGCGATCCGGCGCAGCGCCATCTCGCCGACCTCGACTTCCGGCGAAATGATCACGTCGATCGGCATGTTGTCGGTCGAGAACAGATCCTGCCAGTGCGAGCGCAGATAGCTCTGCGAGCGGATGCGGGCGATCTTGGTGGGTACGTTGAACAGCGAGTGGGCCACCTGGCAGGCGACCATGTTCACCTCGTCGTGCAGCGTCACGGCGATGATCATATCGGCCTGCTCGGCGCCCGCCTCGGCCAGCACGTCCGGATGGGCGCCGTGGCCGACGAAGCCCCTTGCGTCGAGATTGTCGCGGATGTTCTGGACAAGCGAACGAGAGGTGTCGATCACCGAGACGTCGTTGCGCTCGGACGCCAGTCGTTCGGCAATGCCGTACCCGACCTGGCCTGCACCACAGATCACGACTCTCATCCGTTCCGCCCTTCAAACGCCGAACTCTTCAGAGCCGCGTTCCTAATGCTTCGCGAGGACAAGCGCAAAGGCTGCTCGCGGCACCCTGCCCGCCCGTCCGGCATCGACGGGCCCCGGCGGGTCGGATCGGCGGATGAAGAGCCTAGATGCCGAGCGACTTCAGCTTGCGATGCAGTGCCGAGCGCTCCATGCCGACGAATTCCGCGGTGCGCGAAATGTTGCCGCCGAAGCGATTGATCTGCGCCACCAGATATTCCTTCTCGAACACCTCGCGCGCGTCGCGCAGGGGCAGGGCCAGGATCTGCCCGTCCGACTGGCTCGGCGTCTGCGGCAGCATCTCGCCGACCTCGCGCGGCAGCATGTCGGCCGAGATCGTCGTCTCGGCGTCGCCTTCGCGCGACAGGATCATCAGCCGCTCGACATTGTTGCGGAGCTGGCGGACGTTGCCGGGCCATTCGCTGGATTGCAGCACCGCCATCGCCTCCGGGCTGATCGCCCGCGGCTTGATGCCGGTCTGCTCGCTGATCTGCGTCATGAAAGCTTCGATCAGCAGCGGGATGTCCTGGCGCCGCTCGGCAAGCGGCGGAACCTGGACCGGGACCACGGCGAGGCGATGGTAGAGGTCCTCGCGGAAGGCGCCCTCGGCGATCATCGATTCCAGGTTCTGGGCCGTCGACGAGACAATGCGGACATCGACCTTCACACGCTTCGAGCCACCAACCCGCTCGAAGGTCTGTTCGGTCAGCACGCGCAGGATCTTGTTCTGGGTTTCGCGCGGCATGTCCCCGACCTCGTCGAGGAACAGGACGCCGCCATGGGCCTCCTCCAGCGCGCCGACCTTGCGCTCGACGCCGGGAGGCGCCTCGGTGCCGAAGAGTTCGACCTCCATGCGGTCGGGCGTGATCGCCGCGGCGTTCAGCGCTACGAAGGGCGCATCGGCACGGGCCGACCCGGCATGGATTGCCCGCGCGACCATTTCCTTGCCGGACCCCGACGCGCCGAGGATCATCACGCGGCTGTTGGTCGGCGCAACGCGCTCGATCAGCGTGCGCAGCTGGTTCATCGGATGCGACTTGCCGATCAGCTCGGCGAAGTCGGACGAGCGCCGGCGCAGTTCGGAAACCTCGCGCTTGAGCTTGGAGTTCTCCAGCGCCCTCTCGGCCACCAGGATCAGGCGATCGGCCTTGAACGGCTTCTCGATGTAGTCATAGGCGCCGCGCCGGATCGCCGAGACGGCGGTCTCGATATTGCCGTGACCGGAGATCATCACCACCGGGACTTCGGGATGCTGCGCCTTGATGGCGTCGAGCAGGTCGAGGCCGTCGAGGCGGCTGCCCTGCAGCCAGATGTCGAGGAAGACCAGGCGCGGCACGCGCTCGGCGATCGACTGCAACGCGGCGTCCGATCCCCCCGCTGTCCGGGTCTCGTGCCCCTCGTCCTCGAGGATTCCCGCCACCAGTTCGCGGATGTCGGCTTCGTCGTCGACGATCAGGATGTCCGATGCCATCGATCTCACCAATCCTTTCTCATGTCCCGGCATTCTCCCGGATGTCCGCGTCTGCAAAGCCATCCGCCGGCAGGGTGATGCGGACCATCGCCCCCTGCGGCTGATCGGGCGCGTCGTCGAGTTCGATCGTCCCGCCGTGTTCCTCGATGATCTTCCGCACGATGGCGAGGCCCAGCCCGGTCCCCTTCTCGCGCGTGGTCATGTAGGGCTCCAGAAGCCGATCTCGATCCTCCCGGGGAAATCCCCGGCCATTGTCGCTGATCTCGACCAGATGCCGCTCCCGGCCCGGCACGGCCCGGATGCGGATCTGCCCGTCGGCGACCTCGGCGGTCTCGAGCGATTCCACCGCATTCTTGACGAGATTTCCGAAGGCCTGGGAGAGCAGGCGAATATCGAAGGAGCCCAGCAGCGGCTCGTCGGGAATCTCGGCAACGAACGAAATACCGTGATCCCCCATTTCCCGCATGAACACCGCTTCCCGCAACGCTTCGCGCAGGTCCTTTGGTTCCATGCGCGGCTTCGGCATCCGGGCGAAGGTGGAGAATTCGTCCACCATCCGGCCGATGTCGGAGACCTGCCGGATGATTGTCTCGATGCACCGGTCGAAGACCTCGCGGTCGTCCTCGATGCGCTTGCCGTAGCGCCGCCGGATGCGCTCGGCCGAAAGCTGGATCGGGGTTAGCGGGTTCTTGATCTCATGCGCGATGCGCCTTGCGACGTCGGCCCAGGCGGAGGATCGCTGCGCGTCGACGAGATCGGTGATGTCGTCGATCGTCACGACGCTGGAGCGCGCGCCCTCGCTCTCCTCCGACGAGGTGATGCGGATGGCCAGGACGCGCTCGCGATCGCGGATGCGCAGCTTCACCTGCTCTTGGAATTCGGGGCGCGACGAGGCGGTCGCGGCCTCGAAGACCTGGCCGATGGTCGGGAACGTCTCGGTGAGTGACCGGCCGACGACGGCCTTGGCGTCGACGTGCAGGATCCGCTCGGCGGACGGGTTCAGCATCGACACCGAGCCGTCGCGCTCGACGCCGATGACGCCCACCGTCACGCCGGACAGCACCGCCTCGGTGAAACGCCGGCGTTCGTCGATGACGTCCTTGGCGTGGACCAGCTCGGAGCGCTGGCTGCGCAGCTGCAGGATCATGTTGTTGAAGGTGTTGGACAGGGAGCCGACATCGCCGTCCGAGGTCCGCACCGGCACCGAGACGGCGAGGTTGCCGCTCGAAACCTCGTCCGCTGCGCCCATCAGCAGCCGGATCGGCCGCACCAGCCGGTCGGCGACGCCGATGCCGGTCCAGATCGCCGACAGGAGCACGATCAGCATGATGCCCAGATAGAGCAGCGCGAAGGCCACCTGCAGCCCCAGACGGTTGGCCTGCAGGCTGGAATATTCTGCCGAACGCTCCTCCATCAGCCGCAGCGCGTCGAGCACTTCCGGATCGACGGCCCGCACCGTGTAGAGATAGCTGTTGGGCAATTGCCGCAGCTTGATGATCGCACCGACGAGATTGGTCACGCCGGGCGGGATGAACACCAGATTGCCGTCGGCTGCGCGCTGCAGCGCGTCCTCCGGCGGCACAGGCAGCGGCCGCTCGACCGCCACGTCGGCCCGCAGGAAGGGCGTGCCGTCGGCCCGCAGAATCTGCGCGCCGAGCAGCGAGCGCCCCTTGGCCTGATCGGTCATCAGGTTCTCGAAACCGTTCTGGTCGAGATCGAACAGCCGTCGCTGCTGGTCGAGATCGTAGGCCATCGACAGGGTCGAGCCCTGCAGATTGCGGGCGTTCTCGTTCACATAGGCGCGGGCGACGCTGATCGACGATTCCACGATGGTGCGCGTGCGGATCTCGAACCAGCGATCCAGTCCGAGATCGAGCGTCACGCCGGCAACGATCGCCACCAGCAGCGCCGGCAGGGCCGCGACGATCGAGAACAGGGCAACGATGCGCACATGCAGGCGGGAGGCCGCCCTGCCCTGGCGGCGAGCCCGGACCATGCGCAGCACCTCGCGCCCGATCAAGACGCAGAGCAGCACGACGAAGGCGCCGTTCACGATGGTGGCGATGGTGACGATCGTGTCGGTCGGCGCGATCGGCGTCAGTCCCATCAGGACGACGAAGGAGATGGCGCCGGTGATCAGCGCGCCGACCACCGCGATCAGCCCCGGAACCAGCATGAAGCGACGGCGCTCCATGAGGAACGGAACCTCGGGCGCGCTCTGTTGGGGTGTCAGGCTCATGAATCACTGCAACCGGTCATCACGTTGCTACAATGCAACGGAATGTGGCCAAAGTGCAACGAGGCTGGAAAATGCCGCTCAGCGGATCGCGCGAATCACCGAGATGTCGAGATCGCGGATCTTCTTGCGAAGGGTGTTGCGGTTGACCCCCAAGAGATCGGCCGCCTTCACCTGATTGCCGCGCGTGGCCGCCAGTGCCGCCGCGATCAGCGGATACTCGACCTCCCGCAGGATCCGCCCGTGCAGCCCGGGCGGCGGAAGATCGTCGCCGAAGGAAGCGAAATAGTCGGACAGATAGCGCTCGACCGCGGCGCTCAGATCGATGGGCTTGCCGCCGTCGCCGTCGAGACCCGGTGTCTTGGCCACGTCGTTCGACAGCTCGTGCTCGACCAGCTCGGCCGAGATTTCATCCTGCGGATAGAGCGCCGACAGACGCCGGATGAGGTTTTCCAGTTCGCGGACGTTGCCGGGCCACGGATAGCGCCGCATCACGTCCAGCGCGCCCTGGCTCAGCACCTTGCGCGGCAGTCCCTGCTTCTCGACCTCGGTGAAGAAGTGGCGCGCGAGATCGGCCAGATCCTCGATGCGCTCGCGTAGCGGCGGCAGGCGCAGCGGCACCACGTTGAGGCGATAGAACAGATCCTCGCGGAACAGGCCACGAGCGATGAGCTGGCGCAGATCCTTGTTGGTCGCCGCGACGATCCGCACGTCGGTGGCGATGGGCGTGCGCCCGCCGACGACGGTGTATTCGCCCTGCTGCAGCACCCGGAGCAGACGGGTCTGGGCCTCCATCGGCATGTCGCCGATCTCGTCCAGGAACAGCGTGCCGCCTTCGGCCTGCTCGAAGCGGCCGCTGGTGCGGGCCTGCGCGCCGGTGAAGGCGCCCTTTTCGTGGCCGAAGAGCTCGGACTCGATCAGTTCGCGGGGGATTGCCGCCATGTTGATGGCCACGAAGGGGCCTTTGCGGCGGCGCCCGTAATCGTGCAGCGCGCGGGCGACCAGCTCCTTGCCGGTGCCCGATTCGCCCGTGATGGTCACCGTCAGGTCGGTCTGCATCATCCGGGCCAGCGCCCGGTAGATATCCTGCATGGCCGGCGAGCGCCCCACCAGCGGCATGGAATCATGCAGTTCGTCCGGCGCGTCCGGGCGCCGGCTCTCCTTCGGCTCCGACAGCGCCCGGCGCACGATGGCGACGAGCTCGGTCAGGTCGAAGGGCTTGGGAATGTAGTCGTAGGCGCCCTTCTCCGACGCCTTGATGGCGGTCATGAAGGTGTTCTGCGCGCTCATCACGATGACCGGCAGATCGGGCCGCGAGTTCTTGATCTTCGGCAGCGTGTCGAAGGCATTGCCGTCGGGCATCAGCACGTCGGTGATGACGAGATCGCCCTCGCCCGCCGCGATCCAGCGCCACAGCGTCGCGATGTTCGAGGTAACCCGGACTTCGAAGCCCGCCCGCATCAGGGCCTGTGAGACCACCGTGCGGATGGCGGAGTCATCGTCGGCAACGAGAATCTGCATGCTCATTCCAATTCCTCAGACTTCCGATGCCGGATGGGGCGCGTCTGCCGGCGTTTCCGCGATCTCGCGCCAGGCCGGCATGAGAATGCGGAAGCTCGTATGCCCTTCGTGGGACTCGCACTCGATGACACCGCCATGGTCGCCGACGATCTTGGCGACGAGGGCGAGGCCCAGTCCTGAGCCGCTCGGCTTGGTGGTCACGAAGGGGTCGAAGATGTGCTCGCGGATGTCGTCGGGGATGCCCGCGCCATTGTCCTCGACGGTGAATTCCAGCGGCAGCGTGACGCGATCGCGGGTGCCCGGCACGGACAGGCGCACCCCCGGCTTGAAGGCGGTGATAAGCCGGATTTCGCCACCCTCGCGGTCGCCCACCGCCTCGGCGGCGTTCTTCACGAGGTTCAGGAAGATCTGCACCAGCTGGTCGCGATTGGCGAAAACTGGCGGCAGCGACGGATCGTAGAGCTCGATGATCTTGATCTTCCGGGCAACGCCCGAACGCGCCAGCGTCTTCACATGTTCGAGGACCGAATGGATGTTCACAGCCGAACGCTCGATCGGCCGCTGGTCCGAGAACACCTCCATTCGGTCGACGAGCTTGACGATCCGGTCGCTCTCTTCCTGGATCAGCCGCGTCAGGCTGCGATCCTCGTCGCTGGCCGAGGTGGCCAGCAATTGCGCCGCGCCCTTGATCCCCGACAGCGGATTGCGAATTTCATGGGCGAGCATGGCGGCAAGGCCGGTGACCGAGCGCGCCGCCGAGCGGTGGGTGAGCTGGCGGTCCATCTTCTCGGCGATGGAGCGCAGCTGGATCATCACCACCACGAGATCGGGATCGTCGGGCAGGTTCGAGACATAGAGATCCACCAGCCGCTCGCCGCCGAGCCGCGGCGACGACACGTCCACCCGGTACTCGCTGATCCGGCCCTGCTGCTCGCGCACCTGGTCGATCAGCGCAAAGAGCGGGCTATCGGCCGGCACGAAATCCTGCAGGCGCCGCTTGGCGAGATACGACATGCCGGCGGAGAAGAACTGCTCGGCGTCGGAATTGGCGAAGCGGAACCGGCCGCTGCGGTCGATGACCACCACCGGGTGCGGCAGCGCGTTGAGAATACGTGTCTGTGTCGCCGCCAGATCCATGGGGGCCGCTTCATCGTTCATGGTTCAGGCTGCTTCCTGCATGGCGGAGGGCGCGAGGCTCGGCTCGACGTCCAGAAGGCGGGTCTCGGCGAAAAGGTGGCGCAGAACGCTCAGCACGGCCTGCGGGTCCTGGCCGGCCATGACCGCCATCCGGTCGGCTTCCGGCACCGATCCGGTGGCGGCGATGAAACGGTCGAGATACCAGCCCAGATGCTTGCGGGCATGGCGCACACCGATGCGCGCGCCATAATGATCCAGCATCGCCGCATAGTGCTCGGCCACGAGATCGCCGAGCGAGAAGCGGGCCAGTTCGTCCGCCCCGATCGCACCGGCCATCAGGCCCGGCAGCCACGGACGCCCCTGCGACCCGCGGCCGACCATCACCGCGTCGGCGCCGCTCTGGGCGAGCATCGCCGCGATCTGTTCCGGTGAGACGAGATCGCCATTGGCGACCAGCGGCACGGACACGGCGGCCCGGACGGCAGCAATGGCGGGCCAGTCCGCCTGGCCTTCGTAGAAGTCGCTGCGGGTGCGTCCGTGAACCGTGATCATGGCGACACCGGCGGCCTCGGCCGCGGCAGCCAGTTCGGGCGCGTTGATCGACTCGCGGTCCCAGCCGAGCCGCATCTTGAGGGTCACCGGCACGCTGCCGGCCCCGGCCACGGTCGCCTCGACGATCCGCAGGGCGAGGTCCGGCTCGCGCATCAGCGCCGAACCCGACAGCCCGCCCACGACCTTCTTGGCGGGGCAGCCCATGTTGATGTCGATGATATCCGTGCCGTTGTCGGCCAGTTGCGCGGCGGCGCGCCGCATCCAGGCCGGATCACGCCCGGCGAGCTGCACGACGTGCAGTCCCGGCCCGTCGCGCATGGCCCGAAGCGCGCTCTCGTCGCAGCCTTTGACGAACTCGCCGCTGGCGACCATCTCCGACACCACCATGCCGGCGCCGAAGCGCCGCGCCAGCCGCCGGAACGGCACGTCGGAGATCCCTGACAGAGGCGCAAGGAACACGCGGTTCGCCAGCCTGTGGCCACCGACATGAAGCGGCATCCGGACGCAGGACTGGGTCGGGCCGGAACCGCCCAATGTTTGGGCGTCTACTGAATGTGTCGTTTCTTTCGCCATTTGGCTGTAACTTATCCGGGCATGCACAAAAGACAAGCACGTGCCTTGCATAGCTGCTTCCCTCTATGGTTCACGCGGGCGAGGCAAACGTGACGGGGATCGAACGATGAAGCGGAGCGTGGCTGCGGTCATCGTCGCGGCCGGACGCGGCGAACGCGCAGGCCAGTCGGTGGAGGGCCCCAAGCAGTACCGTTCGCTGGCCTCACGGGCGGTGATCGCGCACACCGTCCGCGTCTTTCTCGACCATCCCGGCATCGACCGCATCGTGATCGTCATCCACAGGGATGATCGCGCGCTGCTCGCCGCGGCCCTCCAAAACGACCTCGACCGCGTCCAAGTCACCCTCGGCGGCGCGACTCGCCAGGAATCGGTATGCCGCGGACTGGGGGCGCTGGCGGACCCTGCCCCCGATGTGGTGCTGATTCACGACGCCGTCCGGCCCTTCGTCGACGCCGGTCTGATCGACCGCACGCTTGCTGCCATTGGCGAGACCGAAGGAGCCATCCCGGCCATCGCCGTCCCCGACACGTTGAAGAAGGCGGCCCCCGACGGGCAGATCGCCGCCACGGTCGACCGGCGCGACCTGTACGCGGCGCAGACGCCGCAGGGTTTCCCCTTCGCGGCCATCTGCGCGGCCCATGAGGCTGCCGCGACATCCGGGCGCGACGATTTCACCGACGACGCCTCCATTGCCGAATGGGCTGGCCTTCCCGTTCGTCTCGTCGAAGGGCTGGCGGAAAACGTGAAACTGACGACGGCTCGTGATATCGCGCTGGCCGACGAACGGATGCGGGGAATACGGCCGATGATCGATGTCAGGACAGGCAATGGCTACGACGTGCACCGCCTCGTCGCGGGCGACCACGTCACCCTCTGCGGGATCGCCATTCCGCACGACCAGGCACTGGACGGCCATTCCGACGCCGATGTGGGCCTGCATGCCTTGACCGACGCCTTGCTGGCGACCTGCGGCGCGGGCGACATCGGCGACCACTTCCCGCCCAGCGACCCGCAATGGCGCGGGGCGCCGTCGCGCATTTTCGTGGAGAAGGCGGTGGAGATCGTCCGGGCCAAGGGCGGCCGGATCATGAATGCGGATATCTCGCTGATCTGCGAGGCGCCGAAGATTGCGCCGCATCGCGCTGCCATGTGCGCAGCGATCGCCACGATGACCGGGCTCGACGCGGAGCGGGTATCGGTGAAGGCGACGACCAACGAGACCATCGGCTTCGTCGGCCGGCGCGAGGGCATCGCCGCGATCGCGACGGCCAGCGTGTCCTATGGAGAGACCCGGTGAGTGCCGATGCGACGGTGATCGCGGCGAAGGCACGCGGCGTCATCGATGCCTATGCGAAGGCCGGCCTGACCATTGCGACGGCCGAATCCTGCACGGGCGGAATGATTGCGGCGGCCCTCACCGACATTGCCGGCTCGTCCGCCGTGCTCGACCGTGGCTATGTCACCTATTCCAATGCCGCGAAAATCGAGATGATCGGCGTCGATGCCGCGACCCTGGCAGAACACGGTGCGGTGTCCGAACCGGTAGCGTGCGAGATGGCCGAGGGGGCGCGCCGCGCGTCCGGCGCGAGCGTCGCAATCTCCGTCACGGGGATTGCCGGCCCGGGCGGCGGCTCGGCCGACAAGCCGGTGGGCCTCGTGCACTTCGCCTGCGCGGGGCCGACAACCACCCGCCATCGGGAATGCCGCTTCGGCCCGCTCGGTCGGGCGGACATCAGGAGCGCCAGCGTCGGTGTCGCGCTGGACATGCTGCTCGATGCGCTCGCGGATCAGCCGGCGCTCTGAGCGCTCCGGGCACCGTCGCCATAGATCACGTCCGCGCGCGCCTCGAAGGCCTCAGCAAAGCGCCGGAAGGCGTAGTCGAACATCGAGCCCATCAAAAGCCCCAGCGTGCGGCTCTTGAACTCGTACTCGATGTCGAACTTGACGTCGCAGGCATCCTCGCCGACCGGCACGAAATCCCAGCGATTGTCGAGATAGCGGAACGGGCCCTCGACATATTTCACGTCGATGCGGCGCTCGTCCGGCTTCAGCAGCACCTGCGTCGAGAAGGTCTCGCGGACCATCTTGTAGGCGACGGTCATGTCGGCCACCAGCAGCGTCTTGCCGTCGCGTTCGCGCCGCGAGCGCACGTTCAGCTGCTGGCAGAGCGGGAGGAACTCGGGGTATTTCTCGACATCGGCGACCAGCGCGAACATCTCGTCGGCGGAGTGGTGCACGCGCCGGGTGGTCTGGAAGTGAGCCATAATCGTCGCTGTCAGGCGGCCGCGCGACGGGCGAGCCGCGCCGCCTTCAGCCGTTCGAAATCCTCGCCGGCGTGATGCGACGAACGGGTCAGCGGGCTGGCCGACACGACCAGGAAGCCCTTCGACAGGGCCACGGTCTCGAAGGACTTAAACTCCTCCGGCGTGACGAACCGCATCACCGCATGGTGCTTCTTGGTCGGCTGCAGGTACTGGCCGATGGTCAGGAAGTCGACATCGGCCGAGCGCAGATCGTCCATCAACTGCAACACCTCGTTCCGCTCCTCGCCGAGACCGACCATGATGCCGGACTTGGTGAAGATCGTCGGATCGAGTTCCTTCACCCGCTGCAGCAGCCGGATCGAGTGGACGTAGCGGGCGCCCGGGCGCACCGTCAGATATTTCGACGGCACGGTTTCCAGATTGTGGTTGAAGACGTCGGGCCGGGCCGCGACCACGGCCTCGAGCGCGCCCGGCTTGCGCAGGAAGTCCGGCGTCAGGATCTCGATGGTCGTGCCGGACGCCGCGGCGCGAATGGCGCGGATCGTCTCGACGAAATGCTGGGCGCCGCCATCGGCCAGATCGTCACGATCGACCGAGGTGATGACGACATGGTTCAGCCCCATGGCCGCGACGGCCCGGCCGACGCTCTCCGGCTCGCTCTCGTCGAGCGGCTTCGGCATGCCGGTCGCCACGTTGCAGAAGGCGCAGGCGCGGGTGCAAATCCCGCCCATGATCATGAAGGTCGCGTGCTTCTTCTCCCAGCAGCCGCCGATATTGGGGCAGCCGGCCTCTTCGCACACGGTGATGAGGTTGTTGGACCGCGCGATCTCGCGCGTTTCCTGGTAGCCCTTCGAGCCCGGCGCCTTGACGCGCAACCAGTCCGGTTTGCGCAGGGTCGTCGCCTGATCCGGACGATGGGCTTTTTCGGGATGCCGCGGTCGAGGCTTGGCCTCGACCGCAAGGCGGTTATCGAGCACGGTGACCATGGGCTTCAATTAAGCTCCCGGGCGCCCCGGTGCAATCCACCGCGGCGCAGTCATTCGTGCGGGACCGGTGACTAGCGCCGGAACAGACGCACGATGAAGATCAGCAGGCAGGCGCCCACGAATCCGACGATCAGATATTCCCAGGAGAAGGAAGCGCTCGCACCGGAGCCCAGCCCTGTCAGACGCAGGATGAGGCTCAGCACGATGGCGCCAACCACGCCGAGGATGATGTTCATGAGGACGCCCATGTCGCTCTTCATGACTTTTTCTGCCAGCCAACCTGCAATGCCGCCAACGATAATGGCTGCGAGAAAACTACCGATCATTCCTGAGACTCCTTGTCGCGTTTGACTTCTCGGACGGTAGCTAGCGCGGGCGAAAACGAGGCAAGAGGGCAGCGGGCGGAATCTACATGTGGATGACGCGGCCATAGGCGTCGAGAACGCTCTCATGCATCATTTCCGACAGGGTCGGATGCGGGAAGACCGTGTGCATGAGCTCTTCCTCGGTCGTCTCCAGCCCCATGGCAATGACAAAGCCCTGGATCAGTTCGGTGACTTCGGCGCCGACCATATGGGCGCCGAGGAGTTCGCCGGTCTTGGCGTCGAAGACGGTCTTGACCAGCCCCTCCGGCTCGCCGAGCGCGATCGCCTTGCCGTTGCCCTTGAAGTTGAACCGGCCGACCTTGACCGCGTGCCCGGCTTCCTTGGCCCTGGCTTCGGTCAGGCCGACGCTGGCGACCTGCGGCTGGCAATAGGTGCAGCCGGGAATCTCGGTCTTCTTCATCGGGTGGACGTCGAGACCCTTGATCTTCTCGACGCAGATCGTGCCCTCATGCTCGGCCTTGTGCGCCAGCATCGGCGGGCCGGCGACATCGCCGATGGCGTAGACGCCCTCAACATTCGTCTTGCCGTAGCCGTCGATCTTGACGATGCCGCGCTCGATGGCGACGCCGACATCCTCGAGGCCGAGCCCTTCGGTGTTGCCCTGCACGCCGACGGCGGAGATCAGCCGCTCGGCCTTCAGAACCTGCGACTTGCCGTCCTTGGTCTCGACGGTGACGGACACGCCGTCGCCGCCCTTCTCGACCTTCGCCACCTTGGCGTCGGTGAGGATCTTCAGGCCTTGCTTCTCGAACTGCTTGCGGGCGACGGCGGCGATCTCGGCATCCTCGACCGGCATGATCTGCGGTAAGAGCTCGACCACCGTCACATCGGCGCCCATGGTGCGGTAGAAGGAGGCGAACTCGATGCCGATGGCGCCGGAGCCCATGACGATGAGGCTCTTGGGCATCGCCTTCGGCTTCATCGCCTCGAAATAGGTCCAGATCCGGTCACCGTCCGGCTCGATCCCCGGCAGCACCCGCGGGCGGGCGCCGGTGGCGACGATCACATGCTTGGCCTTGTAGCTGCCCTCGCCGAGAACGCCCTTCGGAACCGGGTTCTGCGGCTCGACGACGGGCTTCTTCATCTTGCCGACCGAGACCTCGACCGGGCCACCCTTGCCGGCCTTGGTGATCTTCGCCTCACCCCAGATGACGTCGATCTTGTTTTTCTTCATCAGGTAGCCGACGCCGCCGTTCAGCTGCGCCGAGACGCCGCGCGAACGCTTGACCACCGCTTCCATGTCGAAGTCCGGATTGGCGATCTTCAGGCCGTAGGCCGTCGCATTCTCGGCATAGTGGAAGATCTCGGCCGAGCGCAGCAGCGCCTTGGTCGGGATGCAGCCCCAGTTGAGGCAGATGCCGCCGAGATGCTCGCGCTCCACGACGGCCGTCTTGAAGCCCAGCTGCGCGGCACGGATCGCCGCGACATAGCCGCCGGGGCCGCCGCCGATGATGAGGATGTCGTAGGTGTCAGCCATGGGTGGTCTCCTGGGACGCCGGAACTTCGTGGGCCGGGTGTGCGGGCGCGAACCGTGCGTCACCAGGCCGGATGGGTGCGGCCGCGAAGGCTGCCCTGCGCCGGACGCAAGGCAGCTGCGGCTGGCTCATGCCGTTTCGTCGAGCAATGCCTTGACCGGCGCGATCAGCGCCTCGCCGAGCGCGCGGGTATGCTCCGCCGACAGATGGATGCCGTCGAGCGGCGTCGTTTCGCAGACCTCGGACGCGTCGAACATGGCGCATCCATATTCCTCCGCGACCTTCGTGCAGGCCGAACGGAAATGCTGGGATTCCTCGAGCGCATGGCCGAAGAGCAGCGTGAAGTCCGGCTCCGTGGTCGCGCAGAACATCGGCGGCGCGACGATCAGGATCTTCGGTGCCTCATAGCCCCGCTGATAGGGGAAGGTCAGGATGATCTCGACCAGCCGCTCCATGCCCTGACGCGACTCGAAGACCCGGCCGCCGCCGGTGTGCCGCTTCAGATCGTTGGTGCCCAGCATCAGGACGACGAGGTCGAGCGGCTGATGCGCGCCCAGCGCCGTCGGCAGGGTCTTCACCCCGTTGCGCTCGGCCATCACCATCTGGTCGTCAAAGACCGTGGTCCGGCCGTTCAGCGCATCGGTGATGACCACCACGTCGTCGCCCAGCGCACTGGCCAGCACGTTCGGCCAGCGGCTGTCGTAGTCGTGGCGCAGTCCGGTCTCGGGGTTGTAGCCCCAGGTCAGCGAGTCGCCGTAGCACAGGACGGTTTTCATCGGCCCGCCCTAGACCAGCATCGACATCGGGTTTTCAATCAGCTGCTTGAACGCCACCGCCAGTTCGGCGCCCAGCGCGCCGTCCACGGCCCGGTGGTCGGTCGACAGGGTCACGCTCATCATGGTGGCGACGGTCACGGCGCCGTTCTTGACCACCGCCCGCTGCACGCCCGCGCCGACCGCCAGGATCGTCGCATGAGGCGGATTGATCACCGCGGCGAAGTCCTTGATGCCGAACATGCCGAGATTGGACACGGCCGTGGTGCCGCCCTGATATTCCTCGGGCTTCAGCTTGCGGGCCCGGGCGCGCTTGGCGAGATCCTTCATCTCGTTGGAGATGGCCGACAGGGTCTTCTCCTCGGCGCGCCGGATGATCGGGGTGATCAGGCCGCCCTCGATCGACACCGCGACGCCGACATCGGCGTGCTTGTGCTGCAGCATGGCCGATTCGGTCCAGGACACGTTGGCCGTCGGCACCGCCTTCAGCGCCAGCGCCATCGCCTTGATGATCATGTCGTTGACCGACAGCTTGTAGGCCGGCTTGTCGCCCGCATCGGTCTTGATCATCGGCGCCGCCTCGTTGAGCTGCTTGCGCAGCGCCAGAAGCGCATCGAGCTCGCAGTCGAGCGTCAGGTAGAAATGCGGGACCGTGGACTTGGCCTCGACCAGGCGCTTGGCGATGGTCTTGCGCATGCCGTCATGCGGGATCTTCTCGTAGGAGCCCTCTTCGAACAGCTTGAGAACAGCCTCGTCGCTGGTGCCCTTGGCGACAGGCGCCGCTGCCGGGGCCGGCGCGGCCTCGCTCTTGGCAGCCGGCGCATCAGCGGCCTTGCGAGCGCCACCCGATGCCTTCGCGCTCTCGATGTCGGCCTTGACGATCCGGCCATGCGGACCGGAGCCCTGCACTGTGCCGAGATCCAGCCCGGCATCCTTGGCGAGCCGGCGCGCGAGAGGCGACGCGAAGACGCGATCACCCGAACCGCCCTGCCCGGACGATGCGCTCTTGGCATCGGCCGCCGGACGGCTGTCGCCACGCTTTTCGGCATCCTTCGCGTCGGCTTCCGAACCGGTCACGGCCGCGTCGGCTTTCGGATCGGCGACCATCGTACCGCCCTTCTCGTCCGACGCCTCAACCGAGCCGCCGCCCTTGGCGGCGTCCTCGACGCTCTCGCCGTCGGCGGCCAGAATGGCGATGACGGCGTTGACCTTCACGCCCTCGGTGCCGGCGGCAACGACGATCTTGGCAATTTTGCCCTCGTCGACGGCCTCTACTTCCATGGTCGCCTTGTCGGTCTCGATCTCGGCGATGATGTCACCGGCTGAAACCGTGTCGCCCTCGGCCACCAGCCACTTGGCGAGGTTGCCCTCCTCCATCGTCGGCGAGAGCGCGGGCATCGTCACATTGATGGGCATCCGGAACGTCTCCTCAATGGCCCTTGCGCCGGGCATCATGTTCGTGTGCGTGGTCGGTCAGCCTGGACAGGTGATGCGACCAGCCATTCCTGTGGTCGAGCAGAAGGGCCGCGCGATCCGCTTCGGGCGCAGCCTGCCAGCCCTGATGTTCGATCGTCACCCGCGTGCCGTCCCCCAGCGGCTCCAGCGACACCGAGACGACGGTGTCGAAGCCCCAGTCCGCGTCGGCCCAGACCATCACCAGTCCGTGCGGCGGGTGGTAGGCGGTGACTTCGGCCCGGGTCAGATGCTCGACGCCGTCGGCATCCGTCCATGGCTCCAAGAGATGGCCGCCGAGCCGCGGCTCGAACTCCACCGTCTCGCGCCACCAGCTCCTGAAACAGGCCGGCTCGGTCAGGCACTCCCAGACGGCTGCCGGCGACGCGTCGATATCCTGAACCAGGACAAGGCCCGCATCGTCGCCTGCCGCACCGGGATGAGCCGTACCGCTCGCCATGGCATCAGTCCCGATAGGTCACGGCCTTGACCGCATCGATCACGTCCTTGACCGACGGCAGCGCCAGTTTCTCGAGATTGGCCGCATAGGGCATCGGCACGTCCTTGCCGCAGACCTTGAGCACCGGCGCGTCGAGATGATCGAAGGCGCGGACCATCAGTTCGGAGGCGATATGCTCGCCGACCGAGCCCTGCGGCCAGCCTTCCTCGACGGTGACGCAGCGATTGGTCTTCTTGACCGACCGCACGACGCTGTCGATGTCCATCGGACGGATCGTGCGCAGATCGATGACCTCCGCGTCGATGCCCTCGGCCGCCAGTTCCTCGGCGGCCTTGACCGCATAGGTCATGCCGATGCCGAAGGAGACGATGGTGACGTCCTTGCCCTTGCGGTGGATGCGGGCCTTGCCGATCGGCACGGTCCAGTCGTCGATCGCCGGAACGTCGAAGCTCTGGCCGTAGAGGATCTCGTTTTCGAGGAAGATGACCGGATTCGGGTCACGGATCGCCGACTTCAGCAGACCCTTGGCGTCGGCCGCCGTATAGGGCTGCACCACCTTCAGACCCGGAATGTGGCTGTACCACGCCGCGTAGTCCTGGCTGTGCTGGGCCGCAACGCGCGCCGCGGCGCCGTTCGGACCGCGGAACACGATCGGGCAGCCCATCTGGCCGCCGGCCATGTACAGCGTCTTGGCCGCCGAATTGATGATCTGGTCAATCGCCTGCATGGCGAAGTTGAAGGTCATGAACTCGACGATCGGCTTCAGGCCACCGAAGGCCGCGCCGACGCCCAGACCGGCAAAGCCGTGCTCGGTGATCGGCGTATCGACAATGCGGCGGGCACCGAATTCGGCCAGCAGGCCCTGAGTGATCTTGTAGGCGCCCTCGTACTCGGCAACCTCCTCACCCATGACGAAGACGTCGTCGTCGCGGCGAAGCTCCTCGGCCATGGCGCTGCGCAGCGCCTCGCGGACCGTGGTCGACACCATCTCGGTGCCCTCGGGGATCTCCTGGCCGAACGCGCCGACCTCGTCCTCGGGCTCGGGGTGAACCTTGCCCTCGGCGGGCACCCGGCGCGCTTCCATGTCAACGCCCGAAGATGCGGACGTCTCGGCGGCCGCCGGCGCCTCGTCGTGCTTCGCAGACTCGTCGGGCGCGGACTTCGCCGCGGTCGCGGCACCGTCCTCCAACGCGCTTTCGTCCTCGCCCTCGGCCAAGAGCAGGGCGATCGGGGCGTTCACCCGCACGCCTTCGGTACCGGCCGGGACCAGGATCTTGCCCAGCGTGCCTTCCTCGACGGCTTCGACTTCCATCGTCGCCTTGTCGGTCTCGATCTCGGCGATCACGTCGCCGGGCGATACGGTGTCGCCTTCCTGCTTGATCCACTTGGAGAGGTTGCCCTCCTCCATGGTCGGGGACAGGGCGGGCATCAGGATTTGAATCGGCATGGTCGGTTCCCCTACTCGGCCGCCTGCGGAAGCACGTCCGCATAGATGTCGGTCCACAGCTCGGAGACGTCCGGCTCGGGATCATTCTGGGCGAAATCGGCCGAGTCGGCGACGATCTCGCGGACCTTCTTGTCGATGTCCTTGACGTCGTCCTCGGACATGCCCTGCTCTTCCATGAGCCGGCGCTTGACCTGTTCGATCGGATCGGACTCCGACCGCATCTTCTGGACCTCGTCGCGGCTGCGATACTTGGCCGGATCGGACATGGAATGGCCGCGATAGCGATAGGTCATCATCTCGAGGATGATCGGCCCCTCGCCCGAGCGGCAATGCTCCGCGGCCAGATCGCCGGCGGCCTTGACCGCCCGCACATCCATGCCGTCGACCTGGATGCCCGGAATCTTGAACGACAGGCCGCGATGGGCGAAATTCGTCTCCGCCGAGGCCCGGTTCACCGAGGTGCCCATGGCGTAGCGGTTGTTCTCGATCACGTAGACGACCGGCAGCTTCCACAGCGAGGCCATGTTGAAGCTCTCATAGACCTGGCCCTGGTTGGCCGCGCCGTCACCGAAATAGGTGATCGAGATCGAATCATTGCCCTTGTAGCGATTGGAGAAGGCGAGCCCGGTGCCGATCGGCACCTGCGCGCCGACGATGCCGTGCCCGCCGAAGAATTTCTTCTCCTTCGAGAACATGTGCATCGAGCCGCCCTTGCCCTTGGAATAGCCCGAGCGGCGGCCCGTGAGCTCGGCCATCACGCCGCGCGCTTCCATGCCGGTGGCCAGCATGTGGCCGTGATCTCGATAGCCGGTGACGACCTCGTCGCCTTCCTTCATCGCCATCTGCATGCCGACAACGACCGCTTCCTGACCGATATAGAGGTGGCAGAAGCCGCCGATAAAGCCCATGCCGTAAAGCTGGCCGGCCTTTTCCTCGAAGCGGCGGATGAGGAGCATGTCGCGATAGGCGCGAATCTCCTCGTCCTTGGAAAAGGTTGCGGGCGCGGGCGCGTCGAAGTGCTCGAGCGTCTTGACGATCTCCGCGGACGAAGCCGCCGTGGAAACCGCGCCGTCGCCCGAGGGGCCTGCGGCCTTCTTGGATGCGGGTGTCTTGCTCTGCCTGGCCGCCAATGCTGCCTCCGGGTCTTGATCCGCCAATTCGCGGCTACAATTCACCCCGAGTATAGATGCTCCGCACCACCCATCAAGCGACGCCGCGCGCTTTAATCGGATTCCGGTTTACTTGCTGCAATGCAGCAAATTCAACCGAGATTGCGTTTAAGTCTATGATGGGTCGTTTTCGTGCGCGCAGGCGGTCGTTCGGCACGCGAATTCGGGCCGAAATACACCGTCCGGCGGCACTGCCGCCGGTCAAACCCGCCATCATTGTGCAGATGCAATATCGGCTGGCGTCCTGCCTATCGCAGGATGACGATCTCTTCGGGCGTCGTCACGTTGAGCGCGCGCCGCGCCCGCTCGTCGATCATGTCGCGTTCCAGCGTCCCGTCATGCAGCAGCTGCACCCGGCGCTCGAGGCGTTCGCGGCGGTTCTCGAGTTCGTCGAGACGCGCGCTCTTCACCGCGAGGTCGCGTGTCAGTTCGGCCTTCGCCTCGATGCCGTATTTGCCGCTATGGGCGTGAATCGCGAAATAGGCGAGGAAGCTGACGGTGATCGCCGGCACGATGAGGCCGCCGATCCGGCTTTGGCGTTTCTGGATGGTGCGCATCGGGCCCTCCTTTTCCCGACCCTTCGCATGTTCCGCTTAAGGCCGCGTAAACCACGGCACGCGCGGTGCAATCTGCGCTGCCGGCGCGGAATCAACGCCGGCATGGACGGGGGATCTTCCGCAATCGCGCGGCGGCGCTAGATGAGCCGCACCGGCGCCCATCCGCCGCGACCCTACCGAGGATACATGCATGGCTCACGAAGAGGACGACCCGAAGGCACGCCGCCACCAGGAAGAAGAGGAGGCGATGCGCCGGGCCGATCCCGAGGATTCGCTCGACAATGCGCCGTCCGAAGGCGAGACCCTGTCGGACTTCTTCGCCTTCGAGGAGATCTTCGCGCGGGTGCTGTCCACCGCCGATGACGAACTGGATGCCAACAACCGCTATCTCTTCTGGAGCGGGATCGGCGCCGGTGGCGCCCTCGGCCTGACCTTCCTCGCGCGCGTCGTCTTCACCGAGGCCTCTGGCGAGGCGACACCCGGCCTGTTGGGCAATCTGCTCTACCCGGTCGGCTTCCTGATCATCGTTCTCGGCCGCTACCAGCTCTTCACCGAGAACACGCTGACGCCGGTCGTTCTGGTCCTCACCAAGCTCGCCAGCCTGCGCAACCTCCTGCGGCTGTGGGGTGTGGTGCTGGTCGCCAACATGATCGGCGCCGTCGGCGCCGCCGGGCTGCTGGCCTATTTCGACGTGATGACGCCGGAGCGGCTGGAAAGAGCCCTGGAGATGGGCCACGAAGCCTACGAGACCGGCTGGTTCTCGCTGTTTTCCAAGGGCGTCATCGCCGGCTGGATCGTCGCGGCCATGGTCTGGCTGGTCCATGGCGGCCGCGACACGGTGTCGAAGATCCTGTTCGTCTGGCTGCTGATGTATTTCGTCGGCGTCGGCGGCTTCTTCCACGTCATCACCTCGTCGGTGGAGGTGTTCTTCCTCAGCTTCCGGCTGGAGGAAGTCGCGTTCCTGCCGCTGTTCCCGATGTTCGTACTGCCGGTCCTGCTCGGCAACACCATCGGCGGCGTCACCTTCGTGGCCGTCCTGAACTATTCCCAGTTCGCTGCCCACGAGGATTCGGCACTGTTCGAGCGTTACGGCGAGCGCCTGTCCTGGCGCGAATGGATGCTGGGCGCCAAGGGTCGGCCGCCCGGCGAGCGTCCGAAGGTGAGCTGACGCAAAGGGCGGTGACCCGCTGTTCACCGCCCGGCTCTGTCGTCGCGGGCGCTCGGTCCCATGTTGGGGACAATGGCCGTCCCGCGGCGGCATCACCGAACGCGAAGATGGACATGGATGAACAGACATCGGCGAAAGCCGTCCATGATGCCGGCAAGCGCCGGCATTCGAATGACGTCACCGAACAGCGGATCGAGAAGGAAGGCTCCACCCTCACCGAGGGCGAACTGCACCAGATCGACGATCGGCTGAAGCTGCGCCCGCTGGCGGTCTACGAGATCGTCCGCCAGGAGGGCGAGGACGAACTGACCCGGCCGACGGCCAGCCTCTGGTGGTCGGGCCTTGCCGCCGGCCTGTCGATCGGCTTTTCGGTCTACACCATGGCGGCGCTCAGGGCGTATCTGCCCGATGCGCCCTGGCGGCCGCTGCTGGAATCCTGGGGCTATTCGGTCGGCTTCCTGATCGTCATTCTCGGCCGCCAGCAGCTCTTCACCGAGATCACCCTCAGCGCCACCCTGCCCGTCCTGGCGCGGCGACGCTGGAAGGGCGTCGTGGCCCTGGTGCGGCTGTGGGCGGTGGTTCTGGCCGCCAACATGGTGGGAACCGCGGTGTTCGGCGCCGGCATCGCCTACGATGTCCTCAATGCGCCGGAGATTCGCGAGGCGGCGCTCACCCTCTCCGCCGAGGCGATGGAGCCGGCCTTCCACTACATGCTGCTGCGCGGTATCGCGGCGGGCTGGCTGATGGCGACGGTCGTCTGGCTGCTGCCCTCGGCCGACCGCTCGGGCTTCCTGGTCATCGCGCTCCTGACCTACCTGATCGCCCTCTTCCACCTCGCCCATGTGGTCGCGGGTTCGGTGGAGGCGATGGCGCTGATGTTCGCGGGCCGGATGTCGGTGCAGGACGCGCTTGTCGGCTTCTACCTGCCGGCCCTGCTCGGCAACGTCCTTGGCGGATCAGCGCTGTTCTCGCTGATCAGCTACGGCCAGGTCGTCAACGAGCTCGATCAGCGCGGCAACTGACCGCCGGACACGAAAAAGGGCGCCGGCTTTCGCTGGCGCCCTATTTCCATACGTTCTCTGCGCCGCCGAAGCGGCAGGCTGGTCAGCCCCGCGCGCGCAGGATCGAGCGACCGGCATAGACCGCCTGGTCGCCCAGTTCCTCTTCGATCCGCAGAAGCTGGTTGTACTTGGCGAGCCGGTCCGAACGGGCGAGCGAACCGGTCTTGATCTGCCCGCAATTGGTCGCGACCGCGAGATCGGCGATGGTCGAATCCTCGGTTTCGCCCGAGCGATGCGACATGACGGCGGTGTAGCCGGCCCGGTGTGCGACATTGACCGCGTCCAGCGTCTCGGTGAGCGTGCCGATCTGGTTGACCTTGACGAGGATCGAATTGGCGACGCCCTTGGCGATGCCGTCGCGCAGGCGCTCCGAATTGGTCACGAAGAGATCGTCGCCAACGAGCTGCACGGTGGCGCCGGTCTTCTCGGTCAGCGTCTTCCAGCCAGCCCAGTCGTCCTCGGCCATGCCGTCCTCGATCGAGATGATCGGATAGGCGCCAGCGAGCTCGGCCAGATAGCCGGCCATGTCGTCCGGCGACAGCTTCCGGCCCTCGCCTTCGAGGTCGTAGACGTCGTTCTTGAAGAACTCGGTCGAGGCGCAGTCGAGCGCCAGGAACATGTCCTCGCCGGGCTTGTAGCCGGCCTTCTCGATCGCCCGCATGACGAAGTCGAGACCGTCCTTCGCAGATGCCAGACCCGGCGCGAAGCCGCCTTCATCGCCGACATTGGTGTTGTGGCCGGCGTCCTTCAGCATCTTCTTCAGCGTGTGGAAGACTTCCGCGCCCATCCGCAGCGCGTCCGAGAAGCGCTCGGCGCCGACCGGCATGATCATGAATTCCTGGAAGTCGATCGGGTTGTCGGCATGGGCGCCGCCATTGATGATGTTCATCATCGGCACGGGCAGCACATGCGCCGAGGCGCCGCCGACATAGCGGTAGAGCGGCAGCGCCGAGGCATCGGCCGCGGCCTTGGCGACGGCCAGCGACACGCCAAGGATCGCATTGGCGCCGAGCCGGCTCTTGTTCGGGGTGCCGTCGAGTTCGCGCATGGCGGCGTCGATGCGGATCTGGTCCTCGGCCTCGTAGCCGCCGATCGCCTCGAGGATCTCGCCATTCACCGCGTCGACCGCCTTCTGGACGCCCTTGCCCATGTAGCGGCTGCCGCCGTCACGCAGCTCGACCGCCTCATGGGCGCCCGTCGAAGCGCCGGACGGCACCGCCGCGCGGGCCAGCGTGCCGTCTTCCAGGATGACGTCGACTTCGACCGTGGGGTTGCCCCGGCTGTCGAGAATTTCGCGTCCGATGATGTCGATGATCGCGGTCATGCGGGGTGCCTCCAAATGTGGTTCTGCCAGCCTTCTAGACCAGGCATGTGACGGATTGAACTGATTCTGGTTGCGGGTCGGCCGGCGATGGCGCTGACGGCCCTGCCGACGCCCGGCATGGAGTGGTTCAGTCGAAGCCCTTGGCCACCGCATCCAGCGCCTGCAGGCGCTTCAGGAGTTCCGGCATGCGGTCCAGCGGCACCATGTTGGGGCCGTCCGACGGCGCATTGTCCGGATCCTCGTGGGTCTCGATGAACAGGCCAGCGACGCCGACCGCGACGGCGGCCCGCGACAGCGTCTCGACGAAGCGGCGCTCGCCGCCAGACGACCCGCCCTGTCCGCCCGGCTGCTGCACCGAGTGGGTGGCGTCGAAGACAACCGGCGCCCCCATCCCGGCCATGATCGGCAAGGCGCGGAAATCGGAAACCAGCGTATTGTAGCCGAAGGACGCGCCGCGCTCGGTCAGGAGCACGTTGGGATTGCCGCTTTCGGTAACCTTGGCGAGCACGTTGCTCATGTCCCAGGGTGCCAGGAACTGGCCCTTCTTGATGTTGACCACCCGGCCGGTCCCGGCCGCCGCGATCAGAAGGTCGGTTTGCCGGCAAAGAAAGGCCGGGATCTGCAGGATGTCGCAGACCGTTCCTGCTTCGCGGCACTGTTCCTCTGTGTGGACGTCGGTCAGCACCGGCAGGTCGAAGGTCCGCGCCACTTCCTCGAAGACCGGCAGCGCGTCGGCCAGGCCGATGCCGCGCCGGCCCTTCAGGCTGGTACGGTTGGCCTTGTCGAAGCTTGCCTTGAAGACGTAGCCGATGCCCAGATCGTCGGTGATCCGCTTCATCTTCTCCGCGATCATCATCGCGTGGTCGCGGCTCTCCATCTGGCATGGGCCGGCGATCAGCGCGAAGCGCCGGGAATTGTCGAACACGGTATTGCGAGCCGCGACGGTGCCGTTGGGCGCTGTCATGATGGTCTCTCCTCGAAGGCGATGAAGGGGGTGCTGGCGGGACCAAGCGTCGCGACGATCCGTCCGTCCCGCTCCGTCATGAGATCCGGCACGAGCGCGGCGCGGGCCTGATCGAGATCCGCCACCGCCAGCACCATCCCGGCGAGCCGCAGCCGCTCGTCGCCCGGCGCGACGCCGTAGCGTGCCTGGGCAAGGGACGGCGTCAGGAACTCCAGAACGACATTTGCCAGGGCCAGTGTCGCGCCGCCGCTGCCGTCGCTTGTCAGTGTTGATCCGGCGATTGTCTCCAGAAGCCTGCGCGTCGCCTCATCCACCGTCCCGACGAGGACGATGCGCAGGAGACCATCGGCCCCATTGGCATGGCGCGACAGGGCCGAGCGATCCGGAGCAACGCTGTGGCGAGCCTCGCAGAAGAACAGCGACGCGACGAAACCGGGCAGCAGGCGGGCGAATGCCAGGCGAAACGACAGGGTCGCCTCGGCGCCGTCGCCCTGTCGGAACGTGCGGGAGAAATCGACGGTCGCCGGTTCGGCGAGGTCCTGCGCCGTCAACGCGTCGCGATCACCCAGCGCATCGGCCGACCGGAACGCCAGGCCCGAAAAGCCCGGCAGATCGTGTTCGGCCCGGAACGCCGCGTCCCGCGCGACGAAGAAATTCCCTGCCGCCAACGCTTCGGCCTGCGCTGCCGCGTCCACGACCGCCAGCGGTTCGAGATAGACGCCGTCTGCGAGAAACACGCAGGCATTGCCGGTGCCGAAGGGATGGACGGCATCAGGTGCGACGGTGAAGCCGAGCGCGCCCAGCCGTTCGCGGGCCGTGGCGAGGTCATCGAAGGACAGGACGAGATGATCGATCGCGCGCATCGTCACGGCCTATTCGATCTCCCCCGGCATTTCCAGATGCATGGCGCCCGGCCCGTCCGAGCCCGCATGCCGGACATCGCCGGCGACCGGCATTCCCCGAAGAGCGGCTTGCTCATCACGGGGACGCAGCCGCACCGGACCGGCACGGCTGCAGAGGCCTAGACCAGCCGCGAACGCTCGACGGCGGCGGCGATGAAGCTGGCGAACAGCGGATGCGGCTCGAACGGGCGCGACTTCAGCTCCGGATGGTACTGCACGCCGATGAACCACGGATGGTCGGCCAGCTCGACCGTTTCCGGCAGAAGGCCGTCCGGCGACATGCCGGCGAAGCTCATGCCGACGGCCTCCAGCGGCTCGCGATAGGCGCGGTTGACCTCGTAGCGGTGACGATGGCGCTCCTCGATCGTGGTGTCGCCATAGATCTCGGCGATCTTCGAGCCTTCCTTGAGGCTCGCCGCATAGGCGCCGAGACGCATGGTGCCGCCGAGATCGCCCTTCTTGGCGCGCTGCTCCAGCTCGTTGCCCTTCAGCCATTCGGTCATCAGGCCGACGACGGCTTCCTCGGGATCGCCGAATTCGGTCGAGCCGGCGTTCTGGATGCCGGCCAGCGAACGGGCCGCCTCGATCACCGCCATCTGCATGCCGAAGCAGATGCCGAAATACGGCACGTTGCGCTCACGGGCGAACTTGGCCGCGAGGATCTTGCCTTCCGAGCCGCGCTCGCCGAAGCCACCGGGCACCAGGATGCCGTTCACCCGCTCCAGATACGGCGTCGGGTCCTCCTGCTCGAAGACCTCCGATTCGATCCAGTCGAGCTTGACGCGCACCTTGTTGGCGATGCCGCCATGCTGCAGCGCCTCGATCAGCGATTTGTAGGCGTCCTTGAGGCCGGTATATTTGCCGACGATGGCGATGGTCACCTCACCCTCGGGATGGCGGATGCCGTCCGTCACCTGGTGCCAGAGCTGCAGCTGCGGCTTGGGCGCCGGATCGATGCCGAAGGCGGCCAGCACTTCGGTGTCGAGACCTTCGTGGTGATAGGCGATCGGCACATCGTAGATCGTCGCGACGTCCAGCGCCTGGATGACCGCCGTTTCCCGCACATTGCAGAACAGGCTCATCTTGCGGCGCTCTTCCGCCGGCACCTGCCGGTCGGCGCGCACCAGCAGGATGTCTGGCTGGATGCCGATGGCGCGCAGTTCGCGCACCGAATGCTGGGTGGGCTTGGTCTTCAGCTCGCCGGCGGTCGGAATGTACGGCATCAGCGTCAGATGGACGTAGATCGCGCCGCCCCGCGGCAGGTCGTTGCCGAGCTGGCGGATCGCCTCGAAGAACGGCAGCGCCTCGATGTCGCCGACCGTGCCGCCGATCTCGCAAAGAACGAAATCGAAATCCTCGTTCCCGTCGAGAACGAATTCCTTGATGGCGTCGGTGACATGCGGGATGACCTGGACCGTCGCGCCGAGATAGTCGCCCCGGCGCTCCTTGGCGATGATCTCCTGGTAAATCCGCCCGGTGGTGATGTTGTCCATCCGGTTGGCCGAGCGGCCGGTGAAGCGCTCGTAATGGCCGAGATCCAGGTCGGTCTCGGCGCCGTCGTCGGTGACGAACACCTCGCCGTGCTGCGTCGGGCTCATCGTGCCCGGATCGACGTTGAGATAGGGGTCGAGCTTCCGCAGCCGCACGCGATAACCGCGTGCCTGCAGGAGTGCACCGAGTGCGGCCGATGCAATGCCCTTGCCGAGAGAAGAGACCACGCCGCCGGTGATGAAGATATATCGCGCCATGGGCCTTCCCGATATCGCGGCGGAGATGATTCCGCCAGTCACTTTTTACACATGCGAAAAACCAGCGGGGCACCCGAAGGTGCCCCGCCGATGACGTTCAATGGGCGAACGAAGCGCTACTGGCCGTTCTGCGGCGTGGCCGGCTCGTCGGACGGACGCGTCGTGCCTGCGGCCGGTTCCTCGACGGGCGGCACGGTCGGCGCGTCTTCGACGCCCGGTGCATCCTCGGCCGGGTTGGCGGGAATTTCCTCGACGGGCGCCGCCTCGGTGGCCGGTGCGGGAGCTTCCTCGGCCGCCGGTGCCGGCTGCGCCGGAGCTGCGGTGGTCTCGCCGGTCGGGGCTGCCGGTGCCTCGTCGGGCAGCGACGGAGCCGCGCTCGGTGCGTCGGCGGCGACCGGTGCCGTCTCGGTTGCGGTGTCGCCGGCGGGAGCCTGCGGCTGCTCCGGGAGACCGCCCAGCTGATCCAGGAGGCTGCCACCCTGATCGCTACCGTCACCGGCCGGCGCGCCCTGGCCGCTTTGATTGACCGGCAGGCGGTCCAGGATGTCTGTCGGCTGGGCGCCGTAGCGTGCCAGGATGCCGAGGGAGAGCGAGGTGACGAAGAACGCCGCTGCCAGGATGCCGGTCGTGCGCGTCAGCGCATTGGCGGCACCGCGGGCCGACATCATGCCGCCGCCACCGCCACCGATGCCGAGCGCACCGCCTTCGGAGCGCTGCAACAGAACGACGACGACGAGCGTCACGACGATCATCAAGTGGATGATGATGAGAATGGTTTCCATGGAACTTTCGCAACGCGTCTATTCGATAATTGCGCGCCTTCTACAGAAGCGACGCCCGCTTTCCAACCGTATTCGGCATTTGCAGGCGATTGGGCGCGCGGCCCGTGTCGTTCCGGTCAGGCTGTCGGCGACGCCTGACATATCGCGATGAAGTCCGACGCCTTCAAGCTGGCCCCGCCGACAAGGGCACCGTCGACATTGTCGGTGGCCAGGAGTTCGGCCGCATTGCCCGGTTTCACCGATCCGCCGTAGAGGATACGGACCCCGTTTCCGGCCTCGCCGAAACGCTCGACCAGCGTCCGGCGGATGAAGTCGTGGATGTGCCGCACGTCGTCCGCTGTCGGCGTCTTGCCGGTGCCGATCGCCCAGACCGGCTCGTAGGCGACGACGACCCGGTCGCCGTCCATGTCGTCCGGCAGCGAGCCGGCCAGTTGCCGCGCCAGGACGTCCGTCGTCGCGTCGGCATCGCGTTCCGCCTCGGTCTCGCCGATGCAGATCACCGCGACCAGGCCGGCGGCCATCGCCGCCTCGGCCTTGGCGCGGACCAGTTCGTCGCTCTCGCCATGATCGGCGCGGCGCTCGGAATGGCCGACGATCACGTAGCGCGCGCCGACATCCTTCAGCATCGCAGCGGAAATGTCGCCGGTATGGGCCCCGCTTACGGCCGGATGGCAATCCTGGCCGCCCACGGCGACATGGTTGCCGAGAATGCCGAAGCTCGCCGACAGCATCGTGGCCGGCGGGCAGATCAGGATGTCACGGCCCTGGTTGAGGCCGGCGCCGGCGGCTTCGGCCAGCGTCTGCAGCTCACCCAGTTCCTTCAGGAGCCCGTTCATCTTCCAGTTTCCGGCAATCAGCGGCGTCGGTGCCATCGTGTTTCCTCAGCTCTTTGTCAGGTGCCCACGGCCCCGCGCGGACCTTACGCATCGAAGGGCGTAAATCAATCGTGCGGGTCGCTTGCGTCCGATGGGCCCGGTTTCCTAAAAGGCACGGAACAGAATGCCCAGGATCGCCTCGCGCGCGACGATCCTTGTCGGGCGAACGGGAGACCATCATGCTCAACACGCTCCGCGGCAGCATTTCCGGCTGGACGGCCAAGATCCTGCTCGGCCTTCTCGTGCTCAGCTTTGCCGTCTGGGGCATCGGCGACGTCTTTCGCGGCGGGGTGGCGAATGCCGTGCTGACCGCCGGCGAGACCGAAGTGTCGCTGCAGGACTATGCGCTGGCCTACAACCGGGCTCAATCCCGCCTCGCCCAGCAGATCGGTCGCCGGCCCACCGCCGAGGAAGCCGAGATGTTCGGCATCGGCCAGTCCGTCATCAGCCAGCTCGTCGCCGGCGCCGTGCTCGACGAGCAGGGCCGCCGCATCGATCTCGGCCTGTCGCAGGACCGCCTCGCCCAGGTGATCGCCGAGGACCCGACCTTCCAGGATGCCTCGGGCAATTTCTCCCGCGCCCAGTTCCAGAACGCGCTCTACAACGCCCGGATCAGCGAGGCCGACTACATTCGCGGCCAGGAGAACCAGGCGGTGCGCAGCCAGATCGTCGACGCGGTCTCCGAAGGCATCGCCATTCCCGACGCCTTCTCCACGGCGCTTGGCCTCTACAATGGCGAGCGGCGCACGATCGAATATGTAACCCTGACCCCCGCCACCATTCCCCCTGTCGCCGACCCGACGGACGAGGTTCTGGCGACCTATTTCCAGGAAAACAGCGAGACCTACGCCGCGCCGGAATATCGCTCGGTGGCCTACGCGCTGCTGACGCCCGAGGCGATGGCCGACCCGACGACGATCACCGACGAGGCGGTCGCAGCGGATTACGAGCAGTACAAGGAGCGCTACACCACCGCCGAGCAGCGCCGGGTGCAGCAGATCGCCTTCCCCGATGAGGCCGCTGCGCAAGCCGCCAAGGCCAAGCTCAAGGCGGGCACCAGCTTTGCCGACGTCGCCCGGGATGCCGGTCGCAGCCCGGCCGATATCGATCTCGGCCTCGTCACCCGGTCGCAGATTCCCGATGCGACCGTCGCCGAGGCGGCCTTCTCGCTCGCCGAGGGCGAAGTATCGGACGTGGTCAGCGGCGCCTTCGGCCCGGTGCTTCTGCAGGTCACGGAAATCCAGCCGGAAACCGTGCAGACGCTGGAAGAGGTTTCCGACGAGATTCGCTCGGCACTGGCTCTCGTGGCGGCCAGCGATACGGCCAACAGCGCCTACAACGCGTTCGAGGATGCCCGCGCCGGTGGCGCGACCTTCGCCGAAGCGGCGCAGAGTGCCGGCCTGACGGTGCAGACGATCCCGGCCGTCGACCGCGAGGGCAACGGCCCGGACGGCCAGCCCGTCGCCGAACAGCCGTCGGCGCAGGAATTCCTGCCCGGCGTCTTCGAGACCGAGCCCGGCCTCGACAATGTCCCGATCAACTTCCAGTCCAACGGCTACGTCTTCTATGACGTGATCAGCATCGACCCGGCCCGCGAGCGTACCCTCGACGAGGTGCGCGACCGGGTACTGGCCGACTGGAAGGCCGCCGAGACGGACCGGCAGCTCGCCGAGCGCGCCGAGCAGATGAAGACCGAGCTGCAGGCCGGCCAGAGCATGGCGGATGCGGCGGCCGCGGTCGGCGCCGAAGCCCGAACGGCAGCGGCGATCTCGCGCCAGTCCGGCGTGTCGGAACTCGGCCAGGCCGGCGTCAATGCGGCGTTCTCCGGCGGAACCGGCACGGTCGCCACGGCCTCCGGTCGCGAGGCCGGCTCGCAGATCGTCCTGCGCGTCGTCGAGGTTGCGCCGCCGGCGGACCCGGCGGCCAACGTCGCCGCCAACGAGCGCAGCCAGATGACCGGCATGCTGGAGAACGACATTCTGGAGACCTACGTGTCGCTGCTCCAGAACGACACCGCCATCGCCGTTCACCCGGCGGGCATCGAGCGGGCGAAGGCGCTGATCCGTTGAGCCAGAGCCTGAAACCCTTCATCGCCAAGGTCGCGGCGGGCGACACGCTGGACCGCGTCGAGGCCGGCGAGGCCTTTTCGGTCATGATGTCCGGCGAAGCGACGCCGTCGCAGATCGGCGGCTTCCTGATGGCGCTGCGCGTGCGCGGCGAAACCGTCGACGAGATGGCCGGCGCGGTGGACGTCATGCGCGCCAACATGCTGCGCGTCGAGGCGCCGGCGGGGGCCGTCGACATCGTCGGCACCGGCGGCGATCACGCCGGCACGCTGAACGTCTCCACCTGCTCGGCCTTCGTTCTGGCCGGCTGCGGCCTCGTCGTCGCCAAGCACGGCAACCGCGCCCTGTCGTCGAAATCCGGCGCGGCCGACGTCCTGATGGCGCTCGGCGTCAATGTCGACCTGAAGCCAGATGCTATTTCGCGGGCCCTCGCGGATGCCGGCATCTGCTTCATGTTCGCGCCGACCCACCACGCCGCCATGCGGTTCGTGGGCCCGAGCCGCGTCGAGCTCGGCACCCGCACAATCTTCAACCTGCTCGGACCGATGTCCAACCCGGCCGGCGTCGGCAAGCTGCTTCTTGGCTCGTTCTCGCGTGAATGGCTGGTGCCGATGGCCGAGACGCTGCGCGCCCTCGGCACCGAATCCGCCTGGCTCGTCCATGGCGACGGTCTCGACGAGATGACGGTCTGCGGCACGACCGAAGTCGCGGCTTTGGAGAATGGCGAGATCCGCCAGTTCGCCATCGAGCCGGAGGATGTCGGCCTGCGCCGCTGGCCGCTGGCCGACATCAAGGGCGGCGACGCCGCGACCAACGCGACCGCCTTGCGCGCGGTTCTTGACGGGGCAGACAACGCCTATCGCGAGATCGTCCTCCTGAACGCGGCGGGCGCTCTGGTCATGTCTGGCCATTCGGCCGATCTGCGCGAGGGCATCGCCAAGGCGGCCGACGCCATCGACAGCGGCCGCGCCCGCGCCGCGCTGGAGCGGCTGGCCGCGGTCACCCAGGCGATTGCGGGGGAAACCAAATGAGCGACATCCTGCAGAGGATCGAAGCCTACAAGCGCGAGGAGATCGCCGCCGCCAAGCAGCGGATCTCGCAGGCCGATCTCGAAGGCCAGTTCGCCTCCGTCGAGCCGCCGCGCGGCTTTGCGGCGGCACTTGGCGCGCGCCACCGCGCCGGCGAGTTTGCGCTCATCGCCGAAGTGAAGAAGGCCAGCCCATCCAAGGGCCTGATCCGCGAGGATTTCGATCCGCCCGCGCTCGCGGCCGCCTATGAGCGCGGCGGCGCCGCCTGTCTCAGCGTCCTCACCGACACCCCGTCCTTCGAGGGCGATCCGTCCTTCCTGACGGCGGCGCGCGCGGCGACGAGCCTGCCCGCGCTGCGCAAAGATTTTCTCTACGACACCTATCAGGTGGCCGAGGCCCGGGCCTGGGGCGCGGATGCGATCCTCATCATCATGGCCGCGGTCGACGATGCGCTCGCCCGCGACCTCGAAGCTGCGGCCGTTGCCTATGGCCTGGACGTGCTGGTCGAGGTGCATGACGAGGCCGAGACCGAGCGGGCCCTTGCCCTCGCATCGCCGCTGCTGGGCATCAACAACCGCAATCTGCGCACCTTCGAAACCTCGCTGGACACCGCCGAACGGCTCGCCGCCCTCGTGCCCGACGATCGCGTCCTGGTCGGCGAGAGCGGCATCTTCACCCATGCCGACTGCCTGCGCCTCGCCGGGCACGGCATCCGCACCTTCCTCGTCGGCGAGAGCCTGATGCGTCAGGACGACGTCGAGACGGCGACACGCGCCCTGATCGGCGGCGATCCTGCCATCACGGTGCCCGCATGAGCGATCCGCGCGACGCCACGCTGACCCATCTCGACGCCACCGGCGCCGCGTCGATGGTCGATGTCGGCGACAAGGAGCGCACGCGCCGTGTCGCGGAGGCCGAAGGCTTCGTGATGATGGAGCCGGCGACGCTCGACCTGATCCTGGCCGGCGAGGCCAAGAAGGGCGACGTCATCGGCATTGCCCGCATCGCCGGCATCATGGGCGCCAAGAAGACCCACGAGCTGATTCCGCTCTGTCATCCGCTGATGCTGGAGAAGATCGGCGTCGAGATCACCGCCGAGCCCGCGCTGCCCGGCCTTAGGGTCACCGCGACGGCGCGGGTCGGCGGCAAGACCGGCGTCGAGATGGAGGCGCTGACGGCCGTCTCGGTCGCCTGCCTCACCATCTACGACATGGCCAAGGCGGTCGACCGCTCCATGACCATCAGCGGCATCCGCCTTCTGGCAAAATCCGGCGGCCGCTCCGGCGACTGGTCGGCGGACGCCGCGTCGTGAGTCTCATCCCCGTCGAGGAGGCCTATCGTCTCCTCGTCGAGGACGCCCGCCCCCTCGAGCGAACCGAGACGCTGCCGCTGCGCGACGCCTCGGGCCGCATTCTGGCGGCGGACCTTGCCTCGCTGCGCACCCAGCCGGCCTTCGACGCCTCCGCCATGGACGGCTACGCGGTCCGCGCCGCCGACCTTGGCGACGAAGCGCCCTTCCCCTCCCTGCGGCTCGTCGGCGAATCGGCCGCCGGCCACGCCTATGGCGGCACGCTGCAGCCGGGCGAGACCATTCGCATCTCCACCGGCGCGCCGGTCCCTGCCGGTGCCGACGCCATCCTGATCCAGGAAAACGCCAACCGGCAGGACGGCACCGTCACGGCAACGGCGCCGGTCGTGGTCGGCCAGCACATCCGCCCGGCGGGGATCGATTTTGCCGCGGGCACGCCGCTTCTGACCGCCGGCACCGTGCTGACCCCGGGCGCCATCGCGTTGGCCGCGAGCGGCGGCCATCCGGCGATCCCGGTTCGCAGCCGGCCCCGCGTCGCGATCCTGGCGACCGGCGACGAACTCGTCCTGCCCGGCGAACCCATCGGTCCGTCGCAGATCGTCGCCTCCAACACCTTCGGTGTCGCCGCACTGGTGCGCGAGGCCGGCGGCCTGCCGCTGAATTGCGGGATCGCGCCCGACCGCGAAGCGGCCATCGATGCCCAGCTGACACAGGCGATCGCGGACGGCGCCGACATCTTCGTCACCATCGGCGGCGCATCGGTCGGCGACCACGACCTCGTGGGCAAGGTGTTCGCCGCCCATGGCGTCTCCCTCGACTTCTGGAAAGTGGCGATGCGCCCCGGCAAGCCGCTGATGGCCGGCAGGCTGGGCGACATGCGGGTCGTCGGCCTGCCCGGCAATCCGGCCTCCTCCATGGTCGCCGCGACCCTGTTCCTGGCACCGCTGGTCCGGCGCCTCGCGGGCCGTCCTGCGCGTCCGCTCTACCGCCGGGGCGTTCTCGCCGCGCCGATGCCGGACAATGGCGAGCGCACGGATTTCGTCCGCGCCCGGATCGAACCGGACAGCGCCGGCCTGCCCCGCATCGTGCCGTTGTCGCGGCAGGATTCCTCGCTGCTGTCGATCTATGCCGCGGCCGATGCGTTGCTCGTGCGTCCGGTCCGCGCCGCACCGGCCGAAGCGGGCGATCCCTGCGATTACGTCCCCCTGACGGCTATGGAGCCACTTGCGGAACACAACTAGAACAGATAGGTTTGTTCAGGTTTTGTTTTGAGGAGTCGCCCGGATGCTGACGCGCAAGCAGCACGATCTTCTGGTCTTCGTGAACGATCGGGTGCGCGAGACTGGTGTACCCCCGTCCTTCGATGAAATGAAGGACGCGCTGGACCTGCGGTCCAAGTCCGGCATTCACCGCCTGATCACCGCGCTCGAGGAGCGGGGCTTCATCCGCCGCCTGCCCAATCGGGCCCGGGCGCTGGAAATCCTGAAGCTGCCGGAGTCGATTCAGGGCAGCCGCCCGGCACCTGTCGGGCGCACCGGCTTCAAGCCGAGCGTCATCGAAGGCAGCCGCGACACCGCCCGGCCCGCACCCGCGGCGCAGCCGGCACCGGCAAAGGCGTCCGCTTCGACGGCCATTCCGGTCATGGGGCGCATCGCCGCCGGCGTGCCGATCTCGGCCATCCAGCACAACACCCACTCCATCGTCGTTCCGCCGGACATGCTGGGCAGCGGCGAGCATTACGCTCTCGAAGTGAAGGGCGACTCGATGATCGAGGCCGGCATTCTCGACGGCGACACGGTGGTCATCCGCCGGGGCGACACGGCGACGCCGGGCGAGATCGTGGTCGCCCTCGTCGACGACGAGGAAGCGACCCTGAAGCGCTTCCGCCGTCGCGGCGACACCATTGCGCTGGAGGCGGCCAATCCAGCCTACGAAACCCGCATCTTCGGCTCGGACCGGGTCAAGGTCCAGGGCAAGCTGATCGGCCTGATCCGCCGCTACTGACCGCTCCGGACGGAACGCGGTCGGTGCAGAACGGGTGATAGGTCCTCGCGACTCGCGCCCGAAGCGTTGAGGCCCGAAACCGGCTCGTCCTCGCTCAGGGCCCAACCGTCGCGGTTCGGCCTGAACCGGCCGTGACCCCATTGCTGACGGTCGCCGAGGCCGGCTGCGTGACAGGTGCCGGCGGGTTCGGCGCAGCGGGCTTGCGCCAATATTCCGGCCAGGGCGCCAACCGGTGGACGTTCCAGCGTTCGGGCGGATCGCTGACGGCCTGCACGATGCGGGGCCGGCCTGTCGCCGCCTCCCGGCCGATCGCCAGCGAGCCGGTCCGCCGCAGCGTGCGCAGCGTTACCAGAACGGCGCCGGATCGGCATTCGGCAAGCCGGATCGCGCGCGAGACGATGGCGACATCCGCCTCGTCGCAGGCATCGCCCGTGCGGGCATAATCCTCCGTCCAGATCACACGCAGGCCGCCACGCGTGGTGAAGCGGCAATATTTGGCCGCGCACTCCGCGGGAATCGTCGCCCGGATCCGCTCTGTGTCGGTGCCCCGCGGCGCCCGCGCCTCGAAGGCCCGTTCCCATTGTTCCGCGATGAAACTGCTGGGCCGTGCGCGCAGGAAGGCGAGCTGGCCGTCCGCCGCGAGCGTCGCGACCTCCTTGCCGTCCTCGAAGATCAGGAGTTCCGGTGGGGCCGTCCTGTCGGGCGCAGCAATGAATCCGGCCAGTGCCAGCGGCAGGCCAAGCCACCGCAGCCGGCTTGCCAGACAGGACGCGGTGAGGATCGCCGCGGTCAGCAGCAGAAGGCCCAAGGCGGTCATGCGTCCGATCGCCTGGTCCGGCAGCCAGGCATAGACGTTGCGCGCGATCTCGAGGACGAGCCAGAGGCCGGCGCCCATTGCCTGGAACGGCCAGGCGTCGAGCCCGAACGGAATCAGCAGCGTTCCCACCAGCGCCAGCGGCATGATCCACAACGTGAACAGCGGCATGGTCAGGAGATTGGCGACGAAGCCGAAGGCCGCCATCCGGTGGAAGTGATAGGCAGCATAAGGCGCGGTTGCCGATCCCGCGAGAAGCGACGTGACCATGATTGCGGAGAGCGCCACGAGGATCTTGCCGGCGATGCCCCTGTCCGTCTCGCGGCCGCGTTCGCGCCCCGCCCGCCATTGCGAGAGGGCCGCATAGCCGCCGATCAGCGCCACGGTCGCCGCGAAGCTCATCTGGAAGCTGGCGGTCATCACGGCATGCGGCGCGACGAGGATGACGACGATGGCGGCGATCGCCACGTTGCGAAGCGTCAAGGCGGGGCGGTCGATCAGCACCGCTCCGAGCATGATCGCCAGCATCACGAAGGAGCGCTGGGTCGCGACATTGGCGCCCGAGATCGCCAGATAGATCGCCGCGACGACGAGCGCGACGATGGCGGCGATTTTCTTGGCCGGCAGGCGCAGCGAGATGACCGGCACGAGCGACAGCGACGACCGCACGGCGAGCATGGCGAAGCCGGCGACGATCGCCATATGCAGGCCCGAGATCGACAGGACATGGGCGAGCCCCGTGCCGCGCAGCCATTCGCGGGCATCGTCGGGGATACCGGCGCGCTCGCCGGTGATGAGGGCCGCGGCGATGGCGCCCTCGCGGCCGCCGATCACCGTGCTGATGCGCTCGGTCAGGGCGAGGCGCGTCTGCGTCTGCACATGCCGCAGTTCGGCCAGAAGGCCGCGTCCGTTGCCGCTCGCCGCGGGCGGCGTCGGCTCGGCCTCCGGCGCGCCGAGCGAATAGCCATAGGCTCCGATCCCGGCGAAGAACGGCGCCATGGCAAAGTCGTAGCTGCCGGGAAAGGCCGGACCGGACGGCGGCCCGAGCCGGACGAGACCACGATAGACGCCGCCGGGCGCGATCGGCTCGTGTCGGCTGCCGACGACGATGCGAACACGCTCCGGCGGTCGCGACAGGACCGGCCGCTCGGTTTCCGCGACGGCGATCACATAGCGATAGCGTCCGTCCTCTGTCCGCTCCCGTGAGACGACGGGTCCGGCGATGCGCACCGTCGCCTGGCCGGACAGGATCGTCGTTTCGGTGCGCTGAATCTCGCCGATCGCGAGGGCGGTACCGACGAGGGTGAAGCCAGCGAGGATCAGCACCGGGTGCAGAACGGGGCGCCCCATACGGCGCAGCGCGAGGCCAAGGCTGGCGATGGCCGCAAGAACGGTCAGCCAGACATTCGGAGCCCAGCCGGCGCCGTGGACGAGCGCCACACCGATCATCAGGCCGAGCGGGACCAGGAGGAAACCGGTGCGGGCGCGGGTCTCGGCGGCAAGCTGGTCGGCAAGCCATTCCCGGCCGAGACGTCGCCAGCGGGCGCGCGGCGGCAGCGCGATCGTCGCCCGCCAGCGCCGAAACGCTGCCCGAACGGCATCGCGCCGCCCGAAGGCCGCGCCTGCGCGTTCGTCGCGATCGCTGGCGCTGTCCATGCCGTCCGGTCCCGTCGGCTTGTCTCTCCCCTCGCCTATGGTACACAGCCGCCAAGCGAAAGCGATCCACGCCGACCGCTCCCAACACTCAGCGTATCAATATCGGAGAGACCATGACGGACGCCGTCGTGACCCGCTTTGCCCCCTCGCCGACGGGCTTCCTGCATATCGGTGGCGCGCGCACGGCGCTGTTCAACTGGCTCTACGCCAGGGCAACGGGCGGCAAGATGCTGCTGCGGATCGAGGACACCGACCGCGCCCGCTCGACCGAGCCGGCGGTCCAGGCGATCATCGACGGCCTCGACTGGATGGGCCTGACCGCAGACGAGCCGCCGGTGTCGCAGTATGAGCGGGCGGACCGCCACCGCGAGGTAGTCGAGGAGATGCTCGCCAAGGGCGAGGCCTATCGCTGCTACGCCAGCCAGGCCGAACTGGAAGAGATGCGCGAGACCGCGCGCGCCGAGAAGCGTCCGCCGCGCTATGACGGCCGCTGGCGCGACCGCGACCCGTCCGAGGCCCCCGAGGGCGTCAAGCCGGTGATCCGCCTGCGAGCGCCGCTGGAGGGCGAGACGATCGTCCGTGACAAGGTGCAGGGTGACGTCCGCTTTCCCAACAAGGATCTCGACGATCTGGTGCTGCTGCGCTCAGACGGCAGCCCGACCTACATGCTGGCCGTGGTCGTCGACGATCACGACATGGGCGTTACCCACATCATCCGCGGCGACGACCATTTGACCAATGCCGGCCGCCAGACGCTGATCTACAAGGCGATGGGCTGGGACGTGCCGGTCATGGCGCACATCCCGCTGATCCATGGCGCCGACGGCGCCAAGCTGTCGAAGCGCCACGGCGCGCTGGGCATCGAGGCCTACCAGGCCATGGGCTATCTGCCGGTGGCACTGCGCAACTACCTCGTGCGGCTCGGCTGGAGCCATGGCGATTCCGAGATCATCTCCACCGAGGAGATGATCGAATGGTTCGATCTGGGCGAGATCAACAAGGGCGCCGCACGCTTCGACTTCGCCAAGCTGGAAGCGCTCAACGGCCACTGGATCCGGCGCAGCGACGACGCGGAACTGGTCGACATGCTGATGGCCGAGCGCGACGTGCTGCCCAATGGCGGCATCCTGAAGACCCGCTCCGACGACGAGATCCGATCCAAGCTGACCGCAGCCATGCCTGGGCTGAAGGAGCGCGCCAAGACCCTCGTCGAGCTCACCGAGAGCACCGCCTATCTCTTCGCCGACCGGCCGTTGTCGTTCGAGGACAAGGCGGCGGCGATTCTCGACGATGACGGCCGCGAGATCGTCGGCGCGCTCGCCAAGCGCTTCGAGGCGGCCCCGGACTGGTCTGCGGCGGAGCTGGAGGCCATAGTACGCGCCTATGCCGAGGAGAACGGCCTGAAGCTGGGCAAGGCGGCACAGCCCCTGCGGGCGGCCCTGACCGGCCGCACCACCTCCCCGGGCGTGTTCGATGTACTGGCCGTGCTGGGCCGGGACGAATCGCTGGCGCGGCTGGGCGACCAGTCGGCCTGACCAAGGACAGGACTATTGCGGCGCAACACATTGCGTGATCGGAAACTTGTCGCACTCCTGGGTTTGGAGTAGTCAGGCATCTGAACAATCTGTGTGCGCTGCGAGAGGTCGATACCTGAGCGGCTATCATCGAAGGGAAAACGCATGACGGAACAGTCGGCGAAGCTCACATTGGGTCAGAAAGATGCGGATCTGGCCGTTCGCAGCGGCAGCATCGGACCGGACGTCGTCGACGTCACCGCGCTGTACAAGCAGACCGGTCTCTTCACCTACGACCCGGGCTTCTCCTCGACGGCGTCCTGCGAATCCAAGATCACCTACATCGACGGCGACGAGGGCGTGCTGCTGCATCGCGGCTACCCGATCGACCAGCTCGCCGAGCGCGGTGATTTCCTCGAGACCTGCTACCTGCTGCTCTACGGCGAGCTGCCGACGACCCGCGAGAAGGACGATTTCGTCTACCGCGTGACCCGGCACACCATGGTCCACGAGCAGATGAGCCGGTTCTACACGGGCTTCCGCCGCGACGCGCATCCGATGGCCGTGATGGTCGGCTCGGTCGGCGCCCTGTCGGCCTTCTACCACGACTCGACCGATATCGCCGATCCGCACCAGCGGATGGTGGCGAGCCTGCGCATGGTCGCCAAGATGCCGACCATCGCGGCGATGGCCTACAAGTACCATATCGGCCAGCCCTTCGTGTATCCGCGCAACGATCTCGCCTATGCCGAGAACTTCCTGCACATGTGCTTCGCGGTGCCCTGCGAGCCCTACCGGATCAACCCGGTGCTGGCGCGGGCCATGGACCGGATCTTCATCCTCCATGCCGATCACGAGCAGAACGCCTCGACCTCGACGGTCCGGCTGGCCGGTTCTTCGGGCGCCAACCCGTTTGCCTGCGTTGCCGCCGGCATCGCCTGCCTCTGGGGTCCTGCCCATGGCGGCGCCAACGAGGCCGCGCTCAACATGCTGATGGAGATCGGCACCAAGGACCGCATCCCCGAGTTCATCGCGCGGGCCAAGGACAAGAACGATCCGTTCCGCCTGATGGGCTTCGGCCACCGGGTCTACAAGAACTACGATCCGCGCGCCAAGATCATGCAGCAGACCTGCCACGAGGTTCTCGACGAGCTCGGCATCAAGGACGATCCGCTGCTCGAAGTGGCGATGGAGCTCGAGCGCATCGCGCTGACCGACGAGTACTTCATCGAGAAGAAGCTCTACCCGAATGTCGACTTCTACTCGGGCATCACCCTGAAGGCGCTCGGCTTCCCGACCACCATGTTCACGGTGCTCTTCGCCGTGGCGCGCACGGTCGGCTGGATCGCGCAGTGGAAGGAGATGATCGAGGACCCGCATCAGCGGATCGGCCGTCCCCGGCAGCTCTATACGGGCGCCGAGATGCGCGACTACGTCGCCGTCGACGAGCGCGGCTGAGGCTTAGCCGCTTCGAGATCAACGAAAAACGGGCGCTGCGGCGCCCGTTTCTATGTCTGGATGGACGTCCTGCCGCGCGCGATGCAATCGAGGACGATCGCGGCGGCCGCCTCGCCCGGCGCCACATCGATCCGCATCATTTCGCGGATGTCGGCGAAGCCGGCGCGCTGCGCCGCCCGCTCCGGCGTCGGCGTCATCAGCCGCTCGAGCCGACGGGCCAGCATTTCCGGCCGCACGAATTCGTGGAAATGCTCCGGCACCAGCGCATGCCCGACGATGAAGTTCGGCATCGCCGCCGTCCAGGCCGAGATCAGGTGGCGGAACTGGTAGGCCACCCGGTCGAGCCGGTAGGCCAGCGCCATCGGCACGTCGGCCAGCGCCAGCTCCAGTGACACCGTGCCGGAGGCCGCGAGTGCCGCATCGGCTTGCGCGAAGGCCGCCCACTTCGCCGCCTCGCCGGTGACGATCTCGGGCTTCACCTCCCAGCCGGCGATCTTCTGTTCGATCAGAGGACGATGCCGTTCGAGCGCAGGAATGACCGCCGTGACGCCCGGCATACGCCCGCGCAGGACATCGAAGGTACGGCCGAAATCGTCGATCAGCCGGTTGATCTCGCCGCGGCGCGACCCCGGCAGGATCAGGAGACGCGGCGGCGATGCCGGAGCGCGGTCCGGCGCGGTGCGCGCCGGGTCCGCGATCATCTGCGCCAGCGCCGGCACCCGCATCAGCGGATGGCCGACATAGGTCGATGGCGGCCCATCCAGCCGTTCCATGGTGGCGGGTTCGAAGGGCAGGATACAGATGGCGCGGTCCACATAGGCCCGCATCTTCTGTGCCCGCTCCTCGCGCCAGGCCCAGACCGTCGGCGGCACGTAATTGACGATCGGCACATCGGGCAGCTTCTCGCGCACACGCTTCGCCACCCGGTGGGAGAAGGTCGGGCTGTCGATGATGACGAGGACATCAGGACGCGCGGCGATCACCGCGTCGGCCACCTGCGACAGTCGGCGCATCAGCTGCGGCAGCCGCGCCAGGATCGCGCCGATCCCGATGATCGACAATTCGTCGATGTCGAACAGGCTGTCGAGACCCTCGGCCTGCATCGCCTCGCCACCGAGCCCCACCAGTCGCAATTCGTCGCCGAGTTTCGGACGAAGGGCGCGGATGAGATCGGCCCCGATCCGGTCCCCTGACGCTTCCCCGACCACGAAGGCGATGGTCGTCATGGCCGGTCTCCCCCGTCGTCGCCGTTTGCCGTTCCGGTATCCTCTTCGAGCCCGACAATGGCGATGCCCGCGGCTTCGGCGGCCTCCAGCACGTCGTCGATCCCGAGGATCAGACTGCGCCCGGCCGTCGCCCCGATCACCGTGATGCCGGCAGCGGCCGCCTCCTCGATGGTGGCGCCGCCGATGCTCGGCAGGTCGAAGCGCTCGTCCTGGGCTGGCTTGACGCTCTTCACCAGCACGCAGTGCTCCGAACGCCCGATGCGGCCGCGAATCTTGAGATCGGCGACCCTTTGGAGCATCTCCCGCGTGCCCTCGATCCCTTCCAGCGCGATCACCCGGTCCCGGGACGCAACGACCGCCTGTCCGATGTCGAGCTCGCCCAGCCGCGCCGCGGCTCGGGCCGCGAGCACCAGCGCCTGTTCTTCATCCGCGTCGGGCATGCGGCGGGTCAGGGTGCCGCCGGGCGTCAGGAGCTGCGGAACGATGTCCTGCACCGCCAGCATCTCGAAGCCCTGGCGCTCCATGTAGCGAGAGAGGGCGCGCAACAACCGGTCGTCGCCGCCCCGCACGATCTTCAGCGCCGCCGGCAGCCGGATCAATGTCTGGAAACTGGGAATGAGCGAGCGGAAATCGGGACGGTGGCTGACGGTGCCGCAGAACACCATGCGCCGCACCCCGCAGGACTTCATGTAGGCGATCGCGTCGCCGGTACGGCCCCAGGGATAGGCACCGCCTTCGTAACCCGCCCAGTCGTCGGCCATGCCGTCGCCGATGCGCACCACGATGACCCGCCAGCCCGAGGCGCGCGCCGCTTCCGCCACCAGTCGCGGCAGCGATCCGCCCCCCGCCACCAGACCGAGAGCGTCGCCCGGCCGAACGGGAGCCAGTCCGGGCATTGTCAGCTTAGCTGGGGATGGCGCGGAAAGCACAGGGCGCGATCGCCGCCCGAGCGGATGAACCCGAGGAGATCCTGCACGAGCGGATCGTTGGGGAACTCGCTCTGCACCTCGTCCATGTTCTCCTTGAACGTCAGATCGAAGGAAAACAGCATCCGGTAGGCGCGGCGCACATTGCGGATCGCCTCGCGATCGAAGCCGGCCCGCTTCATGCCGATGACGTTGAGGCTCGACAGATAGGCACGATTGCCCAGCACCATGCCGAAGGGGATGACGTCCCCCTCCACCGCCGCGAGGCCGCCCACATAGGCATGGTGGCCGATACGGGTGAACTGGTGAATGCCCGAGCCGCCGGCGATCGTGGCATAGTCGCCGATCGTGCAGTGACCGGCGAGCATGACGTTGTTGATCACCGTGACATTGCGCCCGACAATGCAGTCATGGGCGACATGGGCGCCGGTGAAGAAGGCGCAATTGTCGCCGATGGTCGTTTCGGAGCGCCCCTGCACGGTGCCGGGGTTCATCGTCACATGTTCGCGGATCAGGCAGTCGCGGCCGATCACCAGCCTGGTGTCCTCGCCGCGATATTTCAGATGCTGCGGCGCATGGCCGAGCGAGGCGAACGGCCAAATCTGCGCGTTCTCGCCGATCACCGTGTTGCCCCACAGCGCCACATGCGAGCGCAGGCGGCTGTTGGCGCCGAGCTGCACCTGCGGCCCGACATGGCAGAACGGGCCGATCTCGCAGCCGTCACCGATCACCGCGCCGTCCTCGATGACGGCGCTCGGATGAATGGTCGTCTCGGCCATGGTCAGTTCGGGCCGCGGGGCGACAACATTGCGCTGACGACCGCCTCGGCCACCTTGACCCCGTCGACCTGCGCGACGCAGTCGAACTTCCAGATGTTGCCGCGCTTCTTGGACTGGATCACGTGGTATTCGACCCGGTCGCCCGGAACCACCGGCTTGCGGAACTTGGCGCCGTCGATGGTCATCAGATAGACGAGCTGCGGCGTGCCGCCTCCGGTCGCACGGGTGCAGATGGCGCCGGCGGTCTGGGCCATGCCCTCGAGAATCAGCACACCCGGCATCACCGGAGCCGTCGGGAAATGTCCCTGGAAATGCGGCTCGTTCGCGGTGACGTTCTTGATCCCGATCGCACTGCGGTCCCCGTCGATGTCGATGATACGATCGACCAACAGGAACGGATAGCGGTGGGGTAGAAGCTCCATGATCTCCAGGATATCGGCGCTTTCGAGTACCATCGCGTCGTCACTCATCTGTCTTCCTTGGAGAACGTCCCCGTTGGGCAAGCTCAGATAACGTCATGAGCTCGCGAAACCAGTCCCGAACGGGTTTTGCGGGCGTACCGCCCCAGCGCGCGCCCTTCGGCACGTCGCCGGCGACCGACGACACGGCCGCGATCTGGGCGCCGTCGGCGATCGTCAGATGGCCGTTAATGCCGGTCTGGCCGCCGATCATCACGCCGTCGCCGAGTGTCGTGCTGCCGGAAATGCCGACCTGCGCGACGATCACGCAGTGCCGCCCGATCCGCACATTGTGGGCAATCTGGACCTGGTTGTCGATTTTGGTGCCTTCGCCGATCACCGTATCGCGAACGCCGCCGCGATCCACGGTCGTGTTCGCGCCGATCTCGACATCGTCCTGGATGATGACACGGCCGATCTGCACCGCCTTGACGAGGCCTGCGGGCCCTGCCGTGTAGCCAAAGCCGTCCTGCCCGATCCGCACGCCGGGGTGCAGGATCACCCGATCGCCGACCAGCGCATGGGTCAAGGTCACGTTCGAGCCGATCCGGCAATTGCGGCCAATGCGGCATCCGGCACCGATGACGGCACCCGCACCGACGATCGTCCCGCGGCCGATCTCGACGCCGGGACCGATCGACGCGAAGGCTTCCACCGTCACGCCGTCTTCGAGCTTGGCTTCGCGGTGGATGTCGGCCTTGAGCGAGACACCGTGCGATCCGGTGGCCGGCGTCGGCAGGACGGCGCCGGGAAACAGCGCCCGGCCCGCCTCGGTGAAGGCGATCGCGGCACTGTGGGTCACCAGGGCCGGCATGCCCGACGGCAGCAGCCCGACATTCTTGGGAGAGACGAGAACGCAGCCGGCCCGCGTTGCCGCGAGCTCGGCGCTGTAGCGCTTGCTGTCGAAGAAGGACAAATCCTGCGGCCCTGCCTCGGACAGGGCAGCGATGCCGGTGATCCGCAGAGCCGGGTCGGCCCCCTCGCCCAGGCTGGTGCCCGTCAGGCTTGCCAGCTCCGCAAGGGTGAGACCGTCGCCGCGCGGGAAGAAAGTCAATTCATGCATCGGGACGGTCTGGGCCGGACAAGCCGGCCCCCACATTGTCGATCAGAAGCGGGACGAGAATCCGAAGGAGAATTCCTGCAGCTCGTCGAAATCTTCCTTGGCCAGCGGATGGGCGTAGTTCACCCGCAGCGGACCGAAGGGCGATGCCCAGATCAGGCCGACGCCCGCAGACGCGCGCAGCGAGGCATCGACGCCGATGACACCCGGATCGTTCTCGTACTCACTGCCCCAGAGCGAACCGGCATCCGCGAAGACCGCACCCCGGAAGCCGAGGTCACGCGAGATACCCGGCAGCGGGAAGGTCGCTTCCGCCGAGGCGTTGGCATAATTGTTGCCGCCGATCGACACGCCGTTCTGGCGCGGGCCGATGCCCTTGTAGTCGAAGCCGCGAACGATGTCCTGGCCCTTGAAGAAGTTGTCGAACACCCGCAGGCCGTCGCCGCCGAAGGAGGTGACGTTACCGCCGCCCGCATTGAGCGAGCCGATCACGTCGTATTCCTCGTTCAGGAGGTGGAAGTAGCTGGCCTTGCCGGTCGTCTTGACGAAGTTCGCATCGCCGCCGACACCGGCGAATTCCTGCCCGGCCTGGATGAAGAAGCCATTGCGCGGATCGTTGGTGTTGTCGAGCGTGTTGTAGGTCAGCGTGTAGGAGACCGACGACGTCAGATACGGGCTTTCGCAGATCGCCTGGTTGATGATCGGCGAGTCCGTATAGGGCGGCGCCACGGCGGCGTTGCCGTTCAGATCGACGATATTGCTGTTCGGGTTCGGCGTCCCGCAGGTGCTCTCGAAGAGATTGCCGCTTCCGTCGACCAGCTGCGCATTGGTGAACTGGTTGTAGGTCGTGCCGTTATCGTCGCCGAACTTTTCCTGCTTGATGTTGTAGGCGATCTGGGCCGTCAGATCCTCGGTGATCGGCGCCGCGATACGGATGTCGCCACCGGTGCGCTCGGAGTCGTAATCGCCCGAGCTGCTCTCGCTGTGATAGACATCGAAGCCGGCGGCCAGACGACGACCGAGGAAATACGGCTCGGTGAAGGACAGGCTGTAGTTCCGGGTGTCGGCACCGAAGCCGGCGGAGACCTTGATGAACTGGCCGCGGCCGAGGAAGTTGCGCTCGGTGACGCCGATCTCGGCGACCGGACCGGAGCTCTCGCCACCGGTCGTGTAGCCACCGCCCAGCGACAATTCACCGGTGGCCTTCTCGACCACGTCGACGATCACGATGACGCGGTCCGGCTCGGCGCCGGGCGCGGTCGAAACCGAGACCTTCTCGAAATATTTCAGGTCCTCGAGGCGCTGCTTGGCGCGCTGCACCAGCACCTGGTTGAACGCGTCGCCCTCGGACACGTCGAACTCGCGGCGAATGACATAGTCGCGGGTCTTGGTGTTGCCGCGGATCTCCAGACGCTCGACATAGGCCCGCGGACCCTGGTCGATGACGTAGTCGATGGCGATCGTGCGGCTGGCGAAGTCGCGGTCGCCGCGCGGGGTGACCTGCGCGAAGGCGAATCCGGCATTGGCGAGGCTGTTGGTCAGGTTGACCAGCGTGTCCTCGACGTCCTTGGCGCTGTAGACCTCGCCCGTCTGGGTCTCGATCTCGCCATAGAGCGACTCGGTGTCGACGCCGGCGACGGTGCTGTCGATCGTGACGTTGCCGAAGCTGTAGCGCTCACCCTCGTCGACGGTGATCGTGATGAAATAGCTGTTCTGGCTCTCGTCGAGCTCAGCCACCGACGACACGATGCGGAAATCCGCATAGCCGCGGTTGTAGTAGAAGCGGCGCAGCGTCTCCTCGTCGGTGCGCAGGCGCTCCGGATCGTAGATGTCATTGCGCTGGATGAAGCTCAGGATGCCGCTCTCGCGCAGCGCGATGACCTGCTTCAGCCGGCTGTCGCCGAAGGCGTTGTTACCGACGAAGCTGATGCTCTCGATCTTGGTGCGGTCGCCTTCCTGGATGTCGTAGATGACATTGACGCGGTTCTCGCCGATCTCCTGCGTGCGCACGGTGACGATGGCGTCGCTGCGGCCGATGCTGGTGTAGGCGGCCTGGATGGCTTCGACGTCGGCCTGCGTGGTCGCGCTCGAATAAGCTGCGCGCGGCTGCGTCTGGACGGCGGCGATGAGCTGCTCGTCCTTCACCTTGGAATTGCCCTGGAAGAGAACCTGGTTGACGATCTGGTTCTCGTCGACCTGCACGATCAGCGTGCCGCCGGACTGGCTGATGCGCACGTCCGAGAAGAGGCCCGTGGAGAACAGGCGACGGACCGCCTGATCCTGATCGGCCTCGGAAACGTTCTGTCCGGCCGAGATCTGCATGAAGCCGCGGATCGTGTCCGCTTCCACCCGGCTGTTGCCGCGAACGTCGATGCGATTGACGACAGCCGCCTCGGCGACCGTGACAGCGGCAAGCTGGGCCCCGAGGGTCGCAGCTGCAAGAACCGTCGAGGAAAGCGCGACAGCGGAGACCGCGCGCATGATATTCGTTCCAGCCCTCATTGGCCCAGCCACCTTTTCATCATTGTATCGAGACGCAGTGGGAGCAATGCGCATCGTTGCCTTGTACCGGCTTTCCGAGTCCGTTCAAGCAAACTGGCCCGAGTCCCTTTAGGAATCGGAAAAGCCGTTGCAACGTTGTCACGGACATCGTCGCTTTGGTTAACAGTTTGCAAGCCCCCAAGTCCCCCGACCCGGCGGGACTCATCAGACGAGTCCCGAAATATCGTTCCAGAAGGCGAATACCATAAGCAGCATCACCAGTGCGAGCCCAATTCGGAAGCCGACTTCCTGCACCTGTTCGCTCAGGGGCCGGCCACGGATCGCCTCGAATGCGTAGAACAGCAGATGTCCGCCGTCCAGCATCGGAATCGGCAGAAGGTTGAGCAACCCGATGGAGACCGACAGCAGCGCCGCCAGATTGAGCAGCGCGCCCAGTCCTATCGTCGAAACCTGACTCGACACTTGCGCGATTCGGATCGGACCGCCGATCTGGTCGGCGTTCTGGCGACCGGTGATCACCTCGCCCATGAAGTCCACGGTCCGTGTCGTGACGAACCAGGTCTGCGAGACGCCGTAGGCGACCGCCTCCACAGGCGACAGGCTCTCCACCCGGAAGGACGAGCCGTCATTGTTGGCCACCAGTCCGACGACCGGCACCTTGAACTCGTTGCCGAACCCGTCCGTCTGGACCTCGCTGCGCGGTGTCACCGTCAGCTCGACCGGCGAGCCGTTGCGCTCCACCGTCATGCGGATCGGCGTGTCGGCCCGCGAGGACACATAACGCTGCAGGTCGGAGAAATAGCGAATCGTCTCGCCGTCGGCGGACAGCACCTTGTCGCCCGGCTTGAAGCCGGCGGCCGCGGCGGGCGAACCGTCCCTCACCTCGGCCACGACCGGATCGCCGACGACGCGTCCCTCGACATAGGCGACGCCGGCGAAGATCACGATCGCCAGGATGAAGTTGGCGATGGGGCCCGCGGCCACCGTGGCGGCACGGCGCCCGACGCTCTTGGCCGGAAACGCCCCGCTGCGCTCGGCGTCCGACATCGCGTCCACCGCGGCACGGTCCGGTACCGAGGCGGCGTTCTCGTCCCCGAGGAATTTGACATAGCCGCCCAGCGGCACCGCCGCGAGCTTCCAGCGCGTGCCGCGCCGGTCGTTGAAGCCGATCAGTTCGGGGCCGAAGCCGACCGAGAAGACCAGCGCCTTGATGCCGCACCAGCGACCGACGAGGAAATGCCCCAGCTCGTGGAAGAAGACGATGATCGTCAGGACGAACAGGAACGGGACGATGTAGATGAGGCCTCCGCTCCAGATCTGGGCGAGCCCGACAGGCGATTCCATTCCGCACCCTTTCGCGTTCCAACCCGGACCGCCGGTTCCGGACCGGCATCGACATCCGGTCGGGACGATGCCGTATTCAAATGATCAGACAATGCCCGTGGCTGCGCGCTTTCGAGCGGCGCCGCGGGACCCTTTCCATAGCAGTTGACGAACAAGTCGCAATGATGACGGCGCCCGCGCTGCAATCGATGCGCTCAGAGGGCAAATATGCCACGGGCCGGCTCGCCGAATCCGGCGATCGCCACGCCGACCGCCCAGGTCACGGCCATCGCCACGACGAGCGCGTCGATACGGTCCATCAGTCCGCCATGGCCGGGAATGAGACGGCCCGAATCCTTCACGCCGAAACGCCGTTTGATCCAGGATTCGAACAGGTCGCCCGCCTGCCCGACCACCGACAGGATCGCCGCCAGGACGATGATGAAGGCCCCGACCTCGCCGCTGACGAAATGGGCATAGACCGCACCAAGGATCGTTCCGGCCAGGAGGCCCCCGGCCGCGCCCGACAGCGTCTTCTTCGGCGACACCGCCGGCAACAGCTTCGGCCCGCCGAGCGTGCGACCGGTGAAATAGGCGAAGATGTCCGTCGACCACACGACGACGATGATGAAGCCGAGCGTCGCAAGGCCGGCGGGATCGGAGCCGCGCAGCATGCCGGGCGCCAGCGCCGCGGCGCCAGCGTAGAAGAGGCCCCAATGCACCCAGCGCGCGCTGCGCTCGTCGCGGTCCGTCGCGGCGATGAAGATCATCGCCGCACCGACGATCGCGACCGCCAGCAGGCCGAGATCGAAGACCAGCGCGACGACGGCGACGATCAGGGCCCCGCGGGCAAAGTGGTAGATCGGCCGGACGCGCTTGGCGCGGGTCATGCGGGCCCATTCGTCGAAGACGATGATGCCGGTGAGCGCGCACAGCACCCGGAACGGCCAGCCGCCGATGGCGGTCAGGGCGATGACGATGATGCCGAGGATCAGCGCGGAGATGACGCGCGACTTCAGGTCGGACCAGCTGCCGGCGAGAAAGAACCGTCGAAGTTCCAGGCCCATCGGATCAGGAAGCGATTTCGCGCGACAACCCGCCGTAGCGACGATCCCGGCTGAAATAATCGGCGATGGCCTCCTCGAACGCCTTGCGGTCGAAATCGGGCCACAGGCACGGCAGGAAGACGAATTCGGAATAGGCTGCCTGCCAGAGCAGAAAATTCGACAGCCGCAGCTCGCCGCTGGTGCGGATGATCAGGTCGGGATCGGGAATGCCGGCGGTATCGAGATGCTCGTCGAGATACTCGGCGGTCAGCCCCTCGAGCTCGACCTCGCCCGCCGCGTATTTGGCGGCGACGCGGCGCATGGCCCGGGCGACCTCGTCGCGGGCGCCGTAATTGAAGGCGACCACCAGGGTCTGGCGCTGGTTGTCGCGCGTCAGGTTCTCGGCTTCCTCGAGCAGCGCGCGAATGTCCGACGACAGGTTCTCGCGCTCGCCGATCACCCGGACGCGCACGCCCTCCTTGTGCAGTTCGGCGAGGTCGCGGCGGATGAAGTGCTTCAACAGCCCCATCAGCTCCTCGACCTCGGCCTCGGGACGGCGCCAGTTCTCCGAGGAGAAGGCAAACAGGGTCAGATACTGGATGCCGAGCTCGCCCGCCGCGCGGACCGCCTCGCGCACGGCCTCGACGCCCCGACGGTGCCCCATGCTGCGCGGCAGGCCGCGGGCATTCGCCCAGCGACCATTGCCGTCCATGATGATGGCGACGTGTTGGAGATCCCGCACCGTATCAGCCCTTCCCTCGATCATTCCGCCGCGACGACGAGGTCGACGCCCATGGCAGGCTAGACCTGCATGATTTCCGCTTCCTTGACGGCGAGCGCCGAGTCGATCTCGGCGATCGTCTCGTCGGTCATCTTCTGGACGCGGTCCGACTGCTGACGGCTCTCGTCCTGACCGATATCGCCGTCCTTTTCCAGTTTTTTCAAGGTTTCCATGCCGTCGCGCCGCACATGCCGGACCGCGACCTTGGCGCCCTCGGCATACTGGTGCGCCACCTTGACCAGTTCCTTGCGGCGCTGCTCGTTCAGCTCCGGCAGGGGAATGCGCAGCGTCGCGCCGTCGGTGATCGGGTTCAGGCCGAGATTGCTCTCGCGGATCGCGCGCTCGACCTTGCCCACCATCTGTTTGTCCCAGACGGTGACGGTGACCATGCGCGGTTCCGGCACCGAGACGTTGGCCACCTGGTTGAGCGGCATCTTCGAGCCGTAGGCGTCGACATAGATCGGATCGAGCAGGCTCGGCGAGGCGCGGCCGGTGCGAAGGCCCGTCAGGTCGCCCTTCAGGCTGGCGATGGCGCCATCCATGCGGCGCTTCAGTTCGTTCAGATCCATGTCGGCCATGATGTCCTCTTTTCGGCTCTCGACTGCGCGGACGCAGTTATTCGGTAACGATCGTCGCCCGGCCGCCGCCGGACAGGATCTTGGCGAACTCGCCCTTCTCGTGGATCGAGAAGACGACGATCGGGATGTCGTTCTCGCGCGACAGCGCGACGGCTGCCACGTCCATCACGGCCAGGCCCTTCTGCAGGACCTCGTCATGGGTCAGCGTGTCGTAGCGCACCGCGTCGGGATGCTTCTTGGGATCGGCGGAATAGATGCCGTCGACCTGGGTGCCCTTGAACAGGGCCGCCGCCCCCATCTCGGCAGCGCGCAACGCGCCGGCGGAATCGGTGGTGAAGAACGGATTGCCGGTGCCGCCGGCGAAGATGACCACCCGGCCCGCGGCCTGGTGCGCCAGCGCGCTGCGCTGGGAGAAGCTCTCGCAGATCTCGGGCATCGCGATCGCCGACAGGACGATGGTGTCGACGCCCAGCTTGATCAGCGAGGTCCGCAGGGCCAGCGCGTTGATGACGGTGCCGAGCATGCCCATGTGGTCGCCGGTGACGCGGTCGCCGCCCTTGGAGGCCACCGCCACGCCGCGGAAGATGTTGCCGCCGCCGACGACGACGGAGACCTGGACGCCCAGCCGATGCGCCTCGGCGATGTCGGAGGCGATCCGATCGGCCACCGCGACGTCGATCCCGAAGCCCTGCGACCCCATCAAAGCTTCACCGGACACCTTCAGAAGCACCCGCGGGTATCGTATCTCGGAGGCCATTGCTCACCTTGCCTGCGTCCGGTGGCCCGCCCGTCAAGGCAGCGGCGACGGCAACGAAGCCGTGCTGCCGGGAGGGCATCTGCGGACGACGCCGCGCCGGACCGGCGGGCGCATGTGGAAATCCGGCGGCAGGTCGTTCTCGCAAACGCCTGCCACGCTTGGGGGATGCGATACAATAAGGGCGCCCGCTTGTGAAGCGGACGCCCTCGATCGGTCGGTCGTGTCGCCGCCGGACAGGCGTCCGGCGCGCAGGACTTACTTCTTGCCGGCGGCGGCGGCGACTTCGGCTGCGAAGTCGGTCTCTTCCTTCTCGACGCCTTCGCCGAGGGCGAAGCGCACGAAGCCGGTGATCTTGGCCGGCGCGCCGAAGCTGCCTTCGGCCTCGGCCAGCGCCTTCTCGACGGTCAGGTCGGGATTGATGACGAAGTTCTGCTTCAGAAGGACGACTTCCTCGTAGAACTTGCGCAGGCGGCCTTCGACCATCTTCTCGATGATGTTCTCCGGCTTGCCCGACTGGCGTGCCGAATCGCTGAAGATCGCCTTCTCGCGCTCGACGGTGGCCGCGTCGACTTCCTCGGCGGTCAGGGCCAGCGGGTTGGTCGCGGCGATGTGCATGGCGACCTGACGGCCGAACTGCGCCAGCGCGGCCTTGTCACCGGTCGATTCGATCGCGACGAGCACGCCCAGCTTGCCGAGGCCGTCCACGACCTGGTTGTGGATGTAGGACGCCACGACGCCGTCATTGACGCTGAGCATGGCCGAACGGCGCAGGGTCAGGTTCTCGCCGATGGTGCCGATCGTGTCCTTGATCGTGTCGTTGACGCTCTTGGTGCCGCCCGGATAGGCAGCCCCGCCGACCGCCTCGACGCTGCCGTCGGTGGTCAGAGCGACCGACGCGACGTCGCGCACGAGACCCTGGAAAGCTTCGTTGCGGGCAACGAAGTCGGTCTCGGAATTGACCTCGACGACGACGGCCTTGGTGCCCTCGGACGCCGAACCGACGAGACCCTCGGCGGCGGTGCGGCCGGACTTCTTGTCGGCCTTGGCAATGCCCTTGGCGCGCAGCCAGTCGACCGCCTCTTCCATGTTGCCGTCGGTCTCGGACAGCGCGGTCTTGCAGTCCATCATGCCTGCGCCGGTCTTGTCGCGCAGTTCCTTCACCATCGAAGCGGTAATTGCCATTTTTGCCTCTTCAGAAATGATTGGGCGCACCGGCTCGGATGGAACGGGTGCGCCAGAATTGTGACGCCGTGATTACGGCGCCGGAGACGGGCGCGGGCGGCGGTCGGACACCAGCCCGACCGCGCCGTTCGCCGCCTCGCCTCAGGCGGCGGGCGTTGCGTTCTCGGCCGGAGCCTCGGCAGCCGGAGTTTCCGCGGCCGGAGCCTCGGCTTCGGCAGCCGGTGCTTCCTCGGCGACCCGCTCGGCCTCGACGGCCTCTTCCACCGGCGCTTCTTCCATCGCACCGACATCCATGCCGGAATCGCCCTGCTGGCGCGCGATGCCGTCGACGGCGGCGCGGGCGATCAGGTCGCAATACAGGGTGATGGCACGGGCCGCGTCGTCATTGCCCGGGATCGGGTAGTCGATCGGTGCGGGATCGCAGTTCGAATCGACGACGGCGACGATCGGGATGTGCAGGCGCTTGGCTTCCTCGATCGCGATCGACTCCTTGTTGGTGTCGATGATGAAGATCATGTCCGGCACGCCGCCCATGTCCTTGATGCCGCCGAGGGCGCGGTCGAGCTTGTCGCGCTCGCGCTGCAGCGTCAGGCGCTCCTTCTTGGTGAAGCCCTGGGCTTCGCCGGCCAGCATCTCGTCGAGCTTGCGCAGGCGCTGGATCGAGTTGGAGATGGTCTTCCAGTTGGTCAGCATGCCGCCGAGCCAGCGGGCGTTGACGTAGTACTGGGCCGAACGGTTCGCCGCATCGGCGACGATGTCGGATGCCTGGCGCTTGGTGCCGACGAAGAGCACGCGGCCGCCACGGGCCACGGTGTCGGAGACCGCCTGCAGCGCACGATGCAGCAGCGGCACGGTCTGGCCGAGGTCGAGGATGTGAATATTGTTGCGCGCCCCGAAGATGTAGGACGACATTTTCGGGTTCCAGCGATGCGTCTGGTGACCGAAATGCACGCCTGCCTCGAGCAGCTGGCGCATGGAATAGTCTGGCAATGCCATGGTTTTTTCCTTTACCGGTTGAGCCTCCACGGAAAAGAAGCGGCCGAATGCCGCCACCGGTGGATCGCGGCGTCGGGACATGCCCGAACGTCGAAACCCGAGTTCCGTGTGTGGAATGGAAGCGCCGATACACCAAAAGCCCACGCGAGGCAACATGGCGACGGCGTTCAGGGTCGATATGGGGATCGTGGGCGCTCGGTGCCAGCCCCGTCAGGGACAGGTTGGCACGTCGAGAAGATCGAGGCTCGCAAGGCCGCCGGCCAGGCGGTAGCCGTCGAAGCTCAGCACAAGATCGTCCGAGATACCGTTCTCGTAGAGCGTATAGGCCGTCTCGAAGACCGGCATGCCGTCGGCATCGCTGTCGCTGTCATAGAAGGATTCGCTGATCCGCCAGGAGCGCAGACCCGACAGCTGGCTGGCCGGGGACACATCGGCCGCCATCGGGGCTTCGGCTTCGCCGCGGTCGTCATCCTCCTCGCGCATGTCGCCCTCGGCGGTCTTTGATCGCGTGTCCACTGCCGGTGGCGTTTCATCCGCGAGCGAAGCGCCGTCCTCCGCATCCCTGGGCTCTGCCGGGCTGTCCGGCGCTGGCCCGATAATCGCAGTCGTGGACAGGCCCTTTTCCGGTGTCGGGTCGCCATCATAGAGCGGCGACTGGACGATCCGCTCGCCGGCCTCCGCCTTCTCGATCAATGCCAGCGTATGCTGCATCGGAAAGGCCGCCAGCGGCACGCTCACCGAGCGGCTCTCCGGCTCGACAAAGGCGACATGCGTCTCCTCGCCCGTATTGACGGCGGTGCCCCGCACGACCTGCTGCTCTGTGCCGTCGACCAGCGTCCGCGTTTTGAAGGCGAGCGTTCCGTCCGCGAGGTTTTCCAGCGTCTGGGTCTGCTGGTCGGTGACCACCAGTTCCTGCTCCTGCTGGAACCGGGCCACGAAGCGGTAGTCGATGTCGTAGCTGTCGCAATCCGGCCGCGTGATCTCGACGGCGATCCGCGCCTGGGCGTCCACCAGATCACCACTGCCGTCCATCGCCAGTTCGTAGGAGGCGCGGTGCGGCGCGATCGTCGCGGCGGCCGCAAGAGCCGGTCCGGCGACAAGGCCGATCGCGAGAGGGGCTACGAGGCTGGCGCGCATGGCGGGACGATCTTTCACTGGGTCTGCGGATGGGCTACGCCTCTGCGGAACGGCGCGTCCGGAACGGGCTTGCGGCCATCTGGCCGGCACAGCCCCTCCCCGGCGCTCCTATCCGTCGAGCTAAAGGAAGACAACAACATGGCCGATACCATCGCAAGCCGCCTCGAAGCCGCCGGCGTCACCCTTCCCGAAGCGGCGGCGCCCGCCGCCAACTACGTGCCGAGCGTCATCTATGGCGGCCTGCTGCAGACCTCGGGCCAGTTGCCGCTCGACGGCGGCAAGCTGGCCGTGTCCGGCAAGCTCGGCGCCGGCGTCTCGCTCGAAGACGGCCAGAAGGCTGCGCGGCTGTGCGCCATCAACATCCTCGCCCAGGCGAAATCCGCCGTCTCCGGCGACTGGAGCCGCCTCGGCCGCCTTCTGAAGCTCACCGTCTTCGTCGCCAGCGACGCCGGCTTCACCGAACAGCACAAGGTCGCCAACGGCGCGTCGGACTTCCTGGTCGAGATCCTCGGCGAGAACGGCCGCCATTCCCGTTCGGCCGTCGGCGTGCCGGCCCTGCCGATGGATGCCGCCGTCGAGATCGAAGCCCTGTTCGAGGTCGCCTGACATGGCGGCCTTCGATGGCGCGCTCGGCTGGCTGACCGCGAACCCGATCGCCCATCGCGGGCTCCATGACGGCAACAAGACGGTGGCGGAGAATTCGATTCCCGCCGCCGAAGCGGCCATCGCCGCCGGCTACGCGATCGAATGCGACGTGCAGCTTTCGGCCGACGGCACGCCCTTCATCTTTCACGATCACACGCTGCAACGGCTGACCGGCCGCGAGGCCGACTTTCGCGGGCTGGGCGATGAAGCGATCGCCGCCCTGCGGCTCGCCGGCACTGATGCCGTCATCCCGACCGTCGCGGACTTTCTTGCAACGGTCGCCGGCCGCGTGCCGGTGGTCATGGAACTGAAGGGCATCGCGCCGGACGTCGATGCCGACTATTTCGCCCGTCTGCAGCCGGTTCTGGAATCCTACCGCGGCGAACTGGCCCTGATGTCGTTCGATCCCTGGCTCATCGACCAGATGCTGGCAGCCCGCCCCGGCCGTCCCATCGGGCTGACCGCCACGGGACACACGCCGGACGCCTTCGCCGCCCATCGGCAGGTGTTCGAACGCGGCTGCGATTTCTCGTCCTATGACATCCACCACGTGCCGAACCCGTTCACCGAATGGGTCCGCGGCAAGGGTGCGCCGCTGATCTCCTGGACCGTGCGCACCGAGGCGCAGATCCGCATCAGCCGGGACCATTGCGATCAGATGACCTTCGAAGGCATTGCGCCGCAGCAATGACGCCTTGCGCTGCCGGGGGACCGGCATAAATTCATCGCATGACACGCGAATCCGCCGCCGCCCCGACCACCAGCGAAGAGAGCTTCACGATCCGGGTGGTCGATCGGCTCAGCGCGATCGACGCCGCGCGCTGGGACGCGCTGGCCGTGGAGCCTGCGCCAACGTCGCCCGCCTCCACCGCGACTCCATCGGGCGTCGCCAACCCCTTCGTATCGCACGCCTTTCTCTCCGCGCTGGAGGATAGCGGCTGCGTCGGCGAAGCGACGGGCTGGCTGCCCCAGCATCTGGTTCTGGAAGATCCGCAAGGGGTGCCGATCGCAGCCGCCCCGGCATATTTGAAGGGCCACAGCCAGGGCGAATATGTCTTCGACCAGGGCTGGGCGGACGCCTTCGAGCGTGCCGGCGGGCGCTATTACCCGAAGCTGCAAATGTCGGTGCCCTTCACCCCGGCCACCGGGCCGCGGCTGCTCGTCGGAACCGCACCCGGCGCGGCGATCCGGCGGCAGGCGCTGGCCGAGGGCGCCAGGACCTATGCGGCCCAGACGGGCGTCTCCTCGGTCCACGCCACCTTCCTCAAGCCCGCGGACCGCGATGTCCTGACCGAGGCCGGCTGGCTGCACCGCACCGACCAGCAGTTCCATTTCCGCAATCGCGGCTATGCGACCTACGAAGAGTTTCTGGAGACGCTGGCATCGCGCAAGCGCAAGGCATTGCGCAAGGAGCGCCGCGAGGCGCTGGCCAACGACATCTCCATTTCATGGCTGACCGGCAGCGACCTCACCCAGGCGGCCTGGGACGCCTTCTACGATTTCTACATGGACACCGGCAGCCGCAAATGGGGCCGGCCCTATCTCAACCGCGCGTTCTTCAGCCTGATCGGCGAGCGCATGGCCGACCAGACGCTGCTCGTCATGGCCTCGCGAAACGGTCGCTACATCGCCGGGGCACTGAACTTCATCGGCGCCGACACGATTTACGGCCGCAACTGGGGCTGTATCGAGGACCATCCCTTCCTGCATTTCGAGGTCTGCTACCACCAGGCCATCGACTTCGCGATCACGCGCGGCCTCGGCGTCGTCGAGGCAGGCGCGCAGGGACAGCACAAGCTAGCGCGCGGCTATGAGCCGGTAACCACCCATTCGGCTCACTGGATCGCCCATCCCGGTCTGCGCCGTGCGGTCGACGACTATCTCGACGCCGAGCGCGCCGAAATCGCCCATGTAAGCGACGTCCTGTCCGAGCATACACCCTACAAGAAGGGTGGCTGACGGCGGGCTCAGCCGTCGACAATCTCGGCAATCTGCCTATCGTCCGGTCTGATTCTGATTGTGAAGGACCGGACACCATGAGCGGCTACGACGACGGCAACATCTTCGCCAAGATCCTGCGCGGCGAGATCCCGAGCCAGAAACTCTACGAAGACGACACGGCGCTGGCGATCATGGACGTGATGCCGGAATCGAAGGGCCATTGCCTCGTCATTCCGAAGGCGCCGTCGCGCAACATCCTCGATGCGGCGGATGAGACGCTCGGCAAGGTCATGCCGGTGGTCGCCAAGCTCGCGCGTGCCGTGAAGAAAGCCTTCGACGCCGATGGCGTCCGCATTGCGCAGTTCAACGAGACCGCCGGCGGGCAGACGGTGTTTCACCTGCATTTCCACGTGCTGCCGGTCTATGCCGGCGTGCCGCTGAAGAAGCATTCCGACGGCATGGCCGATCCGGACATGCTGGCCGAGCACGCGGCCCTGATCCGCGCCGCCCTCGACTGAGTTCGGCCGTGGGGCCCTGGCCCCGCAGCACGATCCGCCACAACGAAAAAGGGCCGCCCCGAGGGCGGCCCTTTCTGTTTCGATCAGCGCGACTTGCGCGGGACCTTGGGAACGGTCCCTGCCCGCTTGGCGGCGGCAGATCCCGTGGAGCCCGGTTCGGGCGCATCGCCCGCCGGCTCGTCGTCCTCGATGTCCGAGCCGTCCGGCGCCACCTTGGCGCGCTTCTTCGCTGCGGGCTTCTTGGGCTTCGGCGGCAATTCGTCGGCAATGGCTTCCAGATTCAGCGCTTTGGCGCCGTCCTCGCCATCGACGACGGACACCTTCACCGTGCCGCCGTTCTTCAGCTTGCCGAAGAGCACCTCGTCGGCCAGCGGCTTCTTGATGTGCTCCTGGATCACCCGGCCCAGCGGCCGCGCGCCCATCGCCTCGTCGTAGCCCTTGTCGGCGAGCCACGTGATCGCGTCCTCCGACAGTTCGAAGGTCACGCCGCGTTCGGACAGCTGCGCCTCGAGCTGCATGACGAACTTCTGCACCACCTGGTGGATGACCGGCGTCGGCAGCGGGCCGAACGGGATCGTCGCATCGAGACGGTTGCGGAATTCCGGCGTGAACAGGCGGTTGATCGCCTCCTCGTCGGCCCCGGTGCGCTTGGAATGCCCGAAACCGATCGTCGCCTTGGCCATCTCCGACGCACCGGCATTGGTCGTCATGATCAGGATGACATTCCGGAAATCGATCTGCTTGCCGTTGTGATCGGTCAGCTTGCCGTGGTCCATCACCTGCAGGAGGATGTTGAACAGGTCCGGATGCGCCTTCTCGACCTCGTCCAGCAGCAGCACGCAATGCGGATGCTGGTCGACGCCATCGGTGAGCAGGCCGCCCTGGTCGAAGCCGACATAGCCCGGAGGAGCGCCGATCAGCCGCGAGACGGTGTGCCGCTCCATGTATTCCGACATGTCGAAGCGCAAAAGCTCGACCCCGAGCGCCGCCGCGAGCTGGCGGGCCACCTCGGTCTTGCCGACGCCGGTCGGGCCGGAGAACAGGTACGAGCCGATCGGCTTGTCCGGTTCGCGCAGGCCGGCACGGGCCAGCTTGATCGCCGAGGCAAGGCTGCCGATGGCGGCATCCTGGCCGTAGACGACGCGCTTGAGCTGGGCGTCGAGATGCTCCAGCACCTCGGCATCGTCCTTGGACACGGCCTTGGGCGGGATCCGCGCCATGGTGGCGACGGTCGCCTCGATCTCCTTGACGCCAATCTGCTTCTTCCGCTTGCCGGCCGCCAGCAGCATCTGCGACGCGCCGGTCTCGTCGATCACGTCGATCGCCTTGTCCGGCAGCTTGCGGTCGTTGATGAAGCGGGCCGACAACTCGACCGCCGACTTGATCGCCTCGTTGGTGTATTTGACCCGGTGGAAATCCTCGAAATAGGGCTTCAGGCCCTTCAGGATCGACACGGCGTCGTCGATGGACGGCTCCTTGACGTCGATCTTCTGGAACCGGCGCACCAGCGCCCGGTCCTTCTCGAAGAACTGCCGGTACTCCTTGTAGGTGGTCGAGCCGATGCAGCGGATCGCGCCGGAAGACAACGCCGGCTTCAACAGGTTCGACGCGTCCATCGCGCCGCCCGAGGTGGCGCCCGCGCCGATCACCGTGTGGATCTCGTCGATGAACAGGACCGCGCCCGGATACTCCTCGAGCTCCTTCATCACCTGCTTCAGCCGCTCTTCGAAATCGCCGCGATAGCGGGTGCCAGCGAGCAGCGTGCCCATGTCGAGTGCGAAGATCGTGGCGTCGGCCAAGACGTCCGGCACGTCGCCTTCGACGACGCGCTTGGCGAGCCCTTCCGCGATCGCGGTCTTGCCGACGCCCGGATCACCCACATAGAGCGGGTTGTTCTTGGACCGGCGGCACAGCACCTGGATCGTGCGGTTGATCTCCTCGGCCCGCCCGATCAGCGGATCGATCTTCCCGTTGCGCGCCTTCTCGTTGAGATTGCTGCAATAGGCCGTGAGCGCATCAGGGGCGTTCTTGCGCTTGCCCTCGTCATCCTGTCCCACTGTCGACTGCTCATCCTCGGCGCCGCGCAGCGGTCTGGTCTCGGAGGCGCCGGGGCGCTTGGAGATTCCGTGCGATATGAAGTTCACCGCATCGTAGCGCGTCATCTCCTGCTCCTGCAGGAAATAAGCGGCATGGCTCTCGCGCTCGGCGAAGATCGCCACGAGCACGTTGGCCCCGGTCACCTCTTCGCGGCCGGACGACTGGACATGGATCACCGCGCGCTGGATCACCCGATGGAATCCGGCCGTCGGCTTGGAATCCTCGTCATGTCCCGTGACGAGGTTGGAGAGTTCGCTGTCGATGTAGGTCGTCAGATTGCGGCGCAGGATGTCGAGGTCGACACTGCATCCCTGCATCACCGCCGCCGCGTCCTTGTCGTCGAGAAGCGCCAGCAGCAGATGCTCCAGCGTCGCAAATTCCTGTTGCCGGTCGTTTGCGAGCGTCAGGGCCGAGTGCAGCGACTTCTCAAGGCTTTGCGAAAATGTCGGCAAGCTTCACCTCAGTTCTTTTCCATCACGCATTGCAGCGGATGCTGGTGCTGGCGGGCGAAGTCCATGACCTGGGTCACCTTGGTCTCGGCGACCTCGTAGGTGAACACTCCGCATTCGCCAACGCCGTGATTGTGCACATGCAACATGATTCTGGTGGCTGCCTCGCGGTCCTTCTGGAAGAACCGCTCGAGGACGTGGATGACGAACTCCATCGGAGTGTAATCGTCGTTCAGAAGGAGCACTCTGTAAAGGCTCGGCTTCTGGGTTTTGGGTTTCGTTCGCGTGATGACCTCGGTCCCGCGATCGGGGACCTGATCGTCGTCCTTCCCGGCCTGGGACCGCACGGCAGGAGCGCCGTTGCCGGGAAACGCGTGCATGCTCAATTCAACCACCTTCGTCATCGCTCTGTATGTATGTGCCGTGGCACGGATTTTAAGACGCAACGCCGGCATGGCAAAGCATCATCGTGCGGCGTCTCGTCCCTGCCCGCCCCAAGGCATGGCCCGGACATGAAAAAGCCCGGCGGGAGAGCCGGGCTTTTCCTCGTACCGAATATGTGGTGCCCGCGGCCGCGGGACAACCGAGGCGCCGATCAGGCGGCCTTGGTCTCGGCGGCCTGCTTGGTGGCAGCGGCCGGCTTGGTCGCCACCGACGTGCCGGCGGCCGACAGGGTCGCGAGCGACTGCTCGAACGGCTTGTAGGTCTCCTTGGCGACGTCGGTGTAGATTTCGCCCATGCGCGTCGCCTGGCTGACCCAGCCCTGATAGGCGGTCTTGGCGTATTCGCTCTGCAGCGCGATGGCCTTGTCCGGCGAACGCACCTGGAAGAGCTTCTCCATGAATTCGGTCTGCTGCTCATAGGCGCGCTTGGCGAATTCGGACGTTTCCGACGCGACCTGTTGGAAGCCCTTGGTCATGGCCGACACCGACTTCAGCGCGCTGTCCATCGCGTCCTTGGAGAACTTGCTGGCATCTTCATATGCGTTCATCTGGATTTCCCTCGGATTGGTGGTTTGTGGAAGGACGTCCATTCAGCAGGAAGTGCCGGTCCGACCGGTGCCCTGAGCTGCGCCCCGCCCGAAGATATTGCACTGCACAATAAGATTCAAGCGGAATGACGCGCCGCACGCTTCCCATACGGAATTTCACCTCACTCCTGCCCGTTTCGTTTGGCAGGGTACGAGAAATTTCGATCCGGGATGGGAACGGTCCGGCAACCATAAACCGATTGGTAAGCCCGCCGGCATTAATCTGCGGATCGACACCCGAGGGAGTTGCCCGCTGATATTGCACGGCCTTTCCAAGCGCTGCGACGATATCGACCGGCTTCCTCGCCCATTGCCCGAGCCAGAGAGTTGCTGCGTGCGTAACCCGTTCCCCCGCCTCACCACCGCCGCCAGATCGCTCAGCAGGTTCGCAGGCGTCGTCGCCTTCGGCGCCGGCATGCTGCTGACCGGCGCCGGCCATGCCGAAGCCAACGCCAAATATGCGGGCTTCGTTATCGACGCCAACAATGGCCAGGTCCTCTACAACGACCGCGCCGACGAGTACCGCTACCCGGCGTCGCTCACCAAGATGATGACGCTTTACATGACCTTCGACGCGCTGAAGAGCGGTCGGATCTCCATGAAGGACAAGATGCCGGTGTCGGCCTATGCGGCCGGGCGTCCGCCGTCGAAGATCGGCCTGAAGACCGGCTCGACCCTCACCGTCGAGGAAGCCGTCTATTCGCTGGTCACCAAGTCCGCCAACGATGCCGCCGTGGTGCTGGGGGAGTTCCAGGCCGGCTCCGAATCGGCCTTCGCCGCCCGCATGACCGCCAAGGCGCGTCAGATCGGCATGCCGAAGACCACCTTCCGCAATGCCAACGGCCTGCCGGATTCCGGACAGAAGACCACGGCCCGGGACATGGCGACGCTCGGCATCGCCCTGCGCGAGCATTTTCCGGAATATTACAAGATCTTCTCCACCCGCTCCTACAGCTTCCGTGGCCGGCGGCTCGGCAACCACAACCGGGTCCTCGGCCGGGTGAAGGGTGTCGACGGCATCAAGACCGGCTACATCAACGCCTCGGGCTTCAACCTCGTCACCTCCATCGAACGAGACGGCAAGAGCCTCGTCGCCGTGGTCATGGGCGGTCGCTCCGGCCGTTCGCGCGACGATCACATGGTCGAATTGCTGACGCGCTATCTGCCGAAGGCCAGCACCCGCGATTCCGGCATGCTGCTCGCCGCCCGCTCGGCCAGCCCGGCCATCGTCGCTGCGCTTCCCAAGCAGGGCCCGGTTCCCGATTCCCGCCCGGCCATGACCGAGATCGACCAGCGCATCGCAATGGCCTACGGCTCCGAGGCCGCCCCGGCCGTGGCCCGCATGGTCCAGCCGCAGTCCCGTCCGATCGTCGGCCGTGATGCCCTGAAAGCGGCCCTCGTCGCCGAGCGTCCGTCGGTGCGCATGCCGATCCCTGCCGCCAGCCGCGTGCCGAGCGCAGGCGTCCGCCTGCCGCCGGCAGCGGTCCCGGGTGGCCGCGATCTCGATCCCTCGACGACCGGTGCAATAAAGGTTGCCAGCGTCTCGGAGACCGTTCGCACGCCGACCTCGCCCTGGGTGGTGCAGATCGCCGCCACGCCGGAAGCCGATGCCGCCATGGAGATGCTGGCCACCGCCAAGCGCAAGGTCGGCAGTGAGCTGGCGGATGCCGAGCCCTTCACCGAGACGGTGAAGAGCGGTTCGCAGACGCTCTACCGCGCCCGCTTCGCCGGCTTTGCCAGCAAGGACCAGGCCTGGTCGGCCTGTGCCGCGCTCAAGCGCAGCTCGTACAGCTGCTACGCCGTCGCCAACTGACACCGGGCCGGCGGCCCTTGTTCCGGGCCGCCGACCTCCTTGTCGCCGCCGTGCGACCGACCAGCCCGTCCGTTCAGACGGACCCTAAGATGTATCGCGTAGGAAGGGTTCCAGCATGACGACCGAGCACCAGGCAGCCAGCTTCGCCAACACGCTCGCCTTCGCCGGCAGCGCGCGGGCCGCCAATCCCCACCCGCTGCAGCAGGCCGCGCTTCGCCTCGGCGAAGCCCGCGACGGCCGTTCGCGGCTGAAGGCAAAGGATCTCGTGGGGCTGCTTCTGTCCCATGGCGCCCGCGCCTGGCGGGCGTCGCAGCCGATCGCCTACACGCGGATCAGGACCATTGCGCCCGAGGGACACGCGGCGATCCACATGCGCTTCGGTTGACGACGAGACAATATGAGTTTCAGGCGACCGCCGGGTTCGGCGTCGCCTCAGAACAGCCCGAGCTCGATGAGTTCGCGCTGCATGTCCACGGGCAGGTCGCCCTCGCCCGCATCGCCGGTTCCGATGTCCCGCGGCACGTCGTCGGGCGTCAGGTAGCGCCAGCCCTGAAACGGGCGGCGCGGCTGGCGGGCGGTCCGCACGAAAGTCGGCTCCAGAACGAGCCGGCAACGCCCGACGCCTTCGGCATCCTTGAACGGCGTGACGGCGACGAGCGGCTGACGGACCTGGATCTGGCCCTTGATCACCCAGTAGAGCGAGCCGCCATCGAGCAGTTCGTCGATCCGCTTGGGAACCATGCGCGTCACATGCGCCTGTTCGGCAGGCCGCCCCTGGAGACGCGCCGCGTCAAGACGTGCGGCGACGTGCTCCTCAAGTTCCTCGACGCTGCCGATTCCGACGCACAGCTTGATCAGATGCAAAGGCATGGCTGCTTCTCGAAGCAAACGGCCCGCCGCGTCAAGCCGGATCGGGCACCCGCGGCTGCGACCTCAGGCCGCCGCGGGTCCGATTCCCCACCAGACGCCCGACACGCCATATCCTGTCCGGCCGTGCCGAACGAAAGCGTCGGCAAGGTCAGGACGTCCCGGCACTGGCGTGCCGAAGCGAAGCGGAACGGATCTGTCGGAAAAAGGTCTGCGTCGGTGGGCGCCTGGCGCCGACCGGTTCGGTCAGCTGGCGGCGATGGCGACGGTCTCGGGAACCGTGAAGAGGAACCCCAGAACGAGGAGCGTAGAGAAGATCGCGACCGTCCATACGGTCACGCCCCAGCACGACTTGCGCACGCTGTCATCCATGTAACTGAATATCCTGAATCGAGATGGCTTGCGAACCGGTCATGACCCCCGTCCAGCGGTTGCAGCTCTTAAATATCCGTTAAGCGACGACGCCACAAGGCGGGTGCGATGCATATTTCCTCATGGCTGCTATGTTCCACGGCAACCTTGTCCCGGACTGATGCCGGCGTGTCGCGCGCCATCTGGCCTGCGTTCCGTTGCCGCGCTATGAAAACCTCATGGAAATCCGGCCCCTCGCCCAGAGGGGCCAAGTGGGGCGTGGCATTGTGACGATCGATACGGGGGATGGCGCCGCACTCGCATTCTTTCTGGCGGTGTGGCTCGTCTACAATATCGTGACGGAGCACGGGCCGCTGGCGGCCCGCGGCCTGTCCCAGGCGATGAACCGGCAGCGCGAATGCTGGATGCAGGTGATGCTGCTGCGCGATCTGCGGATGATCGACACGGCGATCATGGCCGGGCTGCAGCAGGGCACCGCCTTCTTCGCCTCTGCCTGCATCTTCGCCATCGGCGGCTGCTTCGCTTTGTTCAGCTCCGCCGACCAGATTGCCACCATCGCCGCCGAACTGCCCTTTCATGCGCGGCTCGACCGCGCGCTGGTGGAGATCAAGCTGCTCGGCCTTGTGACGATCTTCGCCTATGCCTTCTTCAAGTTCGGCTGGGCCTACCGGCTGTTCAACTATTGCTCGATCCTGATCGGCGCGATTCCCATGCGCGCGGAAGCCGATCTCGACCCGGACGCCGCCGAGCGGGCCCTCGCCAAGGCCACGCGGCTGAACCAGCTCGCCGGCAAGCACTTCAACTCCGGACTGCGCGCCGTCTTCTTCGCCATCGCCTATCTCGGCTGGTTCCTCGGCCCGACGGCACTCGTCGCCGCGACGATCCTCGTCGTGGTGATTCTCGCCCACCGGCAGTTCATGTCGAATGCCCGTCGGGCGCTGCTGGACTGAACCGGCCGCTTGCCGGCTCAGGGCGCTGGAAACAGCGCGTCGGTGCGTCCGCTCAGACGGTAGGCGACGAGCCCCAGATATTCGCGAATGGCGAAGTGCACCTTTTCCAGGTTGCGGGTCGTCGTGCTGGAGGGGCGGTACAGGGCCGGCCCCGACGGCGTGCGGTAATCCACCGGATAGGGCACGATGTCGAAGCCGGCGACGCGAAAGCAGCCGACGGCACGCGGCATGTGCGACGCCGAGGTGACCAGCATCCACACCTCGCCCGGCTTCGGCTGCGCCAGTTCCTTGGCGAAGACGGCGTTCTCGAAGGTGTCGCGCGCGCGCCCGTCGAGAAGCAGGCGGTCCGGTGCCAAGCCTAGCCCCCGGTACAGCGTCTCGGCGGCTTCGGTCTCGGGAATGTCCTCTTCCAGGAGCGCCGCCACGCCGCCGCTGAACAGCAGCTTCGCTTCCGGGTAACGCCGCGCCAGCTCCATGCCGGCGGTGACCCGGTCGGCGGCATCGTTCAGCTCGTTCATGCCCCGCGTGCGCGCCACGCGCGTGTCAAAGGCCCCGCCGAGGACGATGATCCCGTCGATCTCCGGCGGCAGGTCGGGACGCGGAAACCGGTCCTCCAGCACCGCCGTCATCACGAGACCCAGGGGCGTCAGGCTGCACACCGCCAGCGTCACCGTGGCCAGCAGGAACAGACCCGCCGCGATGCGTGGGCGGCCGAGCCATCCGGCCAGAAGCCCGAGTATCGCGACCAGCAGGATGGCGGCCAGCGGCTGCAGCACGAACCAACCGATCTTGGCGGCATAGAAGAACAATGGCAGGCCCTCTCCGGTCAGCTCTCGTCGCCATCCCGGCGTGACGCCACCGGCGAATCCTGGCGCGGCTCCGTCTGCACGACGACCGGTGTGCGCATGAGGATTTCGCGATGCGGGAACGGGATGGCGATGCCGTTCGCCTTGAAGGCATCCCACAGGGCCAGCAGCACGTCACCCCTGACATTGGTGAGACCGGCCTGCGGATCGCGAATCCAGAACCGCACGACGAAGTCGATCGACGACGCCCCGAAGCCGGTCATCCAGCAGACCGCCGGCTTGTGGGAGACCACCCGATTGCAGCTCTCCGCGGCCTCCTTGGCGATCCGGATCACCGCATGCGGATCGCTGTCATAGGCGACGCCGAACTCCACATCGATCCGCACCAGATCGTTCGAGAACGACCAGTTGATCACCTGATTGGTGATGAAGTCCTCGTTCGGGATCAGATATTCGCGGCCGTCGCGGGTCACCACCGAGACGAAGCGCGCCCGCAACTCGCGGATCCAGCCGAAGGTATCGTCGAGCGAGATCGTGTCGCCCGGCTTGATCGAGCGGTCGAGGAGAATGATGATTCCCGAGATGAAGTTCGAGACAACCTTCTGCAGGCCGAAGCCGAGGCCGACGCCGATGGCACCCGACAGGACGGTCAGCGCCGTCAGGTCGACGCCGATGGACGCCAGTGCGATGGCGAGCGCCACCAGGATGAGGCCGATCTTCAGGAACTTGCCAATCAGCACCCTGAGGGTCGGCGTCAGTTCCTGATTGCGCTGGACGCGGGTGTCGAGGAAATTGCCGGCGACCGAGGCGAGCCACAAAGTGATGCCGATCACCGCGATCGCCTTGATCACCAGAAGCGCCGAGATCCGGCTCTGGCCGACGGTGATCGCCGATTCGTCCAGCACCGACGCCACGGGCTCCAGGAGGTCGAGGATCGAGAGGCCCGCGAGCAGCGAGGCAACGATGGTGATCAGCCGGGCCAGAAGCCGGTTGCGCACGATGCGCGAGGCGACCGCGATCACCAGATAGGCCAGCGCCAGGTCGAAAATAACGGCAATAATCTGAGAGCGCGGCCCGCCGGCCGCCAGGTCGATCCGGGTCGCCAGCCACAGAAGCAGCACGAAGAAGATCAGCCCCATGCGGCGGCGCACGGCGACGACCAGCCGCAGGATCCGGGGCGCGCCCTTGATCCTGCGGGCCTGGACCTCGATCGGTTCGCGGGTCAGGCGATCGAGCACCCAGGCAAGGCCGAGACAGGCGACGACGACGGCGATCTGGAACAGCGATGACGGCTCATAGAAGAAGCCGAGCGCATCGCCCGCCCAGTTGGCGAGCGACTCGCCTGTCCGCCGCAGCGTCGCCTCGTCCATCAGGCGCGGTCCCAGTGGGGCGCGAAGGACGGATCGATCAGGCGTTTGCGCTGCAGGGTCAGCTGGTTGAGCGCCGTCCGCTCGGTCTCGGTCAGCTCGAAATCAAAGATGTCGAGATTCTCGCTGAGCCGCTCCGGCGTGCTCGTGCGTGGGATCGCGCCGACGATGTCCTGCTCGACCTCCCAGCGCAGGACGATCTGTGCCGGGCTCTTGCCATGGGCCTTTGCCGCTTCGGTGATCACCGGATCGGCCAGCAGCTCACCGCCCTTGCCGATCGGTGAATAGGCGATCATCGCCATGTCGTGACGACGGCAGGCTGCGAGGACGTTCTCCTGGCTGAGATAGGGATGGTATTCGACCTGGTTGCAGACCAGCGGGGCCGAGGACATGGCGGCCGCCTCGTCGACCATCGCGCTGGTGAAATTGGCGACGCCGATGTGGCGGGTCAGCCCCTCGCCGATCGTCGCGTTCAGCGCATCGATCGATTCTTCCAGCGGCACGTCGGTGTTGGGCCAATGAATCAGCAGGAGGTCGACCGGCCCCTGCCCGATCGCGTCCACCGCCGCCCGGGCGCTGTCCATCAGCTTGTCTTCGGTGATATCCGTCCACCAGATCTTGGTGGTGACGAACAGCTCCTCGCGGGCGATCCCGCTGGCCGCGATGCCGGCGCCGACTTCCTTCTCGTTCCCATACATGCGGGCGGTATCGATATGGCGGTAACCGGCATCGATGGCTTTTGCCACCATATCGACGCAAGTCTGGCCTTCGAGTGTGAATGTGCCAAATCCGATTGCGGGGATGCGGGCTCCGCCTGCCTCGATGATCTTCATGAACTGCCTTTCCGGATTGCGGCGTGCCGGGTCGCTCCGGCCGCTGTCCGTCCTGAAAGATAGGCGGACGGCAAGTGTGTCCAGCGTCAAGGAATGTACGTGAGCCAGATAGACAACCCGCCCGTCAGCCGCGGGCGCATCGACATCATCGACATCGCGCGCGCCGTCGCGCTGTTCGCGATGGTGATCTACCACTTCACCTGGGATCTGGAGTACTTCAACTATGTCGAGCGCGGGCTGACGGGCCATGGCGGCTGGCGCATCTTCGCGCGCGCCATCGCGTCGTCCTTCCTGTTCCTGGTCGGTGTCAGCCTGGTGCTGGCCAACGGCCGCGGCATTCGCTGGCAGCCCTTCGGCAAGCGCCTCCTGCAGGTCGTGGCCGGTGCGCTCGCCATCACCGTCGCGACGTACTTCGCGACGCCCAACAGCTTCGTCTATTTCGGCATCCTGCACCACATCGCGGTCGCCAGCGTGCTCGGTCTGCTCTTCCTGCGATTGCCCTGGTTCGTGACGGCGGCGCTGGCCGTCGCGGTGGTCGCCCTGCGCAGCTTCGTCGCGACGCCGCTACTCGATCCGAAATGGCTCAACTGGATCGGCCTGTTCCAGACCCCGCCGCTCTCCAACGACTTCGTGCCGCTGTTTCCGTTCTTCGGGGCGGTCCTCGCCGGGATCGCGGCCGCGCGACTAGCCGTCGACACTGGCTGGGTAGCACGCATGCGCACGTGGAATGCGGGTCTGGCGCCGTTGTCGCCGCTGGCCACCATCGGCCGCCATTCGCTGCTGTTCTACCTGTTGCACCAGCCGATCCTTTTCGGCCTGGTCTTCGTCTTCGCCCAGATCGCGCCGGCCGATCGCACGGCGGTCTTCCACGCCGACTGCCAGCGCTCCTGCATCGCCGAGCGCGATGCGGCCTTCTGCGAACGCTATTGCGGCTGCGCGCAACGCGAACTGCAGCGCCGGGACCTGTTCGACGTGTTGATGGGTGGCGATCCGAGCGAGACGCAGATGTCGGCCATCCGCGACGTGACCCGCGAGTGTTCGTTCCGGTCGGAGTGACCGGAGGTACCGTCAGCCGGTTCGCACGCTCTGGCCGACGCCCAGCTCGGCCATGCGGGTGAGGCAGGCTTCCTCGGCGGCGTCGAGTTCGCGCAGCAGATCCTCGATGTCGCGGCGCTTCTGCTCGAGCTCGCGCCGCTTGTCGCTGACCCGTCCGATGATCGCCTTGAGCTGGCCGGCCTCGCCGGGCGGGCTCTTGTACATGCTCATGATCTCGCGGATTTCCGCGATGGAGAAACCGAGGCGCTTGCCGCGCAGGATGTTCTTCAGGAGCTGGCGGTCGGAATGCCGGAAGAGCCGGGTGCGCCCGCGACGGATCGGCGCCAGCAACCCCTCGTCCTCGTAGAAGCGGATCGTCCGCGTCGAGATGCCGAACTCACGGGTGAGCTCCGTGATCGTATAATAGTCTCGCATTCGACGTTCCGTATCCCTCGGTCGGCGCCCTCAGGGTGATGCATGCCGCCAGATTTACGTAAAAGTCAATCCGGGAACTGCCCCATGGTTACCTGACCGGGGGCATCTCTGACGTCAGCCGAGGCCGAACCAGAAGGCGGCCAGCCCAAGAAAGGCGAAAAAGCCCACCACGTCTGTGACGGTGGTCACGAAGGTACCCGACGCGATCGCCGGATCGGCGCCGAACCGGTCGAGAATCAGCGGAATCAGGATGCCGGCGAGCGCAGCGGCCATCATGTTGACCACCATGGCGACCGCGATCACCCCGCCGAGCCCGGCGCTTTCGAACCAGACGGCGGCGACGAGCCCGATGATCAGGGCGAACAGCACGCCGTTAAGGAGGCCGACCAGTGCCTCGCGTCGGATGATCCGGCCGGCATTGTAGAGGTCGATGTCGCGCGCCGCGAGCGCACGCACCGCAACCGTCATGGTCTGGGTGCCGGCATTGCCGCCCATCGAGGCGACGATGGGCATCAGGATCGCCAGCGCCACCATCTGCTCGATCGTGGCGTCGAACAGGCCGATGACGCAGGACGCCAGGATCGCCGTCGCCAGGTTGATCAACAGCCAGGAGAAGCGCGACCGCGCCGCCGTCAGCACCGTATCGGAAATCTCTTCGTCGCCGACACCGCCGAGACGCTTGATGTCCTCGTCGGCCTCCTGCTGCAGGATGTCGATGACGTCGTCGATGGTCAGGATACCGACGAGACGCTCGTTCTCGTCGACGACCGCGGCCGACAGAAGATCGTACTGCTCGATGATCTGGGCGGCTTCTTCCTGGTCCATCTCGGCCGGGATCGCATGCCGCGTCTCGTGCATGATGTCTTCGATCTTCTCCGGCCGCTTGGCGCGCAGGATGCGGTCGAGATCGACGGCGCCCTGAAGCTTGAAGCTGGGATCGATGACGAAGATCTGCGCGAAGGATTCGGGAAGCTCCTCCTCGTCGCGCATGTAGTCGATGGTCTGGCCGACGGTCCAGAAGGGCGGCACCGCGACGAATTCCGTCTGCATGCGCCGGCCGGCCGATTCCTCGGGATATTCCAGCGAGCGCCGCAGCCGGATGCGTTCGCGAAACGGCAGCCGGTCGAGGATTTCCTTGCGGTCCTCCTCGTCCAGATCCTCCAGGATGTAGACGGCGTCGTCGGAATCCAGCTCGCGCAGCGCCTCGGCCACCTGCGCATTCGGCATCGCGTCGACGATGGACAGGCGGATCGCCTCGTCCACCTCGGTGAGCGCGGTGTAGTCGAACTCGTCGCCCATGAGCCGGACGAGCGACTGCCGGGCGTCGTTGTCGAGCGCTTCGAGAAGGTCGCCGAGCTCGGATTCGTGCAGCCGGCCGACTTCCTCGCGCAGATAGGCGGGGTTCTCGCCCTCGATCGCCGCTTCGATGCGCTCAAGAAACGCCCCGTCGACGAAGCCGCCCTCGTCGTAGATGCCCGACAGTGCTTCGGGCTCGGGCACATCGCTTGTGAGCTGTGTGTCAGCCATGCACCCTCCGATTCTTGGGGTTACCAGAGAAACCCGTCGGCAGGGACGGTCGAGACGCGTCTAGAGGAAATGTCCGTCATTCGGAAGCCGCCAGCGGCAGGCATTCCGACGAATGTCGCAATCGAAGCCAGTCGTCAGGCCGCGACCTGAGGGTGCCGCAGACGGGGGCGGCAAAGCCGCATGACTGTCCGATTGTCGAAAGAAGGCTGGTGCGGTCGAGAAGACTCGAACTTCCACGGGTTGCCCCACAGCGACCTCAACGCTGCGCGTCTACCAATTCCGCCACGACCGCACGCCGTGTAACCGAGGGCCGGTAATGCCGTCGGTGGCGGGCATGTAACAAGAGTCGCGGAACCGCACAAGGGCTTTTCCTGTCGCGACGCCGGCATTTGTCGGATCATAGCACGCCGCCGCGCCGGGCCTGCTTTTCGCGCCCTCCCCGAGCCGCTACATAGCAGCCATGACGACGTCTTCCGAAGCCCCGCCTGCGATCCCCCGCCTTGCCACCGTCACCGAACGATTTGCCGCCAGGGCAGGGTCGGGCCCGGTCGAATGGCGCGTCGTCGACGGTCTTCTGCCCTATCCGGACGCGCTGCAGATGATGGAACGCCGGGTGGCCGAAATCGCCGCCGGCACGGCGCCCGAAACCGTGCTCCTGGTCGAGCATCCGCCCCTCTATACGGCCGGCACCGGCGCCCGGGACGACGATCTCGTCGATGCCCGGCGGTTTCCCGTCTTCAAGGCCGGGCGCGGCGGCGAATACACCTATCACGGCCCTGGCCAGCGGGTGGCCTATGTGCTGCTCGACCTGAAGCGCCGCCGCGAGGACGTCCGCGCCTTCGTCGCCGCACTGGAAGCCTGGATCATCGGCACGCTCGACGGCTTCCAAATCCGCGGCGAGCGCCGCGAGGACCGCGTCGGCGTCTGGGTGCAACGGCCCGAGCGCCCGTGCGCCGCCGATGGCACGATCGCCGAGGACAAGATCGCCGCCATCGGCATCCGGGTGCGCCGCTGGGTGACCTTCCACGGCATCTCGCTGAACGTCGATCCGGACCTCGACCATTTCACCGGCATTGTGCCCTGCGGCATTCGCGGCCACGGCATCACCAGCCTCGCCGATCTCGGTATCCTGGTGTCCATGCCCGAGGTCGACACGATGCTGCGCACGCAGTTCGAAGCGGTGTTCGGGGACACGGCGGACGCGCGGCTGTAGGCGGCGAGGCGTCGGGCGCGCATCTTTTCCACGCTGACTGCCGAGCGGTGGTGCCGCTTTTCGGTCGCGGCATGTCGGCAACGGACAGGCGTGTGGCACACCGTCACCGGACAGGCGTTGCGATGTCGAGGCATGGGTCCTCGGGTCAAGCCCGAGGATGACGCTCTGTGGGGGTTGGGATCGCTACACGCACAGGCCGCGGGTGACAGGGAGGCCGGAGCGGACGCGGTAGAGGACAGGATCGAGCCTCCCTGACACCGTGCCTGTCCCGCGCATGTGTCGCGAGCCTGGTGGCCATGCAGACGGATAAGCCTGCCTTCGGCCCGCCCGCGATCTACACGGCCCAGCCGCTTTGAAGAGGCCGATCAAACGCGGCGCATGGTGATTGGCGAAACCCTATATCAAGGTCGTCATCCTCGGGCTTGACCCGAGGACCCATGCCAAACCGGTCCCGCTGCACCGACGGATACAACCAGGCGACGATACCTGCCGCACCACCGGAATACGTCCGTACGCCCCTGCCCTACGCCGTCCCGCGCACGGCGAATTCCCCCTCCGGGGCCGCATCGCTCTGCGCAACATCGACCGCCGACACGGATGCGCTGGACGGCCCCGTCCACAAAGCCGCCAGCATGTCGTCGACGATTGCGGGCTCTCCGGCGAGGACTGTCTCGACGTCGCCCAACGCGCGGTTGCGCACCCAGCCGGACAGGCCGCGCCGCACTGCCTCGTCCCGGCACCATGCGCGGTAGCCGACGCCCTGCACCCGGCCGGCGACAGTCACGTGAACGGATTTCATCGGCGCCTCGTCAGTGCTTGCGGATCCCGCCGGCAAGCCGGCCCTATTCGAACTCCATGATCACCGCGTCGACGGCGAGGCTGTCGCCCGGCTTCGCGTTGATCTTGGTCACCGTCGCGTCGCGCTCGGCCCGCAGGATGTTCTCCATCTTCATCGCCTCGACGACGGCCAGCGTCTCGCCGGCCTTGACCTCCTGCCCCTCCGAGACGGCGATCGAGACGACAAGCCCCGGCATCGGGCAGAGCAGCATTTTCGAGGTGTCCGGCGGCGTCTTTTCGGGCATCAGCCGGTCGAGTTCGGCAATGGCCGGCGACAGCACCTTGGCCTCGACCCACAGGCCGTCGACGAAGATCGCCGTCACGTTCTCGCGCGAGCGCACCTGCGCCGCCAGTTCCTCACCGTCGAGCATCCCGAACCAGGGCGACTGGCCCGGCTCGTAGTCGGTCGTCAGCACGCATTCGGCGCCATCGACACTCATGCGATACTGCACCGGGCCACCCGCGGTCCCGGCCTCCGGCACGACGGTCACGGCCAGATATTCGCCGTCGATCTTGGCGACCCAGTCGCGCTGGATCGCGCCGGAATGGACGCGCAGACGGTCGATATGCCGGTCGAGCCGGGCCTTGCGGGCCATCTCGATGGTGGTTGCCACCAGCGCGGCCCGGCGAAGCGTCTCCGCCGACGGGGTCGGCCGCGCGAAGCCGTCGGGATATTCCTCGGCGATGAAGGCCGTCGACAGCCGCCCCTCGCGCCAGCGCGGATGCTCCATCAGCGCGGCGAGGAACGGGATGTTGTGTTCGATGCCCTCGATCTCGAAACGCGACAGCGCGACGCTCATCGCGTCGATCGCCGCCTCGCGCGTCGCCGCGTGGGTACAGAGCTTGGCGATCATCGGGTCGTAGAACATGGCGATCTCCGAGCCCTCGGTGACGCCGGTGTCGTTGCGCACGGTGGCGTCGCCGAGCGCACCCTCCTGCGGCGGCCGGTAGCGCGCCAGACGCCCGATCGACGGCAGGAACCCGCGAAACGGGTCTTCGGCATAGATCCGGCTTTCGACGGCCCAGCCCTCCAGCCGCACCGCGTCCTGCGCGATCTGCAGCGTCTCGCCCGCCGCAACACGGATCATCTGCTCGACGAGGTCGATGCCGGTGACGAGTTCGGTCACCGGATGCTCGACCTGCAGTCGGGTGTTCATTTCGAGGAAGTAGAAATTGCGCTCCGCGTCGACGATGAATTCCACCGTGCCGGCGCTCTGGTAATCGACGGCCTGGGCCAGTGCGACGGCCTGTTCGCCCATGGCGCGCCGCGTCTCGGCGTCGAGATAGGGCGACGGCGCCTCCTCCACGACCTTCTGGTTGCGCCGCTGGATCGAGCATTCCCGCTCACCCAGATGGATCGCGTTGCCGTGCGAATCCGCCAGCACCTGGATCTCGATATGGCGCGGATCGACGATGAACTTCTCGATGAAGACCCGGTCGTCGCCGAAGGAGGAACTCGCCTCCGATCGTGCCCGGTCGAAGCCGTCGCGGCACTCTTCGTCGTTCCAGGCAATCCGCATGCCCTTGCCGCCGCCGCCGGCGGACGCCTTGATCATCACCGGATAGCCGATCTCACCGGCAATCCGAACCGCCTCCGCCGGATCCTCGATGATCCCCAGATGGCCGGGGACGATGTTCACGCCGGCCTTCTCGGCGAAGAGCTTCGATTCGATCTTGTCGCCCATCGCCCGGATCGCCCTCGGCTTGGGGCCGATGAAGACGACGCCGTTCTCCTCCAGGAGTTCGCAGAAGCTGGCCCGCTCGGACAGGAAGCCGTAGCCCGGATGCACCGCTTCGGCGCCGGTGGCGCGGCAGGCCTCCAGGATCTTCTCGGCGACGAGATAGCTCTCGCCGGCAGGCGACGGGCCCACATGCACGGCCTCGTCGGCCATCGCCACATGGACGGCACGGCGGTCCGCATCGGAATAGACCGCCACCGTGGCGATGTTCATCGCCCGCGCCGTCTTGATGACCCGGCAGGCGATCTCACCGCGATTGGCGACCAGAATCTTCTTGAACATGATGGGGTGCTACTCCGGAACAGATCGTGCATCCTGCAATCGCGTCCGTTTTGACCTCTGGGCCGTCCGACTGCAAGCCGCATGCCCCGTCCGCGCCGCGGACCTCGCCTGCGGCCCGCAGTGCTGCGACGGGTCCGGATGCGAACCGCGCCAGGAAGGAAGCAAGGGCCGATGACGGATATCATGCAGATGGATGGCGACACGATGGGCGGGCGCATTCAGCGCGGCCGCGAATCGCTGGGCATCACCACCGCCGAACTCGCGGCGCGTCTCGGCGTGAAACCGGAGACCATGCGCGGCTGGGAGCGCGACCGGTCCGAGCCGCGGGCGAACCGCCTGATCACCCTGTCCGGCATTCTCGGCGTCAGCCCGGCCTGGCTGCTCGGCGGCTATGGCGAGGTCCCCGATACCGTCGATCTCGACGAGGACGGCATGGCCGCCCGACTCGACAATCTGCGCGCCCGGCGCGATGTGCTGGATCGCGAGATCGCCCGGCTGGAAGCCGCCATGGCAAGCGCATCCGCATGACGATATTCGCTACCTCGAAGCTCTGGCCGAGCCTCTGCCTCGCCGCGCCCATGTCCTCCCGCGGATCCCTGGCCCGATGATCAAGGTTCTGATCGACGCCGACGCCTGTCCGGTCAAGGACGAAGCCATCGAGGTCGCCGGCCGCTACGGCGCCGAAGCCGTGCTGGTGTCGAATGGCGGCATGCGCCCGTCGCGCTATCCCGACGCGCGGATCGTGACGGTGCCCGAGGGCCCCGACGCGGCGGACGACTGGATCGTAGAGGCGATCGAGGCCGGCGACGTTGTCGTTACCGCCGACATTCCGCTTGCGGCGCGCTCTCTGGAGAAGAGCGCCGCGGCCCTCGGGCCGACCGGCCGCGAATTCACGCCCGAGTCGATCGGCACGGCGCTGTCGATGCGCGCTTTCAAGCAGCATCTGCGCGAGACCGGCGAAAGCAAGGGCTACAACGCCTCTTTCACCAATGCCGACCGCTCCCGCTTTCTGCAAAGCCTCGACCAGATCCTGCGACGGCCGCCGGCCCGCAACTGACACGGAGCGACAATCGCGCCCGCAAGTTCCGCGCGCGAACTGCCTGCCCGGTCAATGGGTTGCGACAACGCCAACCATCCCCAGCCTGGCAAAGAGAACAGCCACGAAAACCGGCGGCGTTTCTTTCGAATTTGCTTCAAATTCAAGCGGATGGCGAGACAAGGGCAACATATTGCCTGCAACGTGGCAGGCCGCAGACTTGCTGCATTGCAAAAGTATTGTGCAGAACAATTAATTCGTCAGGAATCTTTATATTCGACCAAGTTGGTTACCGGTCGTTAGGAAAGGGCCACTATCTTCCCTTTACGGAAGTTTCAGGGGCACGAAAAATCGGTGTAGATCATTATGTTGGAGTATCGCGAGCAAGGGTTCGCCGTCCAGTTGATGGAACACCTGGTTGTTCCCACCTTCGTCCTGGATGCCAGCGGACATGTCACGATCTGGAATCGCGCCTGTGAGCGGCTGACCGGCGTGCGCGCCGCGGAGGTAATCGGGACCAAACTGCACTGGAGCGGCTTCTACGAGAGCGCTCGCCCGTGCCTCGCCGATCTCGTCCTCAATGGCGAGGACGATCTGGTCGACGAACTCTATCTGGCAAATCGCAGCGAGACCTACCAGCACGGCGCGCTGTCCGCCGAAAACTGGTGCGTCCTGCCGCAATGCGGCGCCCGCCGCTATCTGGCGATCGACGCCGGTCCGATCTATTCGCCGAGCGGCTCGCTGATCGCCGTCGTCGAAACACTGCGCGACATCACCTCCCAGAAGGAAGCCCAGACGGCGCTCGAGACCCTCGCCAGCCAGGACGGGCTCACCGGCGTCGCCAATCGCCGCATGTTCGACCAGCGGCTGGCCGCCGAATGGCAGCACCCGGCGCATCTGTCGCTGCTGATGATCGATATCGACCACTTCAAGCCCTACAACGATGCTCTCGGCCATCAGCGCGGCGACGAATGCCTGCGGCGCATCGCCGATCTCATCGTCTCGGAGACCCGGCAGGAATGCGATCTGGTGGCCCGTTACGGCGGCGAGGAATTCGCGGTGATCCTGCCTCATGCCGACATGCAGATCGCCCTTGCGGTCGCCCGGCGGATCCTTGCGGCCCTGAAGCGGGCTGCGATAGAGCATCCCTGCCCGGCCTGCCCGCCCTTGGTCTCGCTGAGCATCGGCGCGGCCTGCCGCAGCGATCGCTCCGTCACGCCCGACGCGCTCATCGCCGCCGCCGACGCCTCGCTCTACCGCGCCAAGCAGCTCGGCCGCGACCGGATCATCATCGGCGAAACCGAGATCGCCGCCTGAGGGCGGGACAGTCTACTAGGATCATCGACCCGCGCGACCGGATCGCGCGCATCGCATGACGTAAAAAATTCCAGATGAAGAGAGACGGTCCCTGGTCACAAAACCAAAGTGGCCGGCCGGTCTTCGTGCGACGGTACGAGGAAACCGCCATTGCACTTGACCGACCGACCGCCCCACGGGACCCAGGAGATGCGGCGGACCTGAGCATTCCATGGGGTAACTGCGAAGATGCCGGGTTAACCCCTTGACCTTCGGTGTAAAGGCAGGTTCGCGCAGAACCTCGCCAAATGCAACGATGTCACGTGCTCACCGCGCATGAAGTTTTAAACAATGGTTAAGACAAGTGCATTCGCGGCACTCCGTGGAGCGCCGGCCCTTGCCGCAAGGCGCTGCGCCGGCCCGACTCAGGCGGCTTTCGCCAGCCCGACCCGGTTTCGCCCGTCGCGCTTGGCTTCGTACAGCGCCTGGTCGGCTCGCTCGATGAGCGTGGCGGCATTGTCCCGCCCCGCGTCGAAGACCGCGAGCCCTTCGCTGACCGTCACCGTCAGAAGTTCGCCGGCAATCTGGAACGGCATGTCGCACACGCTCCGGCGGATCCGGTCGGCCACCGCCATTGCGGTGGTCTCGTCGGCACCGATCATCAGCACGGCGAATTCCTCGCCGCCGAACCGGCAGGCGAGATCGCTGGCCCGCAGGCAGCCGCTGAGCCGCCGAGCGAAGTCCTTGAGCACCAGGTCTCCGGCCGCATGGCCCCAGCCATCGTTGATGCGCTTGAAATGGTCGATATCCGCCATCAGCACGGAAAAGCTGATCCCGGTCTCGCGCGCCCGCACGACCGCCTTGTCCAGATGCGTCTCCATGAAACGCCGATTGTGCAGGCCCGTCAGCGGATCGGACAGCGCCATGGCGAGGGTTTCCTCGACGGAGCGGCGCAGGCAATCGTCATAGCGACGGCGGCGCAGCTGCGTGCGAATGCGCGCGACCAGCTCGTTGCGGTCGAGCGGCCGCTGGAGATAGTCGTTGGCGCCGAGTTCCAGGGCCTTGGCCGCACCGACATCGTCGCCGGCCGCCGCAATGCCGATGACCGGCAGATGGCGGGTCGCCGCATTGGATCGGAACTGCGAGACGAGCCGCAGCGGATCGCCCGCGCTGGCCGCCAGATCGACGAGGATGACGTCCACCTGGCCGGCGGTGGCCGCCGCCAGCATGGCCGCCGCATCGTCGGTGACCTCGACGGTCGCGATTCCCTTGAGGTGCTTCTGCAGGCGACGCACTTCGTCGGCGCTGTCGGCGAACAGGGCCAGCCGCGTCGATGACGGGAAGACGCCGCCGCCCGCATCGTCCTGGCTCACCAGGCTGGCCGCGGTTTCGGCGCGCCTGCGCAGCTCGTCGGTCGTCAGCTTCAGCCGCGTCAAGCTGCGCACGCGCGAAAACAGCGGCAGGTCACGGACCGGCTTGGTCAGAAAATCATCGGCTCCGGCTTCCAGCCCCGCCACCCGGTCGGATGGCTGGTCCAGCGCCGTGATCAGCACGATCGGAAGATGCATCATCTCCGGATCGTTCTTCATCAGCCGGCACACTTCGAAGCCGTCCATCTCGGGCATCATCACGTCGAGAAGAACGAGGTCGATGCTCTGGTTGCGGCAGATCTCCAGCGCGGCAGCCCCGCTGGTGGCGGTTACCACGTCGTAATATTCGGCCGTCAGGCGCGCTTCCAGGACCCGGAGATTGATCTCGAGGTCGTCGACGATCAGGATCCGTGCGGTCATGACAACTCCTCAGGCGTCGCCGAGAAACGAGCGGATCGTCTCGATGAACTTGGTCACGGAGATCGGCTTGGAGATATAGGCTTCGCAGCCACCCTGGCGGATCCGTTCCTCGTCGCCCTTCATCGCAAAGGCGGTGACGGCGATCACGGGGATGCGGAACAGCTCGGGGTCCTCCTTGAGCTGACGGGTCACGTCCAGCCCGGAAATCTCCGGCAGCTGGATGTCCATCAGGATCAGGTCGGGTCGATGTTCGCGGGCCAGCTCCGTGGCGGTCAGCCCGCTGCGGGTCTGGACCGTCCGATAGCCGTGCGCCTCGACCAGGTCGCGGAAGAGCTTCATGTTCAGCTCGTTGTCCTCGACGATCATCACGGTTTTCGCCATTGACGGCACTCCTTGCCTCGACCAGCCCTCATGCTTCGGCTATCGATGGCCTCTTCTACTCGGATTTGATTTAAGAAGTGGGAATGGACAGGTTGCCATCTCTTAACGATAACAAATGGTTGCGGAACGGCGCGCGGGCGCCTGCAATGGACCGGGCCGCGGCCGAGACACTCGCCGTCACGGCCCTCTCCTTCCTTGCCGCCGACCCGAAGCTCTTCGACCGGTTCCTCGCCCTGACCGGCATAGAGATCGGCGCGATTCGCCAGGTGGCCGCCTCGCCCGGCTTCCTGCTCGGCGTCTTCGACTTTATTCTCGGCCACGAGCCGACGCTGTTCGCCTTCGCCGAGGATGCCGAGATCGATCCGGCCCGCGTCGTGGCCGCGCGGCAGGCGCTCGCCGGTCCGGGCGAGCCGACCGAATGAGCCGCCCCCTCGTTACCGCAGGCCCGGCCATCGCCAGTCTCGAGCAGCGAAGCGATTCGCTGCTGATCCTCGACATCGACGAGGTGGTGTTGGAGTTCATCGCGCCCTTCGGGGCCCTGCTGGAAGAGCACGGCGCGCGCCTCCACCCGGAGAGCTTCAAGCTGACCGGCAATGTACGCTCGATCTCGACCGGGACCGCGCTCACCGGCCACGAACTCGATCAGCTGACCGTCCGGCTCTACGAAGAGCAGGAAACCCGCCAGCGTCCCGTCGCCGGCGTGTCCGACACGCTGCACCAACTGGCCCGCCGCACCGACATCCTGTTCCTGACGGCCATGACGCCGAGCTACTACGATGTCCGCCGCGCCCTTCTCGATCGGGAGGGCCTGGCCTATCCGATGATCGCCACCGAGCGCTCCAAGGGCGCCGTCGTCGCCGAACTGCGCGAGCGCTGGCGCGGCACCAGCATCTTCGTCGACGATCTGCCCCCCAATCTCGCCTCGGTCCGCAAGAGCGCGCCCGACACCCATCTCCTCCACCTCATGGCCAACGACGTCTTCCGCCAGCATCTGCCGGCCCTGCCGGCCGGTGCCCGCGCCGCGACCAACTGGCAGGAGGCGAGCGGCATCATCGACGAGATTCTCGGCGCCGCCGCCTGAACGGTCCGCCCGGCTTCGTCCACCACGCGGAAACGAAGCGCCACTGCGCGCATTGACCGTCGCGATCCCCAAGGATCGTGATCCGCGTCGCCGCACTCACCATTACCGGCCGCCAAGGCGGCGGCGGGCGGTGCCCGTATCCGCCGCTCTCGCCTACAGAAGCTCGACGTCGAGGACGCCGGGCGCCGCCTTCACCACGCTCGCCATCTGCGGCGAGACCCGGTAGCGGCCCGGCAGCGTGATCTCCACCTCCCGCTCGCCGCCGTCGCGGACCAGAACCAGCGAAATCTCGCTGTCGCCGTCGGCACGCAACTGGCTCCTGAAGGCCTGCAGCGGATTGGCGTCCCGCATGAACACCCGCAGCGCCTTCTGCATGCGCACGGCCTCGTCCTCCAGCGACTGCACCGACTGGACGCGGAACGACACCCCCTCCGGCCGCTCCTCGGCCGACACGCCGACGATCACCGAGGAACCCGGCTCGAGCTGGTCGCGAAAGGCATAAAGCGCTTCGGAGAACAGGACGACCTCGTACTGGCCGCTTGGATCGGACAACTGGATGATGCCGAGCTTGCCGCCGCTGCGGGTCTTGCGCTCCTGGCGCGAGGTCACCGTGCCGGCCAGCTTGCCGGCGGTGGCGCCGCGCTTGACCGCATGGATCACCTCCGCATGGGTCTGCACCCGCAGACGCTTCAGCGTCGTCTTGTACTCATCCAGCGGATGCGCCGAGAGATAGAAGCCGATCGCCTGGAATTCGCGCAGCAGCTTTTCCGACGAGGTCCAGAGCTGCGCGGGATTGAGATGCAGCGGCTCGGGCTCGCTGCCGGCCCCGCCGAACATGTCGTGCTGGCCGGATGTGCGGCCCTCGTGCACCCGCAGGGCATAGGACGCCATCAGGTCGATATTGGCGCATAGCAGCGCCCGCTCGTGGCCGAAACAGTCCAGCGCGCCGGCGGCGATGAGGAATTCGAGCGTCCGCTTGTTGACGATCTTCGGGTCGATGCGGGCGCAGAAATCCTCAAGCGACTGGAAGCTGCCGTCGCCGCGCGTCGCCACGATGTGGTCGACCGCCTGCTCGCCGACGCCCTTGATGGCGGCCAGCGCATAGAAGATCTTGTTCTCGCCGACCTCGAACTGCCGAAACGAGGTCTGCACCGACGGCGGCACGATCTTGATGCCCAGCCGCATGGCGTCCATGCGGAAATCGTTGAGCTTTTCCGTATTACCGGCGTCCAGCGTCATCGACGCGGCGAGGAACTCGACCGGGTGGTTCGCCTTCAAATAGGCCGTCTGGTAGGCGACCAGTGCGTAGGCGGCGGCGTGGCTCTTGTTGAAGCCGTAGTCGGCGAATTTCGCCAGAAGGTCGAAGATCATGTTCGACTGGGCCTTGTCGAGGCCGTTGGCGACCGCGCCCTCGACGAAGCGGACGCGCTGCTTGTCCATCTCGGCGCGGATCTTCTTGCCCATGGCGCGGCGCAGGAGATCGGCTTCGCCGAGCGAGTATCCCGACAGGACCTGGGCGATCTGCATCACCTGTTCCTGGTAGATGATGACGCCCTGGGTCTCCTTCAGAATCGGCGCGATCTTGTCGTGGATGAAGTCCGGCTCTTCCTCGCCGTGCTTGCGCGCATTGTAGGTCGGAATGTTCTCCATCGGGCCGGGCCGATAGAGCGCCACCAGCGCGATGATGTCCTCGAACCGGTCCGGGCGCATGCCGATCAGCGCCTTGCGCATGCCGACCGATTCCACCTGGAACACGCCCACGGTCTCGCCGCGGGTCATCATCTCGTAGGTCCTGGCGTCGTCCAGCGGGATGGCCGACAGATCGATGGTCGGCCCGGTGCGGGCGATCAGCTCGACCGCCTTCTGCAGCACCGTCAGGGTCTTCAGGCCGAGAAAGTCGAACTTCACCAGCCCGGCCGGCTCGACCCATTTCATGTTGAACTGGGTGACCGGCATGTCCGAGCGTGGATCGCGGTACATCGGCACGAGCTGCGACAGCGGCCGGTCGCCGATCACGATACCCGCCGCATGGGTCGAGGCGTGGCGGTAGAGCCCTTCGAGCTTCAGCGCGATCGAGATCAGCCGGTCGACGATCTCTTCCTTCTCGCGCGCCTCCTGGAGACGCGGCTCCTCCACCAGGGCCTGCGCCAGCGTCACCGGATTGGCCGGGTTCTGCGGCACCAGCTTGCAGAGCTTGTCGACCTGGCCGTAGGACATTTCGAGCACGCGGCCGACGTCGCGCAGCACGGCGCGCGCCTGCAGCGTTCCGAATGTGATGATCTGGCCGACCTGCTCGCGCCCGTACTTCTCCTGGACGTAGCGGATCACCTCCTCGCGCCGGTCCTGGCAGAAGTCGATGTCGAAGTCGGGCATCGAGACGCGTTCGGGATTGAGGAAGCGCTCGAACAGCAGCGAGAAGCGCAGCGGATCGAGGTCGGTGACCGTCAGCGCATAGGCGACCAGCGAGCCCGCGCCCGAACCACGACCGGGACCGACGGGAATGCCCTGCGCCTTGGCCCATTTGATGAAGTCGGCAACGATCAGGAAGTAGCCCGGGAACTTCATCCGCTCGATGATCGACAGCTCGAATTCCAGCCGCTCGCGGTAGCTTTCGGCGGTCTCGCCGGGCGCCAGCCCGTGCGCGGCAAGCCGCGCCTCCAGCCCCTCGATGGCCTGGCGCCGCAATTCGGCGACCTCGGCCGCCTCGGCTTCCGCCGCGTCGGCATCGGCGCCGGCAAAGCGCGGCAGGATCGGCGCACGAGTCCGCGGCCGGTAACTGCAGCGCTGGGCGATCTCGACCGTGTTGTGCAGGGCTTCGGGCAGGTCGGCGAACAGCACCGACATCTCGTTCTGGGACTTCAGGCTGTGATCGCGCGACAGCCGGCGCCGGTCTTCCTGGCTGACCAGACGGTTGCTGGCGACGGCGATCAGGGCGTCATGGGCTTCGAAATCGTCGGCCTTCAGGAAGAAGGGTTCGTTCGTCGCGACCAGCGGCAGCGCCATGTCGTAGGCGAGTTGCAGCGTGTCCGCCTCGACCTTGCGGCTGCGCCCCTCGTGGCGTTGCAGCTCGACATAGAGCCGGTCGCCGAAGACCGGCACCATCCGCTCCATGCGGCTGCGGGCGAGATCGGCCCGGTCCGCCGCGATGGCAGCCCCGATCGGACCGAGCGGGCCGCCGGTCAGGGCGATGATTCCCTCGGACCGCGTTTCCAGCCATTCGAACAGCACATGCGGGCGCGGATTGTCGGCATGCCCGAGATAGGCGAGCGAGACGATCTCCACGAGATTGGCGTAACCGGCTTCCGTCGCCGCGATCAGCACCAGCGCCGCGATCGAGGACAGGCTTCGTTCGCGGCGCCCGCCCCGGCTTTCCTCGCAATCGGAGAACTCGACATCGATCTGGCAGCCGGTGATCGGCTGGATGCCGGCTTTCGACGCCTTCTCGGAAAACTCCAGGGCGCCGAACAGATTGTTGGTGTCGCAGATGCCGATCGCCGGCGCGTCGTCACCCTTTGCGAACTTGATGATCTGGTCGAGCTTCAGCGCGCCTTCGAGCAGGGAGAAGGCGCTGTGGACCCGCAGATGGACGAATTTGGGTTTGGTATCCGACGCCATGCTGCTGCTCCATCATTCCCGAGCTGGCCATCCACCGCGGCCGGCTCCGCCTCCCGGCGCTGGCAATTGGCCATCCCCCGTCAAGGCAACCCAACGACTAGGCCGAGTGGCCGCCGGAGGAAACCGCCGAGCCGCAACGGTGCACAGGAAAGCGGTGGCTACACCACATGAACGAGAAGGCTGAGGCTGAATACGAAACCGGACACGACGGCGAGCGACAACAGGTCCTTGGCGATATCGAGCATGATGTTCCTCCTATGTTCTGTGTTCCTCATATGTTCTCGTTTGTTCCAGATTGTCAACCTCCCGGACGGAACGACGGGCGCGCATCCGTCGCGCCCCCCCCGCAGGCAAGAGACTTGTGTCGCCGCGCCAAACGGTTAGCGTGGACGGACGGCGACCTTCGACATGGTGAGGAAGAGATGACGCGTAGGGCAATCTTACTGCTGGCCGGCCTCGCCGTCCTTGCGGGCGCGTCGGCAACGGCCGAGACACTGGACGAGACGACGCGCTACTTCGCCATCCGCGGCACGACGCTGGCGGAGCTCGATCGCGATCTCAATCGCCGCGGTCCCTTCGTCGCCGAAACCGGACTGCGCCATCCCGGCGCGACGGAGGTGAAGTTCGACGGACACGTCACCTACAAGCGCGTCTCGGAAGGCTGCGCCGTCGACATGGCCAATGTGAAGCTGACGCTCAACATGCTTCTGCCGAAATGGGCGCCGCCCCGCGGTGTCGCGCCGGAGACGATCCTGATCTGGCGAACGCTGGAATCGGATATCGAGCGCCACGAGAAGCATCATGCAGACATCGCCAAGAGCTGGCTGAAGCGCATGGAGATGGCGCTGCGCAATTTGCGGCCCGAGCCGAGCTGCGCCCGGATGGAGGCGCTGGTGAACCAGGTGACCCAGCGCTATCTCGCCGGCCACGAGCGGGCCCAGGTCGAGTTCGACACCATCGAGGGACGCGAGGTCAATTTTCGCCTGCGCCGGGCACTCAGCCGGGCCGTATCGGACTACCGGCGCTGACCGCACGCCGGACCGGCTCAACCGATCTTGGACAGGCGATCACGATAAGGGCCCGCGACCACGAAGCCGCGAGCCCTTATCGAGTCTGAACATGCGGCCGCGTCCGGCGCGCCGGCCGCAATGCCGCGAAGGTGGTGATCAGGCCTGCTGCGCCGGGACCGTCAGGACGAGACCGTCCAGATCGTCGCGCATCTTGATCTGGCAGGAGAGACGGGAATTCGGCTGCGGTTCGTAGGCGAAGTCCAGCATGTCCTCCTCCATCGGCTCCGGCTCGCCGGTCTTCGCCGTCCAGGCCTCGTCCACATAGACGTGGCAGGTGGCGCAGGCGCAAGCACCGCCGCATTCGGCCTCGATGCCGGGCACGTCGTGCTTGACCGCGTTCTCCATGGCGGTGGTGCCGTTCGGCGCATCGATCTCAAAGCGTTCACCCTCCGGGGTGAGGAAAACGAGCTTGGGCATGAATGAGGCTTTCGGCTTGCGGGGTCGGGTCGGCGGCGGGCGCGTCGTGGCGAGGGCCGGACGGGCATGGCCTGCGCCGCCGCTGATGGTCGCGCTTGGTTAGAGTTCGCACGGGTCGGAAGTCAACCGGTCGCGGTGCCGCTGCGCCGCTCGGCCGGAGGCCGGCGACCTATCGTGCGAGGCGCGTGACGAAGCCGAGCGTCTCGTCCACTTCGGCCCGAAGCGCCGCCAGACTGGCCGCGTCGAAGCCCGATCGCTCGCTCGCCTCGGCGGCGTCCGCCAGCGGAAACGCCCCGACATTGCGGCACGCTCCCTTCAGCGTATGGGCGATCTGCCGCAGCTCCAGCCCGCCGGCGGTCTCCAGCCGGACGCCGACCAGTTGCAGGTGCCGCACGAACAGCCCGAGCACCTCCCGCTCCAGGCTGCGATCGCCGGCCGTCTGCCGGGCGAGATGCACCAGATCGATGGGCCGCTGACCGGAGGGTGAGCGCAGGGCGCCCTCGCCTGCCGGGGTGAAGGCATCGTCGGGAAGTGAATGCGCAAGCGAGACCATGGGACCATCCGAACAATCGAGCGATGCGGTCCGGAGCTCGTAACATCGAGCTCCGTCCTGGACGCAGCTTCGATCATCCGCCGCCGGAATGGAGGAAGCGTTAAGCGCGCTGACCGGAACCTGCCCCAAAGCGTTGCAGATGTGCCATGTCGGCCTAGAATTGGACTCCAGCGGGCCCGGCGGGAATTTCGGTTTATCGTTAACCTTATGTTTAAACTTGTAGGGATCGGGCCCTTTTACGGTTTCTTTCGACGCGGTCGCTAACTAGCATCAATCGTGCGAAACTGTCCGATGGCCTCTGGCCGGGTGTTGACGGTTGACTGCGTCCGAATTCGGCGAGGCCTGAAAACCTGTCGCCGCTTCGGTGGCCCATATGCCGAGCGGGTCCAGAGTAACGAGTATTGAGGCGCGACGGAAATGTCCCAGACCAAATCCATCGACCAGCTTTCAGACGATACGGTCAACGAGATCGAGGAAGCCCTGCGTGAGGATTTCGAGGCCGGTTCCGACGATGGCGCGACAGTCGCTTCGGGACAGCTCGACCAACCCTCCGCCGCCGACCGCACCGATGTCGAGTTCTCCTTCGATGATTTCGAACGGCAGATCAGCGAGACCGCGGGCGAGCTGAGGACCGAGAGCGCCGAGGCCAGGCCCGCGACGGGTGTGCGCCGCGCCTCGCTGGCCGATTTCGTCGCGTTCGACACGCCGACCGAGGAGCAGGCGCCGCGCACCGAGACCGAGTACGAGCCGCATACGGCCCGCCCGGCCCCCCGGCGCAGCCCTGCCCCCACGCCCCGCCAGGCACCGCCGGCCGCATCGCGCCCGGCCCGCCAGCCTGCCGCCGACCTGCCGCGCCAGAAGGCAGCGCCGTCGCCGCAGCCAAGCCCGGCCGCCGCTCCGGCCCGCGAACGTCCGGCCGCGCAGGCCGCGCCGCGCCCCGAAACCGCCGAGCGCCGGCCCGAGCCGAGCGAAGCGCCCCGCGCCTATTCCCAGCCCGCAGCCAATGACGAGGAGCGCCGCACCTCGGTGATGGCCGACGCCCTCCTCAGCCGTCGCGCCTCGATGCTGCCGGTCTGGATCGGCGCCGCCGTCTCGGCCGCCTGGGTCGGCATCGTCGGCTATATCAGCTACGATCTCTACGGCTCGGACATCGCGACCCTGTCGGATGGCATTGCCGACCCGTTCCGCCAGTCGGAACTGGCGGTCATGGCCGCCGTGCTGGTCATTCCGGTGCTGCTGATCATGGCCTTCGCCGTGATGGTCCGCCGGTCGGCCGACATGCGCCTGATGAGCCGGTCCATGGCGGAAGTCGCCCTGCGACTGGCCGAGCCGGAATCCATCGCCACCGAGCGCGTCATGAGCGTCGGCCAGGCCGTGCGCCGCGAGGTCGCCGCCCTCGGCGAAGGCGTCGAGCGCGCTTTGGCGCGCACCGCCGAGCTGGAGAATGTCGTCCACAACGAGGTGAGCTCGCTGGAGCGCGCCTATGCCGACAACGAGGCCAAGATCCGCGGCCTCGTCAACGATCTCGGCGCCGAGCGCGACGCGATGCTGTCCCATGCCGAGCGCCTGCGCTCGGCCGTCGTCGGCTCGCATCAGCGCCTCGTCGAGGATGTCGATGGCGCCTCCGACCATATCCTGTCGCGGATCGAGGACGCTTCCCGCCGCTTCACCACGCTGCTCGATGAGCGCGGCGACGCCCTCGCCCGCGACTACACCCGGCGCAGCGACGAGTTCGTCAGCCTGGTGGACGAACACACCCGCAACGCACGGGAAAGCCTGGCGAAAGACAGCGACAGCCTGATCGCGCGCATCACCAAGAGCGCTGACGACGCGACCAGCCGTCTGAGCGAGAGCGGCGACGAGGTTGCCCGACTAATCGAACTGCGCACGGCCGATCTCGACGACCGCAGCCGCAACCTGATCGAGCGCATCTCCGTCGCCGGCGAAGCGATCTCCGGCCTGCTGCAGACGCGCGGCGACACGCTGGCGGGTGACAGCGAGAAATTCCTCACCGACCTGACCGGCGTTCTCGACGACCGCGCCATCGGCATCGCCATGAATGGCGAGACCTTCCTGTCCAGCCTCGACGGCGCCTTCGAGGAACGCCTGCGCGAGATCGACGAGCGCTCCAACGGCTTCGTCGGCCGCCTCTCCGATGTCGGCAACGACATCACCGCCCGCCTGTCCGCCTCCGGTGACGCGGTCACCGGTCTCCTCAAGGCCCGCGGCGAAGCGGTTGCCGGCGAGAGCGAGAAGTTCCTCGCCGATCTCACCGGTGTTCTCGATGATCGCGCCATCGGCATCGCCATGAATGGTGAGACCTTCCTGTCCAGCCTCGACGGCGCCTTCGAGGAGCGCCTGCGCGAGATCGACGAGCGCTCCAACGGCTTCGTCAACCGCCTGTCCGACGTTGGCAATGACATCACTGCCCGCCTCTCCGCCTCGGGCGACGCGGTCACCGGCCTCCTCAAGGCGCAGGGCGACGCGGTCGCCGGCGAGAGCGAGAAGTTCCTCGCCGACCTCACCGGCGTTCTCGACGACCGCGCCATCGGCATCGCCATGAACGGCGAGACCTTCCTGTCCAGCCTCGACGGCGCGTTCGAGGAACGCCTGCGCGAGATCGACGAGCGCTCGAACGGCTTCGTCGACCGTCTGTCCGACGTCGGCAACGACATCACCGCCCGCCTGTCCGCATCGGGCGATGCGGTCACCGGCCTCCTTAAGGCGCGCGGCGAAGCGGTCGCCGGCGAGAGCGAGAAGTTCCTCGCCGACCTCACCAGCATTCTCGACGACCGTTCGCTCGGGCTCGCGATGGACAGCCAGACCTTCCTGGCGAGCCTCGACGAAGCGTTCGAGACCCGCATGCGCGAGATCGGCGAGAAGAACGGTCTCTTCCTGTCCAGCCTGACCGAGGACATCGACAGCCGCCGCGACCGGCTCGAAGAGGAATCCGGCCGCTTCCTGCAGACGCTGGAATCGAGCCTCGGCGAGCGCACGGAACAGGCGGCGCGGATGCTGTCCGACACGTCCAGCCGCACCCTCGGCGATCTCGACAGCCGCCTGGCGGCGATCGATCACACGCTGACCGAGACCGGCGGTTCGCTGGTTGCCACCATCGAGGCGCGGGCCGAGGCCGTCGACCGGTCGACCGACCGCGTTTCGCAGGTGCTGGCCGAACGCTCGCAGGAGTTTGCCGGCGCCCTTGCCGAGCGCTCGCGCGAGATCATGGAAGCCTTCGAGCGCGGCCATACCGAACTGACGATGCGCGCCGGTGACGCCGTGACGCTCAGCCAGTCGGCGCTGGAGGAACGCACCGGCCAGCTCCGCACCCTCTTCGACGAGCGCATTGCGGGCCTCAACGCCATCATGGACGAACGCGCCGGCATGCTTGCCGGAACGCTCGACGATCGCCTTCTCGCCTTCGATCTCGCCAGCGACAGCCGCGTAGAGAACATCCAGGCGCGGGCCGGCGAAATGGATGCCGCGCTCGAGCGGACCGCCGCGCGCCTCGAGGAACTGCTCGGGCAGCGCCGCGAGGAGATCGAGGCCATGGTCGAACGCAGCGCCGAAGGCCTGCGCGCGGCCCTCGACGGGCGCGTCGGCGCCATCGAGAAGAGCATTGCCGACCATAGCGAGGATATCGAAGCCGCCTTCGCCTTCTCCCAGCAGAGTCTCATCGGCAGCCTGGACGATCGCGGAGCCTCGCTCACCCAGGCCATCGAGGCGACCGTTGCCAAGATGGAAAGCCTCGTCGGCAGCGCCCAGGGCGCCATGGCCGAGGGCGTCGACGAGAAGACCCGCGAAATGGCCCGTCTCCTCGACGAGCGCCGCGAGGCCATCGAGAGCCTGGTCGCCGACAGCCGTGACGGCCTGGTCAACGGGCTCGACCAGCGCATCGACGCCATCGCCAGCCTTCTGGCCGACCGGGTCGGCCGCTTCCACCAGTCGCTGCAGTCGGAATCCGTCCGCTTCATCAGCGGGCTGGAGGAACAGGGCGGCCGCCTGATCGGCGACATCGACGCCCGGACCGGCAATTTGACCGCCGGCCTCGCCGATCGCATCGCCGCCAACCAGACCCAGATGGCAAGCGCACAGGATGCCCTGCTCGCCGGTCTCGACGACCGTCACGCCGCCATCCGCACCACACTCGACGAGCGCACCAGCGTCCTGCGCTCGCTGTCGGAGGAAACCCACGGCGCCCTTCTCTCGGCGCTCGACGAGCGCATTGCCGGCATCACCGGCGGGTTCGACGACGCCGTCCGTCAGGTGGCAGACGACCTCTCCGAGCGGGTTCAGGCCCTGCGCAACGTGGTCGAGGAATCGCGCACCGCGATCGTCGGCGACGTCGACAGCCAGACCGAGCGCCTGCGCCAGGAAATGGCCGATCGGACCCAGTCCTTCGGCGACGACATCGCCATCAATGCCGGCGCGCAGCTCGTCGCGATCGAGAATGCCCTGTCGATGGTCGTGGAAGGGCTCGAAGAGCGCACCAGCCATCTGCGCAGCGCGGCCGAATCAGTCGAGGCGTCGCTGGGCCAGAGCCTGGACGGCCGCTTCGACCGGATCCGCACCGTTATGCAGGAAGGCCGCGACAGCCTGATCGGCGAACTCGACGGCCGCACCTCCACGCTGAACGAGGAAGTCAACGAGCGCGTCATGCGCGTCACCGAGGGCCTTGATGCCCGCACCGCCGCCATGCGCGGATTGCTGGAGGAAGCCCGCACCGTCCTCATCGACGGGCTCGACGAGCGGATGGCCGCCATCCATGGCATGGTCGACGGCTCGCAGAACTCGATCCTCGACGGCCTCGACGAGCGCACCGCGCGGATCAGCCAGGAATTCGAAGCCGGCCGCACCTCGATCGCCGCGGCGATCGAAGAGCGCGTCAACGGCATGACCGAAGCCCTGTTCGAAGCCGACATGCGGCTGTCGGCAGCCCTCGAAGAGCGGCGCGACAGCCTCGCCTCGATCGTCGAGGAGGCCGCACGCTCGGCCTCGGCGACCCTGGGCGACCGGGCCGACGACGTCCGCCGGGCCATCGAGCAGAGCGTCGGCGACGTTTCGACCTCGCTGGAAGCGCGCCGCGACGACCTGCTCAGCGCGCTGGAATCGGGTTCCAGCAACCTGACCGGCGCCATCGACCAGCGCTCCGACGCCATCTCGTCGGCACTGGAGCGCGGCCTCGGCAATGTCGAACGCACCCTCAACACCTCGACGGCCAAGATCGCCGACTCGCTGCGCCATGCGATCGCCGAGGCGACCACGGCCATGAGCCTTGAAGCCAGGCAGGCCCGCGAAGGCCTCGAAGGCGAAACCGCGAAGATCGCCGAGAGCGTCTCCGGCATCGACCGCCTGTTCCAGGCCTCCGGCGAGGAAGCCCGTCTGCGCATTGCCGGCGAGGCCGATCGTCTGGCCGAACGGCTGTCATCGCTCGCCGACGATCTGGCGGGACGCGCGGCCGAAGCCAGCACCACGCTGGTCGGCGAAGGTGGCCGGATCGCCGAGAACATCAGCGGCGCCGCCGAGGTCATCCGCTCCCTGTCGGAGCAGTCACGTTCGCGCTTCGCCACCGAGGCGGAGGAGCTCGCCCGCTCGATCACCGAGATCTCGGGCACCCTGCGCAGCGAGACCGAAGAGGTCCGCGAGAGCCTGGCGGGGCAGCGCGTTGCGCTGGCCGACAGCCTCTCGGGCATCACCACCACCATTGCCAGCGAGTTCGAGCGCAACACCCGCGACTTCGCCGCCCAGTTCGGCGAGGCCAGCGAACAGATCCGCTCGGCCGGCGACGAAAGCCGCCAGCGCTTCGTCTCCGATGCCGGCGCGATCGCCGAGCAGGTCGAGGCGGCCACGGCGCGCATGCGCGAGATGACCGAAGCGGCCGAAGTGGCGCTGCGCGAGAACACCGAAGGCTTCACCCGCCGCCTCTCGGGCGCCTCCTACCAGATCCGCGGCGAGACCGAACGCGTCGCCGCGACCCTGGAAGAGCGTGCCGAGCGCTTCAGCGAAGAGCTTGGCGGTGTCACGACCCAGCTATCGGAGATGCTGGCCAGCAACGCCCTGCGCGGCGAACTCGAAGAGGCGACCCGCCTCATCCGCGACGAGCTGGCCAATGCCTCGCAGTCGATGCGCGACGGCGTCTACGCCGTGGCCACGCAGCTGCGCGGCGATGTCGACAACGCCTCCCAGACCCTCAGCCGCGATGCCGAAAGCGCCCGCGAGCTGATGCTCGCCCAGGGCGGTGAACTGGCCAGCCAGTTCGCGTCGATCTCCGCCGCGATCCAGCTCGAGACCGAGCGGGCCCGCCAGGAGCTTCTCGACAGTGCCGGCTCGCTGGGCCAGGACCTGTCGACGCGCATGGGCGAGGCCGACCGCATTATCGCGGCCCGGGCCCGTGTCATGGGCGAGGATATCGACGAGCGGACCCGTACCCTCGCGACCCTGCTCAGCTCGCGCAGCGCCGAGATCAGCCGCATCCTCGACGAGGAAGCCCGGCCAGTGTTCGAGCGCCTCGGCGAGAACGGCACCGAACTCGCCCGGATGATCGAGACGACGACGCGCGACGCGTCCGACAAGCTGCGCAGCGAAAATGCCGCGCTGGTCTCGGCCCTCGGCCGCCGTGCGAGCGAAGTGGTGGAAACCCTCAACCGCTCGTCGGGCGACATCATCGGCAGCTTCGAGGAGAAGACCGCCAGCGCCGTCGGCGCCGTGTCCGACATCCGCGACAGCCTGCAGCAGGAGATCGGTTCGCTGGTCGGCCGGCTGTCCCAGACCAGCGGCTCGCTGCGCGGGCTGGTCGACGAGGCCGTCGAGAACCTCGGCGCGATCGATCAGACGCTGCGCGAATCCGGCGCCCGCTTCAGCCAGGAGACCGAGGAAGCGTCCAACTCGATCTCGCTGTCCTCGCGCCTTCTGGAGAGCAATGTCGAACGCCTCGACAAGCTGTCCATGACGGCCTTCTCCAAGGTCTCGGCGATCGCCGACCGCTTCCAGGATCACGGAACGGTTCTCGGCGAGGCAGTTCGCCTCATCGAGACCGGCGAAGCCAACCTCCGCGCGACCCTGGAAGCCGGCCATGGCGGCATCGAGGAACTGTCGGCAGGTCTCGTCAAGCGCTCCGAGGAGATCGGCTCGCTGCTCCATTCCTTCGAGGAACTGATGGGCGGCCTGTTCGATCGCACCGAGCAGCGTTCGCGCCTCATCTCCTCGCGTCTGTCGACCGAGATGGGCGAGACGCTGGTCGAGGCGGACCGTCAGCTGCAGACCACCGAGGAGCGCTCCCGCGCCACGGCCGAGGCGATGCGTCAGGCGATCCAGTCGGTCATCGAGGACGCCAGCGCGCGCTTCGACGGCGCGACCGCGGAGATCCGTCGCACTGCCGAGGAAATCCGCCAGGAGCTGGAAACGGCGCGCGCCGACATCAAGCGCGGCGTGTTCGAGCTGCCGGACGAGGCGCGCGAGAGCACCGAGGCCATGCGCCGTGCCGTCGCCGACCAGATTCGCGCCCTGCGCGACCTGTCGGATGTCGTCTCGCATTCGGGCCGTGCCTTCGACGTGTCGAGCCGTGGTCCCGAGCGGAGCCAGGCACCCGCCGAGCCGCGGGCCCGGACCGCGCCGCCGAGCTACAGCCAGTCCGCACCGCGGCAGTCGGCAGCGGCCGCCGTGGCGCGCCAGCCCGATGCCCCGGTGTTCACCGCCGAGGAAGAGCAGGATGTGGAGGACCAGATCGCTGCGTCCTTCATGACCGACGGCAATTTGGCGCATGATCTGCGTGGCTCGAACTACGACACGCCGCCGCGTGCACAGGCTCCGGCCGCCGAGCCGCGGAGCGAGGCCCCGGCCCGTCCCGCACCGGCACCGGCACAGCAGCGCACGCCCGCGGCACCGCTGCGTGCTCCGGCCCGTCCCGCCGCACCGGCACCGGGCGCTGCGCGCAGCGAGCCGGCCGCCGATCGCGGAACCGGCGAGCCCGGCGGCTGGGTCTCCGACCTTCTGCGCCGCGCGTCGCAGGATGAGGACGACAACGCTCCCGTCCAGCCGGCAGCGCCTGCCGCGAGCCAGGACCGCAACCCGACGGCGCCGGAAGGCCGTTCGCCGGACCATGTGGTGGAATCCCTGAACTCGCTGTCGGTGGATATCGCCCGGGCAATCGACCACAAGGCGTCGATCGAATTGTGGGAGCGCTATCGCAAGGGTGAGCGCAACGTCTTCACCCGCCGCCTCTACACGATGAAGGGGCAGCAGACCTTCGACGAGATCCGGCGCAAATATCAGCGGGACACCGAGTTCCGTGCCGCGGTCGATCGCTATATCGGCGATTTCGAGACGCTTCTGGCCGACATCGCCAAGAGCGACCCGGACAATGCCCGCAGCCGGACCTACCTCACCTCGGACACCGGCAAGGTCTACACGATGCTGGCCCATGCCTCGGGCCGCTTCGACGCCTGATCCAGACGAACAGGCGGCCGCCACCCGGCGGCGGCTCCCGATACATCTTCGGCCACGGACGATTTTTTCGCCCGTGGCCGAAGTTTTTTTGGCGGGCGAAAGCGCCATGCCGCGCTCCGTTAAGAGCTGAGGCCACACCCGAAGGCGCCGGGGCGCCAGCGAACGGCCTGGTGCCGCCGCTACAGGGTCGTCGCCAACAGGCACACACCGGGCGCGGTGCTCACGTCCGGCAACTGGTTCGTCATCCACAGCGCGGCGTCGGCGTTGCAGCTCGCAACCAGTGCTGCCCCGCCCGCAATCCCCTCGGATTCCGGCTTTCCCGTGCAGATCCCACGATCGAAAGCTCCGACGGGCCCGGCACCTAGCGACCCGTCCCGGGCGCAGCCACCCCACTGTCCGCCACCCTGACGCGCCCCCGCGAGTTCCCGGCCCCGCCAGCGTGGTTGCCGAAAGGCAAACGACGACGCTGCAATTTGGCCTGACGGCTTCAACATCGCGAAAGTATATCCTGTAACAAACCGCCTAAAATTCGATGCAAATGCGGTGACTACATTTCGCTTCAAAGTAAAATTGAACGCGCATTGTCTCCTCACGAACGAGGAGAAAGCACATGCAGAACGTCATCAAGCAGGTCGCGATCGCAGCAGGGTTCCTCCTCGCCATGGGCGCGGGGACGACGAACGCCGCAGCGGCCCCCGCCATGGCCACGACCAGCCAGACCTCCCAGCCGGTCGGCCATTACGAGTTCTGCAAGAGCTATCCCAGCACCTGTACCCGCAACGCCTCGGTCGCAGTGGTCAAGCTGACCCGCGAAGTCTGGGCGCAGATCGTCGAGATCAATACGGCGGTCAACACCAACATCTTCCCGCGCACCGACGCGGAAATGCACGGCGTGCCGGAGCTCTGGTCCTATCCGACCGTTCAGGGCGATTGCGAAGACTTCGTTCTGCTCAAGCAGTACATGCTGGAGCGGGCCGGCATTCCGAGCTCGGCGGTGCTGATCACCGTGGTGCGCCAGCCCAACGGCGAAGGCCATGCGGTGCTGACCGTGCGCACCGACCAGGGCGACTACGTTCTCGACAATCTCGACGACCGCGTTCTGGCGTGGACCGACACCGACTACCAGTATCTCAAGCGCCAGTCCGAGCGGAACGCCGGCAAATGGGTGGCCATCGCCGACGACCGCAACCTTCTGGTCGGCAGCGTTCGCTGAGGCGAGCCCGGCGCGAGGCCTGACAGATACGAAAAGAGCCGGCCGTTTTCACGGCCGGCTCTTTCGTTTGCCGGGTCGAATCGACGGGACGTCTACTCGAGGTCGATGTCCAGGATCGTCATGGTGAGGTGGTAGGACAATTCGCCCTCCTCGGTATCCTTCGCGAGCAGTCCGACGAATTCGTCGTTGAGATAGACTTCCGCCGAGTCGGCACTCTTCGGCAGCGCGCGGACCTTGATGTCGGCGGTCTTGAAGCTGCTCCTGAGGTAGGCTTCGAGCTTGCGGATTTCGTCGGGCTTCACAGCATTCTCCTGGATCGTCTGGGACGCCTGTAGCTAGGCGCCGGTCACTCGTTTCAATCCTCGGACGCCGCTCAGTCGTTCCGTTCGAAGCACTGGTCCATCGCCCGGGCCGGCTCGTCGCAATCGCCGGCCGATCCGATGACCCGCGCGGGAATGCCGGCCACAGTGGTATGCGGCGGCACTTCCTTCAGCACCACCGAACCCGACGCGATCTTCGAGCATTCGCCGACGCGGATATTGCCGAGGATCTTCGCACCTGCCCCGATCAGGACGCCGCTGCCGATCTTCGGATGGCGGTCGCCGAATTCCTTGCCGGTGCCACCGAGCGTGACGTCCTGAAGAATCGAGACGTTGTCGCCTATCACGGCGGTGAAGCCGACGACCAGCCCCGTCGCGTGATCGAGGAAGATCCCGCGCCCCATGCGCGAGGCCGGATGGATGTCGGTCTGGAAGACCGCCGACGAGCGCGCCTGCAGATAGAGCGCGAAGTCGCGCCGCCCGGCGTTCCACAGCCAGTGGGCCAGCCGGTGCGTCTGGATGGCGTGGAAGCCCTTGAAGTAGAGCAGCGGCTCAAGATAGCGCTCGCATGCCGGATCGCGGTCGTAAACCGCCTGGATGTCGGTCCTGAGCGTCGCGCGGAAGCTCTCGTCGGCATCCAGCATGTCGGCGAAGGCCTGGGCGATGGTGACCGCCGGCAGATCCGGATGGTCCAGCCGCTGCGAGACGCGATGAATCAGCGCCGCCTCCAGGCTGCGCTGGTTGATGATCGTCGGATAGACGAATCCGGACAGAACCGGTTCACGCGCCGCGACGTCCTCCGCCTCCAGCCGGACCTGGGCCCAGATCGGATCGACGGCCTGAAGGGTCTCGTGGGAATGCGAGCTCATGCTGCTCATGGAAGTCTCCCGGTCGGGATGCGCCGAAACGGCGCCTTGTCAGTGTCAAAGATCGGCGCGCGCGGCCGTCCGGGGACGCCGCGGCGGCGGAACGCTGCGTCCCGCCGCCGCGATCGGTCCGCGCGGGGGGCTCGGTGCGCGCCTCAGCCAGCCGGCGTTGCAAAGCCGTGCCGGGTGAGAAAATCGAGGATCGCATCGCCGAACACGTCGTTGCGATCGCCCGCCACCATATGCCCCGCGCCGGCGATGTCGACAAACTCGGCCGCAGGGACGAGGGCGCGGAATTCGTCGATCTCGGCGCTCGTGACCATGTCCGAGCGGCCGCCGCGCACCAGAAGCGTCGGAATGGTCAGCGCCTGCGCGGCAGCAATCATCGCAGTGCGCGCCGCGTCCCGGCGCATGGCAACGCTGTTCGGCCCGTCGATGAATGCCGGGTCCCAGTGCCAGCGATAGCGGCCATCAGTCGAACAACGCAGGTTCTTGGCCAGGCCCTTCGACGAGCCCGAAGGCCGCCGGTTGGGCAGATAGGCGGCGACCGCCTCAGCCGCTTCCTCGAGGCTGGCGAAGCCGTCGGCTAGCCGGTCGGTCATGAAGCGATGGACACGGGCGACACCGTCCTCGTTGAGGCTCGGCGTCACGTCGACGAGGATCAGCGCGGCGAAGCGGTCAGCCTCGCCCTGCGCCAGCAGGCTGGCAATGCCACCCAGCGACGCGCCGACCGCCACCGGCTTTGCCCCGGTCTCACGAGCTATCGCATCCGCCAGCGCGCTGGCATCCGCGCCGAAATCGAAGAAGCTGTAGCCACCGCCGGCGATCCATTCGCTGTCGCCGTGGCCGCGCTGGTCGACGGCGATCGGCGACAGGCCGCGCCCGGCCATCCGGCCGGCGACATGCGACCAGGCCTGCCGTGTCTGCCCGCCGCCATGCAGCAGCAGCACCGGATGGCCGTCCGCCACCGGACGGTCGCCGGCGAGACGATGTCCGCCGGCCCCCGCCCATTCCACACGGCGCGTGGTCACGCGGCTTCGCCCAGGAAGCGCAGGACCTCCGCCTTGAAGGTGCGGTCGCCGACAGAGAGCATGTGATCCCGGCCGTCGATGGCGAAGACCCGGGCATTCGGCATCAGCGCGGCGAGCGCGTCGGGCGAACCGGCAATGTCGTCGGTGGTGCCGACGCCGATCAATGTCGGCTGGGCGATCTGCCCGACCTCCGCCTCGGTCAGTTCCTGCCGCGAGGTGGAGATGCAGGCGGCCAGCGCGTGCCGGTCGCTGCGGGTGCGGTCGGCAAAGGCCCGGAACATGCGCCCGCGCGGATCGGTGACGTCGTCGAGGGAGGGTGCCAGCAACGCCGCGGCGATCGGGTCCCAGTCGCCGACGCCCTCGACGAGGCCGATGCCGAGACCGCCGAAGACGATCCTCGAGATGCGCTCCGGCGCCGCCAGCGCGGTGAAGGCCGACACGCGCGCGCCCATGGAATAGCCGAAGATCACGGTCTCGCCGATGTCGAGATGATCGAGCAGGTTGACCACGTCGCCGGCCATCTTCTGCGGTGTGTAGGCCGCCTCGTCCTGTGGCTTGGCGCTCTGGCCATGGCCGCGATGGTCGAAGGCGACGACGCGGTAGCCGGCCTCGTTCAGGGTCTTCACCCAGCCCGTGTCGATCCAGTTCACCCGCATCGACGAGGCGAAGCCGTGGACGAGCAGCACGGCGGGCCGGTCGCGCTCGCCGGTATCGGTGAAGGCCAGTTGCAGACCGTCGCTGGTGAAGGTGTCCATGGCTGCCATTCTCGTGTTTTTCCGATCGGACGTCACAGGCGCATTAGAGCCATGACGGAGGTTTCGCCACCCCCTGTTCATTCGCGACCGGCGCCATTATGGTCCGCCCCATAGCGCAACCGAGCCGAGGGCGAGCCGCAATGGCCGGGCACACGATCCCCCATTTCCAGAACGATGCCGGACATGATCTGATCGAGGTCGGCGTCAACGAATTCATGTGCTGCGGCGCCAACCCGCCGCACGACCATCCGCATGTCTATCTCGACATGGGCGACGAGGGTGAGATGGTCTGCAGCTATTGCTCGACCCTCTACCGCTACAATTCCTCGCTGAAGGGCTGGGACACGATTCCGCCCGGCTGCCAGTTCGAAGAGAAGGCCGCCTGACATAGGCGCCATCGGCCGGACGCGGCCGGTCGTCATCATCGGTGCCGGCATGGCCGGCCTGACGATGGCGCTGGAACTGGCGCGCCGCGATCGTCCCTCCATCGTCATCGAGCGCGCCCCCCGGCTGGAAGAGGTCGGGGCCGGCCTGCAATTGTCGCCCAACGCGCTGCGGGTTCTCGCCCGTCTCGGCGATCTGGACGATCTGAAGACGCGCGGCACGGTCGCCGAAACGGTGACCCTGCATGCCGCCCGGACCGGGCGTCCGATCGCGTCGGTGCCGGTGAGTTCTTCCGACGGAACGCCCTACCTTTCCATTCACCGCGCCGATCTCCAGGCCTGGCTCGCACGCGCCGCTGCAGCCTCGAGCCGGATCGACCTTCAGCTCGGCCGGGACATCGGCGCCATCGCACGGGACGGCGATGATCTGCGCGTCGAGGCCATCAGCTCGGGCGGCACCGAAATCCTGCAGGCGCCGCTGGTCATCGCCGCGGACGGCGTGAACTCGCCCACGGCCCTGCGCCTCGGCCTAAGCGGACCCGCGGCAACAGGCGCCCTCGCCTGGCGCGGTCGTGTTGCCGACAGCGCCGCCATGCCGCCTGCCGGTATCGAAGCCTGGCTGGGCCCGCAGCGTCATGCGGTCGCCTACCCCATCGCGGGCGGACGGGAGACCAATCTCGTCCTCATCGAGCCTGCGGGCGGTTCGGCGGACCCGGCAGACCTTCCGGCGCGCTTCTCGAAATGGGACCGGCGGCTCGGCGGCCTGATCGCGTCAGTCGACGCCTTCACCGCCTGGCCGCTGAAAGCGGTGCCCGGCGCACGGCCCTGGCGCCATCTCGATGACCGCCTGGTCCTGATCGGCGATGCGGCCCACGCCATGCTGCCCTATGCGGCGCAGGGCGCGGCCATGGCAATCGAGGATGCGGCGGTGCTCGCCGCCCATCTCGACCGCGCCGCCGACTTGAGCGGTGCACTGCGCGGCTACGAGACAGAGCGTCGGCCAAGGATCGACAAGGTCCGGTCGCGGGTCGGCTTTCACCGCTTTGTCTATCACCTGCCGTTCCCGCTCAGCCTCGGCCGCAATGCAGTGCTGGCATCGCGCTCGGCGGCCAGCCTCGCCGGCGATCTCGCCTGGCTCTACGACTGGCGCCCGCCCAGGGATTAATCAGCCGGACATCGCCCGTCGCGGAACAGCGGCACCGGTGGAACGTTCCTGCCTCGCCTCGACATGGGTGCACCGGCCAGCAGGCCGGCAGCCATGGCGGGCGGGAGGACTGGCACCGGACCGCGAAACCGGCCGTGCGACCTCTCAATGCTGCAAGGGACGGTTTCGAAAAGGTCATTTACATGCCGAAAAGTAACAGGACCGGCAGGTTCGTCGGTGTCGCCGCGCTGGCGGCCTCGACAGCCCTCTCAGGGCCCATCGCCGCTTACGCACAGGAGGCGGCAACCATCCGCGTCGCGCAGGCCGAGGAATTGCTACCGCAGGATGCGGCTCCCGCGCCGGAAGCGCCGGCTGCGCAGGAACCCGCCCCGGTAGAGGAAGCCGCCCCGGTCGAGGAGCCCGCCGCCGAGCCGCAGCCCGCCCCCGTCGAGGAGCCGCCGGCAGAGCCGGCACCGGAACCCGAGGCACCGCCGGCCGAAGCGCCGGCAGAACCCGTCGCGCCGGAGCCGGCAGCCGAAGCCCCCGCCGAAGAACCCGAGGCTGAAGAGCCCCAAGCCGAAGCACCGGAGGCCGAGCCGGCTCCCGAGGAAGCGGCCCCGGTCGAGGCCGAAGCCCCGGCGGACCCCGTCGAGGAAGAGGCTCCTGCAGCCGAGCCGCAGGCCAGTGAACCGGCAGCCGAGACGCCCGTAGAGGAGCCCGCCGCCGAACCCGAAGCCCCGTCCGAGCCTGCGGCGGAAGCCGCGCCTGAGGACGTGGCACCCGAAGCGCCTGCGGCAGAGGATACCGACGCCACGCCGGCCGAGCCGGCCGCCGAGCCCCAGCCGGACGCACCTGCTGAGTCAGCGGCCCCAGAGAACACGGACGGCGACATCACTGCGCCGACCGATGACGCTGCGCCCGCGACCGACACCGGCGAACAGCCGGCGGAAACGTCGCCCGACCAGCCGGCCGACGCCGCAACCGGGGAGCAGCCTGCTGCCAACGAGCAGCCCGCTGCCGAAGAGCAGCCCGCGACCGAAGCGCAGCCTGCGGCAGAGGATCAGCCCGCCGCCGAGACCGCCGCGCAGCCCGAGCCGACCGCTCCGGAATCGCAGCCCGAAGCAGTGGACGAATCCGTCCAGACCGAGGCCGTGCCGGAAGGCGGCGTCGCCGCGAGCGATGCCCGCGTCCAGCAGCTCGCCGAGCCGGTCGAGGTGACCCCGATCACCGCCGAGGAAGGCGAACGGATCGAGGCGCCGAACGCCGCGGCGGCGGACGGCAGTGCCGGCAGCACCACGACGAACAATACGGTGATCAACAACAGCACGACCACCAACAACACCGTCGTGAACAACACCACCGTCAACCAGCAGGCGCCACTGCCGCCGGGCGTCGAGGTCGTCTACCGCGTCGGCAACCGCGACATCCTGTCGATCGTCGGTGCCGGCGCCGTCGGGGCGCTCGCCGGCGGCGCCGCGGCGTATTTCATCCGCGGCAATGACGACGACCGCATCGCGGTCGATGCGCAGGAGCGTTACTACGACCGCCTGCGCGGCGATCGCACCCGCGAGACGGTGGTCCGCCCGAACGGCGTCCAGGTGGTCACGATCACCAACCGCTACGGCGACGTGGTGCGCCGCTCGCGCATCATGCCGGACGGCAGCGAAGTCGTGCTGTTCTACGATCCGTATCAGGACGACGAGCGTCAGGACGACTATTACTACAGCGACGTCGGCGCCGACCTGCCGCCGCTCGACCTCCGCATCCCGCGCGAGGACTACATCGTCGACGTGACGGATCCCGACGAGGAGCTCTACTACCGGACCATCGTCGCCCCGCCCGTCGAGACGGTCGACCGCATCTACTCCCTCAACGAGGTCCGCCGGTCGGAGCGCGTGCGGGACAAGGTGCGCCGCATCGATCTCAGCACGATCAACTTCAACTTCGGATCGGCGGAGATCACCCAGGAGGAAGTCGGCGACCTGCAGGCGCTGGCCGATGCCATCGCACGGGTCATCGCCGAGAACCCGGACGAGACCTTCCTGATCGAAGGCCATACGGACGCAGTGGGCAGCGAGCGGGCCAATCTCGCCCTCTCCGACCGGCGCGCCGACGGCGTCGCCACGGCACTGACCCAGTATTTCGACGTGCCGCCGGAGAACCTCGTCACCCAGGGCTATGGCGAGCAGGACCTGAAGGTCGATACGCAGGCGGAGAACCGCGAGAACCGGCGGGTCACCGTCCGGCGCATCACGCCGCTGGTCAAGCCGGTCAACACCGCCCAGCGCTAGGCTGGACGCTCACACCCGGACAGGAAAGGGCGGCCCTCGGGCCGCCCTTTTTCGTTTCCGCAATGATGGGATGGGAACGGGCCGACCCGCCGCTAGACCCGTCAGTCGTCGTCGTCGTTCGTCGGTCGTTTGGAGCCGACCGACAGGAAATCGCCGAAGGGTCCGAGGGGCTCGACATAGCTCGCCAGCACCTTGAGAGCGACCATCACCGGCACGGCCAGGAACATGCCGACGACGCCCCAGATCCAGCCCCAGAACGCCACCGACAGAAAGACCGCAGCTGCGTTCATCTCCAGCCGGCGGCCGACGATCATCGGCGTCACGAGCTGGCCCTCCACCGTCGTGCAGGCGAGATAGACCAGCACCGGCGCCAGCGCGTTGGACAGGCTGCCGAACTCGGCCAGCGCGATGACGCCGACGAGGAACATGCCGATCAGCGCGCCGATATAGGGGATGAAGTTCAACAGCGTCGCCAGTGCGCCGAAGATGATCGGTGTCGGCATGCCCACCCACCAGAGCAGCGTGCCGATGGTCAGGCCGAGGGTGACGTTGATCAGCGTGATCGTGAACAGGTAGCGCGACAGCTCGCGCTCGATCTCGTGGGCGATGTTGAGCGCCCGCTTCTTGTCCGACAGGGTCGGCATGGCACGGACGAGCTTCTGGTAGAAGAGGTCGCCCGATGCCAGGAGGAAGAACAGGAAGACCAGCGAGAAGCCCACAGAAGCGACGATCTGCGGCGCGGCGGTGGTCACATTGTCCAGAAGCCCCGGGTTCTTGACGACGACCTCGTCGGGCTGGCCGTCATTGGGCGCATTCCGCCCCGCGGCCTGTTCGACATTCTGCTGCGCCGCCTCCAGCCGGGCGAACCGCTCCTGCACCGAGCGCAGTTCCTGGTCCACGGCGGCGGCGTAGCGCGGTGCATCGTTGACGATGTTCGTGATCGGGTCGCTCAGCATGTAGAAGCCGAGCACCATCGTCACCAGCGCGCCGACGACGAGGAAGAAGGCCGAGATCGGCTCCCAGATCTTCAGCCGCCGCCGCATGAACCGCACCACCGGGCTCATCACCAGCGCGAAGAGCAGCGCGATGATGACCGGCAGGACGAAGCTCGCCGTCAGATACAGCGCCCCGAACAACAGGATGAAGAAGATGCCGATCACCGCCCAGCGCGGGCCGGCTTCGATATGCTGGTTGGTGACGAGGCCGATCGTCGGGGACAAGGTAGTGGAACGCTTGTCTTCACGCCCCTCGCTCGATCGTTCAGACAATGGCGCATCCCCTCGGGTCAGATATGCACCAACGGCCTGATCACAATGAGGTTCCCTTGCCGTGACGCAGGCGGCAACGGGCAGGCCGGCGCCGTCCACCCTGCTCCATGGGCCTCCAGCGCGGCCGATGCCGGCCGCGCTGTGTCAGGCAGCGTCCTAGTGCAGGATCTGCGACAGGAAGAGCTTGGTGCGCTCGTGCTCGGGATTGGTGAAGAACGCCTCCGGCTCGTTCTGTTCGACGATCTGGCCGGCATCCATGAAGATGACGCGATTGGCCACCTGCCGCGCGAAGCCCATCTCGTGGGTGACGCACAGCATCGTCATGCCCTCTTCCGCCAGCCCGACCATGACGTCGAGCACTTCCTTGATCATCTCGGGATCGAGCGCCGAGGTCGGCTCGTCGAACAGCATGATCTTCGGGCTCATACACAGCGAGCGGGCGATGGCCACGCGCTGCTGCTGGCCGCCGGAAAGCTGGCCCGGATATTTGTGGGCCTGCTCGGGGATCTTGACCCGCGAGAGGTAGTGCATCGCCACCTCCTCGGCCTTCTTCTTGGGCATCTTGCGGACCCAGATCGGCGCCAGCGTGCAGTTTTCCAGGATCGTCAGATGCGGGAAGAGGTTGAAGTGCTGGAACACCATCCCGACCTCGCGGCGCACCTCGTCGATCTTCTTCAGATCGTTGGTCAGTTCGATCCCGTCGACGGTGATGGTGCCCTTCTGGTGTTCCTCCAGCCGGTTGATGCAGCGGATCATCGTCGACTTGCCGGAGCCCGACGGCCCGCAGATGACGATCCGTTCGCCGCGGCGCACGGTCAGGTTGATGTCACGCAGCACGTGGAATTCCCCGTACCACTTGTTGACGCCCAGAAGCTCGACCGCGATCTCGTCGGAGATAGCCATGCGGTCTGCATTGCCCGGCTTGGTGTCGATGTCGACGGCCATGGGAGATTCCTTCAGCTTTTGTGTCCGGTATCCAGTCGCCGCTCGGTGTAGATCGAGTAGCGCGACATGGAGAAGCAGAACAGCCAGTAGATGAACGCGGCGAAGACCAGGCCGGTCGCCGGTGTGGTGGGGGTGATCCAGTCGGGATCGTTGAAGCCGCGCCGGACCGTGCCCAGAAGGTCGGCCAGGCCGATGATGTAGACGAGGCTGGTGTCCTTGAAGAGGCCGATGAAGGTGTTGACGATCCCCGGGATCACCAGCGTCAGCGCCTGCGGCAGGATGATCATCCGCATCTTCTGCCAATAGGTGAGCGCCATGGCGTCGGCGCCCTCATACTGCCCCTTCGGGATCGCCTGCAGCCCGCCGCGGATGACCTCGGCCATGTAGGCCGCCGAGAACAGCGCCACACCGACCAGCGCCCGCAGGAGCTGGTTGAAGGTCACGCCCTCCGGCAGGAACAGCGGCAGCATGAAGTTCGCCATGAACAAGACGGTGATCAGCGGCACACCGCGCCAGAACTCGATGAACACGATGCAGAACAGGCGGACCGCCGGCATCGACGACCGCCGGCCGAGCGCCAGCAGGATACCCAGCGGCAGCGACGCGGCAATGCCGCTGACCGCCACGACCAAGGTCACCATCAGGCCGCCCCACAGATTGGTGGGAACCGGCCGGAGCCCGAAATCGCCGGTCATCAGCACCATGAAGGCGAGCGCCGCGAGGGTCGGAACCAACAGCCCGAAGACGCCGGCGCCCTCGGACCCGGCACGGAAGCCGGCCCAGACCGCAAGAGCGATCGCCGCGAGCGACGCGAAGAACGCGGCGACCGAGAGGATCGAGAAGCGGTAGCCGAGGAAGCGGAACAGATCCGGATCCACCGCCGCCGAGACCAGCAGCAGCAGGAGCGCAAGGCCTGCGAGGCCGGCGGCGAGCTTGACCGGCATCTGCGAGATGTCGACGTCGGGCTTGGCCAGGACGCTGCTCAGCGTGGCAACGGCCGCGACCAGGAAGACCAGCGCCACCGTGCCGCCGGCGAAGCGGAACTCGCCGCCAGTCAGGAGCACCAGCGCCACGAACGGGAACACGGCGAACAAGAGGATCGCGTTCAGCCGCTTGTGGGGCACCCGCGGGATCGCCAGACCTGCCACCAGCAATGCCAGCAGCACCACCGTGACGTCGATGCGCCAACGTTCGCCGAAGGGATAGACGCCGTACATGAACTGGCCGAACTTGGCGCTGACGAAGGCCCAGCAGGCGCCGCCATGGCCACCGCCCTCGACCAGGCACGCGGTGCGATCGCTGCCGGTGAAGACCGCGTCGAGCCAGGCCCAGTTGAAGATGTTCATCGCGGCCCAGACGATGAAAGCGCCGGCGATCACGCTGAGGACGCTGTCGAGCGGCGTCGCGAAGAGGTTGCGGCGGACATTGCCGATGAACCCGACCTCGCTGGGCGGGGGCGGCAGCGGCAGCTTTTCCTCGGTGGAAACGAAACGGGCGACTTGTTCTTCCATGATCTATTCGCCCCCGATCATCGCTCGACGAGCGCCATTTTGGCGTTGAACCAGTTCATGATGAGCGACACCGTGATGGAGAGGCCGAGATACACCGTCATCCAGATCACCACGACCTCGATGGACTGGCCGGACTGGTTGAGGACGGTCGAGCCGACGGCGACGAGTTCGGGATAGCCGATCGCCAGTCCGAGGGACGAGTTCTTGGTCAGGTTGAGATACTGGCTGGTCAGCGGCGGAATGATCACCCGGAACGCCTGGGGCACGACGACCAGCCGCAGCAGCTTGCCGCGCGTCAGTCCGAGCGCCGAGGCGGCCTCGGTCTGTCCCTTGGAGACGGACAGGATGCCGGCGCGCACGATCTCCGCCACGAAGGCCGCGGTGTAGATCGACAAGGCCAGCCACAGGGCGATGAATTCCGGCCGGATCTGGATGCCGCCGGCGAGGTTGAAGCGCGTCGCGGTGGGAAATTCCAGCGTCGCCGGAATTCCGGTGGCCACGAAGACCAAGAGCGGCAGGCCGACGATCATGCCGATGGCCGGCCACAGCACCGGCCGGCGCTCGCCGGTGGCCATCTGATGCTTCTTGCTGCGCCGCGCGTAGAGCATCGTGGCGACGGTCCCGACGGCGAAGGCCGCAAGGGTGGCCCAGGCGACCGGCTCGAACAGGATGGCCGGAATCTGCAGGCCGCGATTGGTCAGATAGACGCCGACCGGGCTCTCGTCGATGCCGCGCGGCCCGCTCAGAACCGACAGCACGCCGAAGTACCAGAACAGGATGACCAGCAGCGGCGGGATGTTGCGGAAGGTCTCGACATAGACGGTCGAGATCGAGCGCACGAGGAAATTGCGCGACAGGCGCCCGATGCCGACGAGAAAGCCGACGATGGTCGCGAGGATGATGCCGCTGATCGCCACGACCAGCGTGTTCGCGATACCGATGAGGATCGCGTCCCCATAGGTGGCGTTGCTCGAATAGGTGAAGGGCGTGATGGCGATGTCGAAGCCCGACCGCTCGGCGAGGAAGCCGAAGCCGGACGCAATATTGGCGGCTGCGAGGTTCCGCGCCGTGTTGTCGACGATCCACCACGTGAAGAGCGCGAGACCGACCACCAGGGCGACCTGGATGACGATGCTGCGGACGGTCGGATTGTTCAGGAAACTGGCCCCGCCGCCCTGACGCGGCACGGAATGGGTTTCGACGGTCATCTACGCTCCCGGGCGTTGCGGAAGTTGACGATCCCCGGCGGCCGCAAGGGGCAAACGGGCCACGCCGGGCGAGCCGGACGCGAAAGACGCGCCCGGCCCGGCTTGATCAGCTCAGCGGATCGGCATGCCGTACTGCAGGCCGCCCTTGGTCCACAGGGCGTTCTGGCCACGGGCGATTTCCAGCGGCGTATCGACACCGATGTTGCGCTCGAAGATCTCGCCGTAATTGCCGACGGCCTTGATGATGTTCACGGCCCAGTCCTGCGACAGGCCGATGGACTCGCCGAAGTTCTTGTCTTCGCCGAGCAGACGCCGGATCTCGGGATTCTCCGAGGTCTTCATGTCTTCGACGTTCTCCTGGGTGACGCCCAGCTCTTCGGCGTTCAGCAGCGCGTTGTGCGTCCACTTGACGACGTTGAACCATTCGGTGTCGCCCTGGCGCACGGCAGGTCCGAGCGGCTCCTTGGAGATGATCTCCGGCAGGATGGTGTGCTCGTCGGCATTGCCCATCTCGAGGCGCGAGGCCGCCAGACCCGACGCATCGGTGGTCAGCACGTCGCAACGGCCGCTGTCATAGGCCGAGTTCACGTCCGACTGGGACTCGATGACGACCGGGTTGTATTCCATGTTGTTGGTGCGGAAATAATCCGCCAGGTTCAGCTCGGTGGTCGTGCCGCTCTGCACGCAGACCGTCGCGCCGGACAGTTCGAGCGCGGAGTTTACGCCGAGATCCTTCTTCACCATGAAGCCCTGGCCGTCATAGTAGTTCACGCCGGCGAAGGTCAGGCCGAGCGTGGTGTCGCGGTCCATCGTCCAGGTGGTGTTGCGGGCCAGAACGTCGACTTCGTTGTTCTGCAGCGCCGGGAAGCGCTGAACGGCCGACAGCGGCGAGTATTCGACCTTGGACGGGTCGCCGAAGACGGCGGCGGCGATTGCCTTGCAGTAGTCGATGTCGAGACCCTGCCAGGCACCCTGATCGTTCTGCGAGGCGAAGCCCGGCAGACCGGTGTTGACGCCGCAGCGCAGAACGCCGCGATCCTTGACCGTCTGCAGCGTCTGGGCGGACGCACCGCTGACGGCCACTCCGGCGACGGTCAGACCCAGCACGGCAGTCAAAAGTCTCAATTTCATCAGGAAACCTTTCCAGGCATGGTTTTCAATTCAATTCTTTTCTTTGTCGTTGAGAGACGCACCCATGCAGCAAAAGCCGCATCGCAAACGCATCTTCACGAGGCGGCTTGATCTCATGTCATAAATTTGTGCAGGTCAAGCATGTGACGCTTTTCTCCCGCCGATTTTGACGATTACGGCAATCCACGTCTCGCAAACAATCAGGAAGCCCAACAATTGAGCACTCGATCCGCGCAGCCCGGTGACACGCGTCTGGGGATGAATACGCAGCTCGCGCACGGCCCGTTCGACCCGTCCACGCAGCATGGTTTCGTCAATCCCGCCGTCGTGCACGGCTCCACCGTGCTGTTTCCCACCGCCAAGGAGCTGAAGAACCGGGCCAAGGCGCCGTTCAGCTATGCCCTGTCCGGAACCCCCACGACCAAGGTTCTCGAAGATGCGCTGAGCGAGCTCGAGGGCGCCGCGGGCACGATCCTCGTCCCGTCGGGGCTGGCCGCCGTCACCGTGCCGCTGCTGGCGTTCCTGTCCGCCGGCGATCACTGCCTGGTGGTCGATTCGGTCTATTTCCCCACCCGCCGCTTCTGCGACGGCACGCTGCGGCGCATGGGCGTCGACGTCGAATATTACGACCCGCATATCGGCGCGGACATCGCCAGGCTGATGCGGCCGGAGACGAAGGTCGTCTTCCTCGAGGCGCCCGGCTCCAACACCTTCGAGATCATGGACGTCGCCGCGGTCTGCGAGGCGGCCCATGCCGGCGGCGCCGTAACGATGCTGGACAATACCTGGGCGACGCCGCTGTTCTTCCGGCCGCTGGAGCATGGCGTCGATCTGTCGATCCATGCGCTGACCAAATATCCGGGCGGCCATTCCGATTTGATGATGGGCAGCGTGTCGGCGAACGCGGCGACCCTCGCCCAGCTCCGCGACACGCAGATGCAGCTCGGCGTCAACGGCGCGCCCGACGACACCTATCTCGTCCTGCGCGGCCTGAAGACCATGGGCGTGCGGCTGGAGCGGCACCAGGCGTCCGCCCTGGCGCTGGCGCAATGGCTGGAGGGTCGCGACGATGTTCTCGAGGTGCTGCACCCGGCCCTGCCCTCCTTCCCCGACCATGCCCTGTGGCAGCGTCAGTTCAGCGGTGCGAGCGGCCTGTTCGGCTTTATTCTCGACGGCGATGCGGCTGCAGCCGAGCGCTTTCTCGACGCGCTGCGCGTCTTCGGCCTCGGCTATTCCTGGGGCGGGCACGAGAGCCTCGCCGTGCCGGCGTCGCTCGGCGACCGGACCATCGCGAAGGGACCGGCCGCAGGCAGCCTGATCCGATTGCAGATCGGGCTCGAGGATGTGGCCGACCTGCAGGCGGACATGGAAGCGGGCTTCGCCGCCGTTCACGACCGCTGATCGTCAGGGCCCCGCGTCGCGATACCGATGCGGGGCCGGCCTGGCTGGATACCGGGCCTGCGGGCTGGCCGCGGCGCGGCTCAGCCGATGGCGCGGACGTAGGACGGCAGTCCCCGCGGGACGTTCGTGCATCCATGGAAGACGCGGACGTCCACGCGCGGATCGTCCTGCGCGTATTCGTAGTCGATCCCCAGCATGTTCATCACACTGGCCGGATGGCGAAAGTCGCCCGCCATGGCCGCCTTGCAATGATCCACCAGGATCGTCGAGCGTGCCTGTAACATCGTCTGCCTCCAAGCGTGTCTGCCTGTCGATGATGCCCACACCCGCCTCACTAGCCGATGAAGATTGTTGGTGGCTGGAGTGTGAAGGGTGCGAAAACAATCATACGTCCGGATCCGCTTTGCGGCTGTGCCCTTCCCGCCGCAACCGGCGCGAAAACCGTCCCGGGGCGCGGGCAAACGCCGCTGCACGGGCCATGGGCGTCCCGCATCTCCTTGACCGGAGAGCAACCATCCGGCACGCGGTGATGCCACGACGACGTTCGAAACCGGCATTGCCGGCGAACGGATAGAACCGGGCATGCAGACCGCACGCTCTGCATCGCCCTTCCAGCGGGTCACGGCCTGCCGACATTGATGGTGCCGACATGGCCGAAACCGAACGCTCCCATGCGCCCAATGTGCGATGGCAAACCTTCGATCTCGACAAGCAGCGCCGTGCGGCCGCCATGGGGCAGACGCCGGCGGTGATCTGGTTCACGGGGCTCTCCGGCGCCGGCAAGTCGACGATCGCCAATCTGGTGGAGAAGAGCCTCTTTGCGCGCGGCCGGCACACCTATCTTCTGGACGGCGACAATCTGCGCCACGGCCTCAACCGCGACCTGGGCTTCTCCGAGGCCGATCGCGTCGAGAACATTCGCCGCGTGGCGGAGGCGGCACGCCTGTTCGTCGATGCCGGCCTGATCGTCCTCGCCTCCTTCATCTCGCCCTATCGGTCGGACCGCAGGATGGCGCGCAGCCTGTTCGAGGATGGCGAATTCATCGAGGTCTTCGTGGACACCCCACTGGAGATCGCCGAGCAGCGGGACCCGAAAGGCCTCTACAAGCGCGCCCGCGCCGGGCTGATCAAGGATTTCACCGGCATCGACAGCCCTTATGAGGCACCCGAGCAGGCGGAGATCCGGCTGGAGGCAGGAACACGAGAACCGGACGTTCTGGCCGACCAGATCATGCGCTATCTCGAAACCCACGGATATCTCGCCCCCCGCTAACGAGGCGGGTGATGCGGAGGTCATCCAAGGACCGGACAATCCACGATCTGAAGGTTGAAGTCACCGCGAGGTGTCGGGCAAGGTCGAGGTTCGTGGACACGTCGAAATACGGGCACATTTATTCGCGCCCGGCGAATACGTCACCCTGGCCTGCCACTGGTGGCCTCAGAGCGGATCGAAGAATCGCATGACGACAGAACCGGGAAACACTCCCAACTCCCCCGTTTGTTTCATGCATATCGGCAAAGTGGGTGGCCATTCCATATCGCAGGAGCTTCTGAGCCGGTTTGACCTGTCAGAGGCGGTCAATGCGTCCCCCGAACAGTTCGACAATTTCACGCCCGAGACTTTTGCCGGCAAACGTCTGGTGATCGGCCACTACGCATACAATCACACGCTCCTCCTTCCCCCGAGCCGGTTCCTGTTCTCGATTGTTCGCGAACCGGTCGACCGGGTATTGTCCAACTACTGGTTTCTGCGCGCCCACGCGGACGTGGAGGACACCCGCGCGCAGAAGATGATCGACCTTGCACGCCGATGGCCCATCGAGGAGTTCGTCCGGATCGATGACCCCGCCGTTCGGCAGGTCGCGGACAATCATCAAACCTGCTTCTTCGCGCATGACTGGCGCCATAGCGATCCTGTGACCGAACAGGATTTCAGTCTGGCGATGGCACATCTCGACGATTTCGACCTGATCGGCGTGCATGCCGCCTACGACGATTCGATGCAGATGCTCTGCACGATGCTGGACTGGCTTCCATGGCCAAGTGACAACCGCTTCAACACGACAGCGAGCCGCGTGGCGACGGACGCCCTCAGTCCCACGGTCAGGAGGCAGTTGGAGGAGCTCAACCGGTTCGACGTCGCTCTGTACCAGGAAGTCCATCGCCGCTTCTGCGCAAAACGCAGCAACTTGCTGCGTACGATGGCAAGGCAGGCTTGGCGCAAACGCCGGGAAGCTGTCGGGAAGGCTCCAGAGACGGCGTTGCCGACGGCTGTCGAACTCCACGGCAGTCAAACCGTCGAGGGGGACAACTGGCATGTCCGCCAGATCCAGAACGGCAGCTATGCACGCTGGCTAGGTCCTGCCACAGAGACGCGGCTGTTCACCGCGATCGCCGCATCGCCATGCTACGACGTCGAGATTCATCTCGTCGGCTGGATCGACAGGGAAACGCTCGACAGCCTCACCGTGGCGATGACCGGCTGGGATTGCGAAGAGACAGGCTATCATGTGTCGATGGAGGACATGCGTGCTGTCAAACGTTGGCGATTGCGGGCGACGGACACTGCCAAGGCCGGCCCCTTGCTGGAACTGGATATCGACGCGCTGCGCACCGGACGCCTCTCCGATCACGGCGTCGAGAGCACCCATGATCTGATCGCATCGGTCGCGGTAAGCTGCGTCAAGATTTCAGCTGTTTCCGAGGCAGAAGCAACGGCATTCGCCAGCGGTCAGGATCAGGCGTCCGCGACCGTATCCGACGATGTCATCGCCAAAGGTGTCTCGCTGCTGCACGGGGCCGCTGGCAAGGTTTCCAAGATCGTCGCTGCGGAACGGCTATTCCGTTCCGCCGTCGAGGACGATCCGGAGTCCGTGACCGCTCACGTCTGGCTCGGTGAGGCATTGTGCTACCAGGGACGCTCGCCAGAAGCAGTCGGGATTTTCGAGACGGCGTTGGCGCTCGAAAAGGCGTCGGCGACGGTTCAGCTCGACGAGCGGACACGGGCGCATCTGCTTGAGCGACTCGGTGAAGGGCTGATCCTTGCCGAGACGCGTCTGGACGATGCCCGCGCCTATCTGACCGAGTCAGTCAGGCTTGCGCCGGTGACGGAAGCCGAGAGCCACCGCCTGAACGGTGCCGCCTACATGCTCGACGGACTCACACGGCTGGATTCATCGGCGCCGAAGCGCAAAATCGCGCGGTGGCCCGTACAAAACGCCGCATTCCAGGACCTCGATGAGGTCGCACGGCAGTTTGCGGACAATACGAAGGCTGCGGGCACCCGCCCGATCGGCCGCGACACGAGAGTCGTGACCCTCGGTTCATGCTTTGCCGGCAACATTGCCATCGCATTGAAGGATCGAGGCGTCGAGACGACTGCACTCGGCCTCGGCGAACTGATCAACAGCACGTTCGCGAACCGCGCCCTGATCGAATGGGTGAACAATGATCGGCTCGATCGCTACAGCCCGGAAACCATAGAGACGCTGAAAGTCTATTTCGGCGCATCCCCGGACACGCTCCGCGCGACACTGACGAGTGCGAACACCATCATTTACACGCTCGGCGTGGCACCGGGTTTCTTCGACAAGCGCACCGGCCTTTTCCACCTCACCCAGGCTGGCAAGAACACGCTGCACCTGCTCAAAACGAACGATTTCAGAACCACGACCGTGGAAGAGAACGCCGACAACATCGAGGCGGTGATCGCAGGCTTGCGTCGGTGCAATCCCAACATCAACATCGTTTTCACCGTATCGCCGGTGCCGCTCTACTCGACCTTCGAGTACGATTCAGCGATTATTGCCGACTGCGTGTCCAAATCTGTGCTGCGGGCTGCAATTGATGTCGTTTTGAAGCGGGCACATGCAGGCGTCAACTACTGGCCGGCTTTCGAGATGGTGCGATGGGTCGGCGCATACCACCCAAATCTCTTCGGAGAAGAGGACGGCACGACGCGGCACGTGTCCGAGCGCGCGGTTTCAGCCATCGTCAACGGCTTCATCCACGCTTTTGGCGACGAAGCGTTGAAACAGTAAGGCGTATTGTCGGTGGTTCTGGCGACCCCGGCAGGATTCGAACCTGCGACCATCGGCTTAGAAGGCCGGTGCTCTATCCTCTGAGCTACGGGGCCGTAGGCGACCTGGCACCGGGACGGACGGTTCGACCGTCAGTGCGTCCAGGGCTGGCGCCGGTCATAGCGGAAATTGTCCGCATAGGCGATCTTCGGGCGCCGCGTTTCCTTCGGCTCCTCGACCCGGTACGGAATGTCGTTGCGCTCGGCGTATTCGACGGCCTGCTCGCGGGTCTCGAAGGAGAGTCTGAGCTGGGAGAGCATGTCGCCGGACGAGGTATAGCCCATCAGGGGCTCGACGCGCTTGGGCTGCTCGGGTTCGTAGACCAGCATCCAATCGCGCGTCTTCGCCTTGCCCGACTGCATGGCGGTACGGGTCGGACGATAGATTCTCGCAACCATCTGGGCCTCGTCGGCGGCGGCGCGGCTTCGCCACGCCCGTGTCAAAAACCGGTGTCCGTCGACCATTGGTCGGAGCGGCAGGATTCGAACCTGCGACCCTCTGGTCCCAAACCAGATGCGCTACCAGGCTGCGCTACGCTCCGGACACTGGTGACGTGCCTGTCGATGCGGGGTTTGGCGGGCAATGGTCGGGAAGTCAAGGCTGCGGAATGATCGGGTGACGAAGTCGGTCGCCGGCGACCACGCCGAAGCGGGCCGCGGCGCCGCCATTCAGCTCCAGAACGTATTTCACCGGCGCCCCGGACGGGATCGTCTCGAGCGACAGCGGCTGGGCGTTGGTCTTCACCCGCTTCACCACCCCGTCCGGATCGATGAACAGCATGTCGAGGGGAATCAGCGTGTTCTTCATCCACATGGCGACCGGACGGGTCTCGTCGAACTCGAACAGCATGCCCTGGTCCGCCGGCATCGATTCGCGGTTCATCAGGCCGGTGGCGCGAGTCTCCGGTGTCTGCGCCAGTTCGACCTTGATGGCATGGCTGCCGGTCGCCGTCTCCAGCGTCGCCGTCGACAGGCCGTTGCCCGCCGCCGCGTAATAGGCCGCCCCGATGACGGCCGCCGCCGCAAAGCCGGCCGCCAGGATCGCGCGTCTCATTGCCATCGGATCTGCCTCAACTCAGTGGGACGGCGGCTGGACGGGACCCGTCCCGGGATGGATCTCCGCCGCCATGCGTCCCTTGTCGCCCTGCCCGAAACGCACCAGCACGTCCTGGCCGGGCCGCAGCTCGGTCATGCCGAAACGGCGCAGGGTTTCCATGTGGATGAAGATGTCCTCGGTCCCCTCGCCGGTCGTCAGGAATCCGTAGCCCTTGGTCCGGTTGAACCATTTCACCACGGCCGAGACGAGGTCGCCGCTGGCGGTGACGACCGAATGGGTGCGCGGGGCCGGCAGCTGCGAGGGATGGACGGCGGTGGACTGGTCCATCGACAGGACCCGGAACGCCTGCAGGCCGCGCTCGCCCTGCTGCACCTCGCAGACGACGCGGGCGCCCTCGAGCGCCGTCGCATGGCCGTCTCGCCGCAGGCAGGTGACATGAAGCAGAATATCCGCGCCCCCGTCGTCGGGCACGATGAAGCCGAAGCCCTTCGAGACGTCGAACCATTTGATATGGCCCGAGACGACGGACAGGCCGACATCCGCAGTGTCGGACCGACCGGCCCGGTCCTCGGCGTTTTCAGATATTCTGTCCGGCATTCGGGGTTCCGCCTGTACTTCCGCCATCCGAATCGCAATGGCCGAACTTAGCATCAATGAGCCCGACCGGGGCAAGGCCACCGGCGGGCTTTTCCAAGGATATGCCGGTTGTCGCCCAGACATGGCGGCGTTCTATTGCCGCGACGACAGCAACGACGGCGCCGGCTGCGGCCACCAACTAACGCCGTCTGCGATGCCGCTCCGACAGACGTATCGCTGCCATGGACGGCCGGCAGCGCCCTGCCCGATCCGGGACCGAACCCGTGTCCCGTCGTCGCTTTTTCTGCGCCGCAAGGGTTGGCTCACCGGTCAAACACGCTACCATCGGCGCCATCACCACAAGAGAGGCAAGACCGAATGCGCTATCTGCACACGATGGTTCGCGTCGGCGACGTGGACGCGTCGCTCGACTTCTACTGCAACAAGCTGGGAATGGTGGAAACCCGCCGTGTCGAGAGCGAAAAGGGTCGCTTCACCCTGATCTTCCTCGCCGGGCAGGAAGACATGCCGGGCGCCAAGGAGACCCGTGCGCCGCTTCTGGAACTCACCCACAACTGGGACCCCGAGGAATATTCCGGCGGGCGCAATTTCGGCCATCTCGCCTATGAGGTCGACGACATCTACGCCACCTGCCAGGATCTGATGGACAAGGGCGTCACCATCAACCGCCCGCCCCGCGACGGTTACATGGCCTTCATCAAGTCGCCCGACAACATCTCGATCGAGTTGCTGCAGAAGGGCGAGGCCAAGGAGCCCGCGGAGCCGTGGGCCTCGATGCAGAACACCGGCAGCTGGTAAGCTTCCACCGGGACATGCGGCGACCATCGTGCCGCCGCATTCCCACCATAGACGGCAGAGCGTTATTGAGAGACAATGCTTTCGCCGTGCACGACCTGACGCTTGGTAAGATCATCGAGACTGTCAGTGGCGACACATGGTGGGGACCATGGAGACGCGGCAGGATGGCCGGGTCGTTGCAGGACTGACGTGGCGGGTTCGCGAACACGCTGCCGAGAGGGGAAACGATTGAAAACTGACCGCCCGGGCCACCGCCGCCTTGCGATGACGCCGCATCTCCTGGTGCTGGCGCTTCTGTCGACCGCGCCGATCCTGTCGGGATGCGTCTCCGCCATCGACGATACCTCGGCCTTCGGATTTGCCGGCACCGCTACGGCGCCCGAAACCGAAGACGCGGCTGCCGTCGATGTCGCGGCTGCATCCGAAGCCGACGCCGGGACGTCAGCGACCGGCGAAGCCCAGGGCACGGAGGCTGCGAGCGCAGCGGCCGATACCAATGCGCCGGCGACCGAGACGGCCGAAGCACAGACGCCGCCGCCCGCCATTGCCGACATGCCGGCCACCTCCCCGCTGATTCCGACCGGCAGCGAGAACAAGGCCATGGTCGCCTATGCGACCGAGGCATCGACCAGTGGCGCGGCAGGCCGTTCCTCCGACCGTTCGCTGTTTTCCTCGCTCTTCGCCCGCTCGGAAGCCCGCACGCCCATCGCCAATGTCGACAAGGGCAAGTCGCGGCGCGTCGTCCTGCAGCGCGAGGGCGCGGCGGCCGGCACCGACGCACTGCCCGGCGTGGACCCCTCCTCGCTGTTCGAGATCGGCCAGCGCGCCTCGGCCGACGAGGACATGATCGAGGACGTGGAGACCTCCTACCGGGTCGCCTCCCTGTCGACCGGCATGGCCCGGCTCGCACCGAACGGCCTGATGGTTCAGCGCGAAAGCGTCGAGACCTCCTGCTTCCCGTCGAACCTCGTGCGCATCCTGCGCAGCGTCGAGCGGCGCTACGGCACCAAGGTGATCGTCACCTCCGGCTATCGCAGCCCGACCCACAACAAGCGGGTCAACGGCGCGCGCCGCTCCCAGCACATGGGCTGCAAGGCCGCCGACATCATCATCCCCGGCGCCGACAACATGGCCGTTGCCGCCTATGTGCGCTCGCTGCCGGGCCGCGGTGGCGTCGGCACCTATTGTCACACCAAGGCGATCCACGTCGATGTCGGGCACAAGCGCGACTGGAACTGGTCCTGCCGCGGCCGCAAATAGCCAACCCACTGGTTCCATAGGTGGATCGGCGCACCGGCCAAGGCCGGCGTGGCCAGCTTTCCGGTCCTCGCCGACCGGCAAAGGGCAGAATTCCGGCCTGTCGCAAAAACTTCTCGCAACAGCGAAAAACCCCTTTTCCGGCTCTTGCGGTCGCCGGAGACTCACCGTATACACGCCGTCGCTGCGCCCATCGTCTATCGGTTAGGACGCCACCCTTTCACGGTGGAGAGAGGGGTTCGATTCCCCTTGGGCGTACCATTCCCCCTTTGAATCGCCTGCCACATGGCAGGCCCCATCCAGCGCCTCCGGCGTGTGTTCGCGACCTCTATGTCAGGCCGCTGACAGCTGGCCTGCGGATCGCAACGAACGTGCCGCGTCCGGCCGTCACCCGGATGCCGTTAGCCTGGCGCAAGCGACGTGACGAGCGCATGGCGGCCAGCAACCGATCAGTGCCCTCAACGCTCCCGTATCATTCAGCGCGACCGGCGCCCCGCTTTCCGAATCCCCACTCACACAGTCATCTGTCCTTCGCGCGCGCCAACTGGTCCGCTGCGGCGGCGCTGGCGAACGGATTGACGTAGAGCCGGTCATGGCTCTCCACGCCGACATCAAGGACACAATCCTCCTTCGGGCGCGCCACGCAGAGCAGCACGTAGCCCGCCTCCGACTGGCGCCGGTTCAGCGCCGTGCCATTCGGCTGACGGACCGAGCCGGAGATCAACCGGGCGGCGCAGGTGATGCAGCCGCCATAGCGGCAGCCGATCGGCAGGACATGGCCGGCCGCCTCGACGGCGTCGATGATCGGCTCGTCCTCGCCCACCGAAAAGGCCAGCCCGCCGCGATTGCGCAATGTGACCATGTGCCTGCGCATGCCGGCGCTCCCGCAAAACGCCGCATCCGGCCTCGCCGGACGCGGATGACCGCCGCCCGTCAGACCCAGATGTCCGACGAGCAGTCGCCGCCTGGATAGCGGGTTTCGTGGGCGCGGGCCGGTCCGTGCGGTTCGTCGTTGAAATCGATGATGAAATCGTCGCGGATCGTCATGCCGCCCTTATCGGTGTCGCAGTCCACGATCAGCATAATCCCGCCCTTCTCCTTCATCGACGGATAGAACTGGTTGTCCCAGGTCGAGAAGAGCGACGTCGTCACGTAGAGCCGCTTGCCGTCGAGCGACAGCTGGATCATCTGCGGCGCGCCGTCCACCGTGCGGCCGTTCACCTCCGGCGCCTTGCCCAGCATCCCGCCGATCCAGACCTGGCCGGTCAGTTTCGGGTTTGCCGGGTCGGAGACGTCGTACTGCCTGAGGTCGCCATGCAGCCAGTTCGAGAAATAGAGAAACCGGTCGTCCATCGACACCAGGATGTCGGTGATCAGGCTGGGCATGGGAACCGGGAAGCCTTCAACATCCACGGTGGGCACGTCGATGACTTTCTCGATTTCGATCGTGCCGTTGTCCTTGTGGTAGTGGAAGATGTTCGAGGCCAGCGCCGCCCCGACGAAGCCGTGCGTGCTGTCGGGGTTGTGGTGGAACCGCGCCTCCAGCGGGATCATGCCCTCCGCGCCCAGATCGATGCTCTGCTCGACCCGGCGATTCGCGAAATCCCAGAAATGCACATGCTGGCCGTATTTGCCGCGCGCCACGTCCTCGAGATCAAATCCCGGCATGAAGGTGTTGGGCGACGCCCATTCGGTCGAGATCATCATGTTGTGGCGCGGCTGGTACCAGAAGTCGTAATTGTACCGCATCTCGCCGAGATCCTCCTCCCAGCGCCCGATGATGTTGAAATCCTTGTCTAGATGCAGGAAGCCGCCCGGCCCGTTGCCCTCGGCGTCACCGAGCATCGACACGATGATGTCGGCACCAAGGCAATGCACCGTGTGCGGCGCCGAGAGGTTCGTCTTCGCCTTGATCTCGCTTCCGTCGATCGTCTTGAACAGCGTCGGCCGGCGCGGATCGGTGGCGGTGTCGACGATGTAGAAATTCGTCGTGCGCACGCCCGGAATGATCAGGTACTTGCGCTCCATGCTGCCGTCGGTGTTGCAGGAGGAGCAGGCATTCCAGCCCATGTGGTGGAGTTCGTCCCCGACATTCGGCATTTCGGTCCGGTGGATCACCTCGCCATAGGTCGCACTGTCTGGGTCGACGTCGATGGTGGCCAGATAGTCGGGCTTCTCGATCCCGGTCCCGGTGTAGATGCAGATCGTGTAGACGACCGTTTCGCGCGGCGCCTTCATCGCCTCCTGCGGCGATGCATAGCCCGGACCTGCGCAGCAGCTCCCATTGGTCTTGGACATGAATTCCTCCCTTGGCTCTGGCGTGGTGATGCGTGTCCCTATGCTTGCGTCCGCTTCGAGAGCGGGAGCTTCCGATCCCGCGAATGGATGATGTTGCCGCACCGAACTGCGGCCCTGTCCCTTGGGAAAAGCAAGTTCGAGATGTAACCGAGGGATCTGCGGTGCGGCGAGACGTGGATGGGACGCGCGGCGGTCAGGCGATGCGCGTGTGGGTCCGGCACGGCGGTTCGCCGGCGATCCGCGGAAATCAGCGACAGACGGAAGATCCCGGCGCGTCGCGGACTGTTTGCTCCCTGAACCCGGACAGGCGCCCGGCCGCAGCCCGTCATGGCGGCGGCGTCCAGCGTGGTCACGAGGCGGTCCAGATACACCGGCATGGCTCACGATCCGAGTTCCTGCCGCCATCCTGAGCACTCTTGACCGGTTCGCACAACGACAGAATCGGCGGCCCGGCCCCGGAACCGGCTGCGAACTCGGGCGCCAGGTTGTCGCCGGGACGGCGAGCCCCTGCCCTGCGCGATCCCGAACACCTCGCCTCGCGGTGTCCGAACGGCAAAGGCCCCGCTGACCCGAGGGTCGCGAGGCAAATGCGCGGAGGTCTGTAGGACTGGGTCTAGAGGCGGTACAGGATCTGGTCGTTCCAGAAGCGGTCCAGCCGCTGCAGCGAACGGTTCATCTTCTGGAATTCCTGCTCGTCGAGGCCACCGACCTTGTCGATCGAGCCGATATGACGGTCATAGAGCTCGGCGACGATCGCGGCGACTTCCCGGCCCGTGTCGGTCAGCGACACCTTCACCGCGCGGCGGTCGACCCGCGACTTCTGGTGGTTGATGAAGCCGAGATCGACCAGCTTCTTCAGATTGTAGGAGACGTTGGAGCCGAGATAGAAGCCGCGGGTGCGCAGCTCGCCGGCGGTCAGCACCGAGTCGCCGATGTTGAAGAGCAGCAGCGCCTGGACCGCGTTGATGTCGGTGCGGCTGTTGCGGTCGAACTCGTCCTTGATGACGTCCAGCAGGCGGCGGTGCAGCCGCTCGACCAGCTGCAGCGTCTCCAGGTAAAGCGACTTCAGTTCATCCTTCGGACCGACCTGCGGGGCGGCGTCTGCCTTCATCTGAGCGTTCATAGTAGTCTCCGCTGTTGAGCTGATGGATGTTCTCTATCGACCCCATCTTGAGACCCAACATAGGCAGCGCATCTAAAATTCGACTTAAACCGCAGGCTTAATGCGCCCTTACACTTGCGCATCCAAAGTCTTGATTAACAAGACCTATCCCCGATCTGAACAATTCCTTTCGGCCTCCCGGCAGGCCACGGAGGCGGGGTATGGAGGCCACCTCAATAGCCGCGCAGGCGCCGCCGTTCGTACAGCCCGACGGCGCGGATCACCGCCAGCATGCCGAGCCCCCACAGATGGAAGCCGAGCCACAGGAGGTTGGGGCCGAACAGTTCGGGAAAGCCGAGATGCATCACCGCTTCGATCAGGGCGATGAGCACCCAGACGACAGCGCCCCAGCCGACCGTCAGCCACAGGCCGATCCCGGCGACGGGATAGAGCACCGCCAGCGCCGGTGCGGCGATCTTCCACCACAGCGGCATCAGGTCGAAGCGGTTGAGCGGCCCCTCGTCGATGCCGACGAGCCGGATCCAGTAGCCGACGCCGGCGACGAACATCACGATGGCCGCCAGGCGGTAGAGCCAGACCGCCAGCGCGCGATTGAACGCTTCGGCCTTGGCGCGCTGGGCAAATCCCTTGATCACGAGGCTCCACCTTCCGGACCGTTCGGCGCCCTTGCCGCCTTGCATGCGGTCGCGCGGGGAGACATGGCGTGCGGCTGACCGCATGCGGGCCGGGCGAGCGCCCGACGCGCCGGAACCTACGGTGGACGCGAAGAGCGCGTCAATCTTGAAGTCGCGGCGCCGAGGGCATACGCAGAAGCCGACCGCGCGGCGATCGGCCCCGCGCATGATGGACGCCGTCCTCGCCTCTCCATGAAAGGCGCGGGACGGAGGCGCCCGACAGACAGATAGGATGCTGCCGCATGACACGGACCGGCGATTCTGGAGTTTCGATCACCACGCGGATCGATGCGGCGACGGCAGGCCTGCGGATGCGGCGGCTGCGCCAGTCCGACTGGTCGCGCCGGCTGGTGCGCGAGACCAATCTGACCGCCGACGATCTGATCTGGCCGATCTTCGTGCGCGAAGGCGGCGGCGCGCCGGAACCGGTGCCATCCATGCCCGAGGTCTTCCGCCTCTCGGTCGAGGGCTGCGTCGAGGCCGCCAGGCGGGCGCGGGATCTGGGCATCCCGGTCGTCGCGCTGTTTCCCTATACCGATGCCGACAAGCGCGACGAACGTGGCAGCGAGGCCTTCAACGAGGGCAATCTCGTCTGCCGGGCAAGCCGGGCGATCAAGGCCGCCGTGCCGGAGGTCGGCATCCTCTGCGACGTCGCGCTCGATCCGTATACCTCCCACGGCCACGACGGCATCATGGAGGGCGACCGGATCCTCAACGACGAGACCGTCGAGGCGCTGTGCCGACAGGCCGTCGTGCAGGCCGAGGCCGGCTGCGACATCATCGGCCCCTCCGACATGATGGACGGGCGGGTCGCCTGCATCCGCCAGGCGCTCGACGAGGTCGGCCATCGTGACACGCTGATCATGTCCTATGCGGCGAAATACGCATCGGCCTTCTACGGCCCGTTCCGCGACGCGGTCGGCTCCGGCGGTATGCTGAAGGGTGACAAGCGCACCTATCAGATGGACTACGGCAACAGCGACGAGGCCGTGCGCGAGGCCGCACAGGACATCGCCGAGGGCGCCGACATGATCATGGTCAAGCCCGGCATGCCCTATCTCGACATCGTCTCGCGGCTGTCGCGCGAATTCGGCGTTCCGACCTTCGCCTACCAGACCTCCGGCGAGTACGCGATGATCATGGCGGCGGCCGGCAATGGCTGGCTCGATGGCGAGCGGGCGATGATCGAGAGCCTGACCGCGTTCAAGCGGGCCGGTGCGTCCGGCATCCTCAGCTACTTCTCGCCGACCATCGCCGCGCGCATGCCCCGCCGCTGACGGGCCGCGCGCGCCTCGCACGAAAGGCGCCCCTGCGGCACCGGCGTTGCACGCGGCCGTGATCGTCACCATCTGGAGGACGACAGGAAACCGCGACGAAGGACAGCCCGTGTACGACGACACCATGACCCGGACGGCCGAAACGCGCGCGACGGATCTCGACGCGCCGCGGCTCTATGATGGCGTGCGCACCCGGCGGATGATGTCCTTCGTGGTCGATTACGCGCTGGTGCTGCTTCTGTCGGTGCCGGCGGCCATCGTCGTCTTCATCCTCGGCATCGTCTCCTTCGGCCTCGCCTGGGGCCTCTACGCGATCCTCCTGCCGGTGATCGCCATCATCTACATCGCCTTCACCATGGGCGGCACGAAGCAGGCCACGCCGGGCATGCGGGTGGCCGGCCTGCGTGTCGCGCGGCTCGACGGCGCAAGGGTCGACCCCACGCTGGCGGTCCTGCACGGCGTCCTGTTCTGGGCCTCCGTCTCGGTCCTGACGCCCTTCGTCCTGCTGGTTGCCCTGTTCACCCGCCGCAAGCAGCTGCTGCACGACCTCTTGCTCGGAACCGCGGTCGTCCGCGACCGCTGAACCTGCGACCTTCCTGCGCGGACGCCCTCGCCGTCCGCCCTCTCTCCGCTGCTGATCGCGCCGAACTCCGCTTCGGCCGATCCTGTTCGATCGACCCCACGGGTTGCCATTCGCCGCCACGACACGGATAAGGTCAGGCGGACAACGGAACGCGGCGGTTTATGGATTCGCTACACGTCTGGGTCACTTACCTTTTCATCCTGGTGAGTGTGATCGGGTATTCGCTGGAACGCTGGCCGATCGAGGCCGTGGCCGCGGCATCTCTCAGTGCATTCCTGCTGTTCTTCGCCCTGTTCCCCTATCGGGACGCGGCCGGCTTCGCGGTCACCAGCGGCGACCTGCTCGCCGGCTTCGCCAATCCCGCACTGATCACCGTTCTGGCGTTGCTGATCGTCGGCCAGGGCCTCTTCGCCACCGATGCCATGGCGCAGCCAACGCAATTGCTGTCGCGGATCGGCGGCACGGCCGGCGCCGGTGCCATCGCCGTGGTCCTGCTCACGGCCGCCGTCCTGTCGGCCTTCCTCAATAACACGCCGGTGGTGGTGATCTTCATCCCCATCCTCACCATGCTGGCGACCCAGCGCGGCATCTCGCCCTCGCGGGTGTTCATGCCGCTGTCCTTCCTGTCGATCCTCGGCGGCGTCACGACGCTGATCGGCTCGTCCACCAACCTCCTTGTGGCGGGCGTCGCGGCCCGCTCGGGCATCACCCTCGACTTCTTCGACTTCACCATACCGGGCCTCGCCATCGCCGTGGTCGGCGGCATCTACGTGATCAAGGTAATGCCGCGCATCCTCACCCCGCGCGAAGGCCCGCAGGGCCGCGTCGTCGATGCCGGCGGCAAGCAGTTCCTCGGCGAGATCGACATTACCGAGGAGCACGCCTTCGTCGGCAGCACGGCGCGGGCCGGCCTGTTCACCGATCTCGGCGATCTGATGCCGCGGATGATCCTGCGCGACGACGAGACCTTCCTGCCGCCCTTCGACGGGGTCTCGCTGCAGCCCGGCGACCGGCTGATCGTCACGGCGACGCGCCGGGCCTTCTCCAAGGCGCTGGCGGCCGGCAATCTGACCATCAAGACCCTCGACCCGTCCGGCTACTCGGCCGAACAGCGCAAGATCGGGCCGGACATGGTGATGGCCGAGGCAGTGGTGGCGCCGGGCTCGCGCTATGCCGGCCGCACGATGCAGTTCTCCGGCCTGCGCACCCAGTTCGGGATCACCCTCTTCGGCCTGCAGCGCAAGAGCCGCATGGCCCGCTCGGCGCTCTCGGAAATTCGGCTCGAGCCCGGCGACACGCTGCTGCTGTGCGGCCGCGAGGCGGCGATCTCGTCGCTCAAGGGCAACCACGATCTGCTGCTGCTGGAATACAGCGCCCAGGCGATCCCGCAGAGCACCAAGGCCAAGCTCGCCGTCGCGATCTTTCTCGGCATCATCGCCGGCTCGGCCACCGGCCTCTTGCCCATCGACGTCCTCGCCGTGACCGGTGCGGTGCTGATGGTCGCCACCGGCTGCCTCACGGTAGGCGAAGCCGCGCGTTCGGTCGATCGCTCGATCTTCATGCTGGTGGGCGCGGCGATCGCCGCGGCGACGGCGCTGGAGCGCACCGGCGGCGCCGCCATGATCGCCGAAGGCACGGTCGCCGCGCTGGACGGCCAGTCTCCGACGATCATTCTCTCGGCGCTGTTCCTCGTCATCGCGATCATGACGAACTTCCTGTCGAACAACGCCACCGCCGTGCTGTTCACGCCCATCGCGCTCGACATCGCCAACCGGCTGGGCGCGCCGCCGCAGGCCTTTCTCGCCTGCGTCATCTTCGCCGCCAACGCATCCTTCGCCACACCGATCGGCTACCAGACGAATCTCATGGTCATGGGCCCGGGACGCTATCGTTTCGTCGACTTCGCCAAGGCCGGTGTTCCCCTCGTGATTCTGGTGTGGTTAACATTTTCGATCGTGGGCCCATGGTATTATTCGTTGTGAGACGGGAGGCTCGGCCGTGACGGTCCATCATCCGCAGACGCCGCAATTCTTCCTCACGTCGCCCTCGCCCTGCCCCTATCTGCCGGGGCAGTCCGAGCGGAAGGTGTTCACCCATCTGACCGGCGAGCGCGCGCCCTCGCTGCTCGATCTCCTCAGCCAGGGCGGTTTCCGCCGCAGCCAGAATATCGCCTACCGACCCGCCTGCGAGCGCTGCCGCGCCTGCGTGTCGGTGCGCATCCTGGTGGACGAGTTCCAGCCGACGCGCTCCATGCGCCGTGTCGCGACCCGCAACCGCGACCTGATCGGCCGGATGGACCAGGCCGAACCGTCGAGCGAGCAATATTCGCTCTTCCGGCGCTATCTCGACCACCGCCACGCCGAGGGCGGCATGGCCGAGATGAGCGTTCTCGACTACGCCATGATGGTCGAGGACAGCCAGGTCGATACGCGGCTGGTGCAGTACCGCCGACGCGGCGCGGATTCGGCCTTCAGCCCGCATTCCGACGGCGAACTGGTCGCGGTCGCGCTCAGCGACGTCATGGCCGACGGCGTGTCGATGGTCTATTCGTTCTTCGAGCCCGACGAGAGCGAGCGCAGCCTCGGCACCTTCATGATCCTCGACCATATCGAGCGCGCCCGGAAGCTCGGCCTGCCCTATCTCTATCTCGGCTACTGGGTGAACGGCTCGCGCAAGATGGACTACAAGATCCGCTTCCGCCCGCAGGAACACCTGCTGCCCAAGGGCTGGGAACGCTACGAAGGCTGAGGCCGGACGTCGCGCCGGTTGCCATGCTGGGTCCGGCACGATAGCCGGTCAGGGTAACTTACCAATCGCAGGTTCCCATGTCCGCCGTCTCGTCCCAGACCGAAGCCGCCGCTTCGGCCCAGTCCTATGGCCAGGGCCTTGCCATCGTCGGCATCGGCGGGCTGGTCCTGTCCTTCGACATTCCGCTGATCCGCATGTCGGAGAGCGCTTTCTGGACCGTGCTGGCGGTCCGCGGTCTGCTAACCGGCCTCGCCGTGCTGCTGATCTGGCAGGTCGACCGGATGCGCAATCCGCGCGGCCAGAAGCTGATCGCCGGCTGGACCGGCCTTTTGATCGTCGCGGTCTTCTCGGTAGCGGCCACCACCTTCGTCTTCGCCGTCTTCAACACCAGCGCGGCGAATGTCGTCTTCATCCTCGCCTTCAACCCGATGTTCGCGGCGATCCTGTCTTGGTGGCTGATCGGCGAGCGTCCGCCGCTGGCCACCGTGCTGGCGATCCCCGCGACGCTCTTCGGCGTGCTCCTGATCATCGGCGCGGGCTTCGAGACCGGCAACTGGACGGGCGACCTCTCGGCGCTGGCAACCGCCTTCCTGATCGCCCTCGCGCTGACCCTGTCGCGGCGCTCGCGCACCGACATGCGCTACACCGCAGCGCTCGGCGGTCTGCTGCCGGCCATCATCGCCCTGCCCTTCGTCGCCGGTGAAGGGCTCCATTCCGATGCGATCATCTGGCTGATCCTGAATGGCGGCGTGCTGATCCCCGTCGCCATGATCTGCCTGGCGATCGGGCCGATGTTCGTACCCGCCCCGGTCGTCTCCATGGCCTTCCTGATCGAGACCGTGCTGGCCCCGGTCTGGGTCTGGCTGATCTTCGGCGAGCAACCGGTCGATCTGGCGATGGCAGGCGGCGGGGTGGTGATCGCGACGCTGGTCGCCCATTCGATCGCCGAGCTGCGGCGGGTGCGCGGTCAGCGGCGGCGCCTTGCCGGGCCTAACCGCGCCGACTGAGGCGCTGGGAGCTTCGCGCGTCGCCTCGCCCGCATGCCGGGCAAGGCCGATGGCTAGCCGTCGAAGCGGTTGGTCTTGGGGAAGCCCTTCGGCACCAGCCGGCCGGCTTGGGCGCGGTCGCCGCGCCATTCCAGGAGCTCGGTCTCCGAGCGGGTAAAGCTGCGGCCGGCAGAATCCGTCCAGGTCAGCCCGTCCGCCATGGCGAAGACGCGGGCATCCGACAGGCCCCCATCCTTGTAGCGCTGCAGCCGCACGCCCTTGCCGCGGGTCATCTGCGGCACCTGCACGAGCGGGAAGACCAGCAGCTTGCGGTTCTCGCCGACGATGGCCACGTGGTCGCCTGCGCCGACCGGCGCGGCCAGCGCGAGCTTGGTCTTGCCGGCAACGTTCATCAGCTGCTTGCCCTTGCGGGTATTGGCCAGCATGTCGGCCTCGCTGGCGACGAAGCCATTGCCGTCGGAGGAGACCAGCAGGCGGCGGCGCTCGGGATCGGCGACGAAGGCCAGCGCGATGTCCTGATCGTCCTCGAGCTCGAAGGCCAGCCGGATCGGCTCGCCCTGCCCGCGCCCGCCCGGCAGCTTGTCGGCGCCATGGGTGAAGGCGCGACCGCCGGTCGACAGGAACAGCAGCTTGTCCGTGGTCATGGCATGGAAGGCGAGCTGCAGCCCGTCACCCTCGCGGAAGGCCAGCGAGGAGAAGTCGGCCAGATGGCCCTTCATGCCGCGCAGGAAGCCCTTCTTCGACAGGACGACCGTGATCGGCTCCTTCTCGATCAGCGCCACCGTGATGTCGTCGAGCGCCCGGTTCGGCGCGTCGGCGAACAGGGTGCGGCGACGACCGATCTTGGTCTTCTTCGAATAGGTCTCGCGGACCTCGCGTACTTCGGCGGCAATGCCCGCCCACTGGCGTTCGTCCGAAGCCAGCAGCGCTTCCTTCTCGGCCTTTTCCTCGGTCAGCGTGTCGAACTCGCGCTTGAGCTCGAATTCCTCCAGCTTGCGCAGGGAGCGCAGCCGCATGTTGAGGATCGCCTCGGCCTGGGTGTCGGTCAGCTCGAAGGTCCGCATCAGGACGGCCTTGGGCTCGTCCTCCTCGCGGATGATCCGGATCACCTCGTCGAGGTTCAGGAAAGCGATCAGATAGCCGGAGAGGATCTCCAGCCGCCGCTCGATCTGCGCCAGCCGGAAGCGCGAGCGCCGCACCAGCACCTCGCGCTGATGCGCCAGCCATTCGGCCAGAACGTCCTTGAGCGACATGACCCGGGGCACCTTGCCGCCGGACAGGACGTTCATGTTGAGCGGAATGCGCGATTCCAGATCGGTCAGCCGGAACAGCGATTCCATCAGCAGCTCGGGATCGACCGTGCGGCTCTTCGGCTCGATCACGATGCGCACGTCCTCGGCCGATTCGTCGCGGATGTCGCCGAGCAGCGGCAGCTTGCGGGCCAGAAGCAGCTCGGCGATCTTCTCGATCAGACGCGACTTCTGGACCTGATACGGAATCTCGGTGACGACGACCACGTAGCCGCCGCGGCCCTGGTCCTCGGTCTCCCAGCGCGCCCGCACCCGGAACGAGCCGCGCCCGGTGTCGTAGGCCTCGCGGATCTGCGCCTGGTTGTCGACGATGACGCCGCCGGTCGGCAGATCCGGCCCCTGCACGAAGCGCAGCAGCGCGTCGGTGGTGGCGTCCGGGTTCTCGATCAGCTTGAGCGCCGCGTCGCAGAGCTCGGCCGCGTTGTGCGGCGGGATCGACGTGGCCATGCCGACGGCAATGCCCGACGAGCCGTTGGCGAGGAGGTTCGGGAACGCGCCCGGCAGGACGATCGGTTCCTCTTCCTCCTCGTTGTAGGTCTTCTTGAAGTCGACCGCGTCCTCGTCGATTCCGCGCAGCAGCAGCGTCGCGACATCGGTCATCCGCGCTTCGGTGTAGCGCATGGCCGCCGGGCTATCGCCGTCGATATTGCCGAAATTGCCCTGCCCGTCGATCAGCGGGTAGCGGATGGCGAAATCCTGCGAGAGCCGGACCAGGGCATCGTAGATCGACGCGTCGCCATGCGGGTGGAACTTGCCCATCACGTCGCCGACGATGCGGGCGCATTTCTTGTAGCCCTGGCCGGGATCGAGCCGCAGGATGCGCATGGCATGGACGATGCGCCGATGCACCGGCTTCAGGCCGTCGCGCACATCCGGCAGCGCCCGGCCCATGATGGTCGACAGCGCATAGGCAAGGTAGCGCTCTTCCAGCGCTGCCTTCAGATCGATCGGTTCGATGTCGCCGCCACCAGCCGGCGGTTCGGTAGCCTTGCCCATGCGGTTTCCTCTAGGCCATGCACCGGATGGGAACAACACCGGAACGGGCTTATCCCGAACTTTGTCGGCGCCGGCCAGACGGGCAAATGCCGCATGCCGCCGCGCCCCCCTTTAACGGCGAAGCGACTTGGCCATATGTGTCGCGCAGGGCACGACGACCGGGCACCGGACGGATCGGCTCACCGGCTTCCAGCGAAAGGTTTTCCCATGCGCGCCACGACAGGCATTTCCGCAGCCGCGACAGCCGTGCTGCTTCTCTCCTCGACCTCGGCCTTCGCGGTCGATGCGCAGGCCTTCGGCGAGCGCCTGAAGACGCTCGTGCAGAACGGCGAGCATTCGATGTCCTATTCGAGCGCCGAAGCCGACGGCGAGAACGTCATCCTGAAGGACGTCTCCTTCGGCAAGGATTCCGATGTCGGCGACCTGACCTTCGAGAACGTCGCCGGGTCGACGCCCGAGGGCTGGACGGTCGAGCGCCTGGCCTTTCCCGAGCTCGACCAGACGGAAGACGGCAAGCGCGCCCGGATCAGCGATGTCAGCATCGAGGGCCTGATGCTCGCCGGCACCGATACGGCCAACGCCCCTGCCGCCATGAAGCTCTCCAGCTTCTTTTTCGACAAGGCGACGATCGGCAGCATCAACCTCGCAAGGGACGGCAAGACCGTCTTCGAACTCTCCGACGCGTCGATGGAAAACGAGGTCGGCGACAGCGGCAGCCTGGCCACCGAGGTCAATGTCGGCGCCTTCACCGCCGACCTGACGACGGGCGACTCGCCCGAGGCGACCCAGGCCATCCGCGACGTCGGCTACGAGACCATCAGCGGCTCGCTGAACGGTTCGGCGAACTGGGAGCCCGAGAGCGGCCTCCTGGAGCTCAACCCCTTCCTGCTGTCGGTCGAGGACGCGGGCGAGCTGTCCTTCACCTACGCGATCTCGGGCTACACGACGGCCTTCGCGGATTCGCTGTCGCAGCTGCAGGAGCAGATGGCGAGCAATCCCGACAACCAGCAGGCCACCGGCATGGCGGTGATGGGTCTGATCTCGCAGCTGTCGCTGAACTCGGCCGACATCACCTTCACCGACGAATCCCTCACCGGCAAGCTGCTCGACTATTACGCCACGGAGAACGGCCAGAGCCGCGAGGAGCTGGTGCAGAACCTGACGGCGATGCTGCCGGCGGTGCTCGGCTATCTGCAGAACCCGGAGTTCCAGGAAGAGGTCACCGGCGCCGTGACGACATTCCTCAACGATCCGCAGGCCCTGTCGATCACCATCGCGCCGGAGAACCCCATCGCCGCCACCCAGATCATGGGCGCCGCGATGGGCGCGCCGCAGACCCTGCCGAAGGTCCTGTCGCTCACCGTCGATGCCAACGCCGACGCGAAATAACCCGCCGATCCCGGCGGTTCGAACGACAAAGGCCCCGTGCTGGACGCACGGGGCCTTTTTTCATGGCCGTTCGAAGATGCGCCGGACGGAGTGCCCGCCCGGCGGCTTCCTCAGCTCTTCGCCTGCGGCGCGATGCGCAGGCCGAGGTCGCGCAGCTGCGCCGGCGAGGCCTCGTTCGGCGCGCCCATCAGAAGGTCGTGCGCCTGCTGGTTCATCGGGAACATGGCGATCTCGCGCAGGTTCTTCGCCCCGCAGAGCAGCATGACGATGCGGTCGACGCCGGCGGCCATGCCGCCATGCGGCGGCGCGCCGTACTGGAAGGCGCGATAGAGCCCGCCGAAGCGCTCCTCGACCGTCTCCTTCGAATAGCCGGCGATCTCGAACGCTTTCACCATCGTCTCGGGAAGATGGTTGCGGATGCCGCCCGAGGCAATCTCGAAGCCGTTGCAGACGATGTCGTACTGGAATGCCTTGAGCTTCAGTGGCTCTTCGCCCTGCAGCGCTTCCATGCCGCCCTGCGGCATCGAGAACGGATTGTGGGCGAAATCGATCTTCTTTTCCTCTTCCTGCCACTCGTAGAAGGGGAAATCGATGATCCAGGCGAGCTCGAACCGGTCGCGATCGACGAGGTTCAGCTCTTCGCCGACCCGCGTGCGGGCCGCGCCGGCAAAGGCCGTGAAGGCCTCCGGACGACCGGCGACGAAGAAGCAGGCATCGCCCGCCTCGAGGCCGAGCTGGGTGCGGACCGCCTCGGTGCGCTCCTCGCCGATGTTCTTGGCCAGCGGCCCGGCGCCGGAAACGGCACCCGCCTCCTCGCGCCAGAAGATGTAGCCGAGGCCCGGCTGGCCCTCGCCCTGCGCCCAGGAATTCATCCGGTCGCAGAAGGCGCGGCTGCCGCCGGTCTTGGCCGGGATCGCCCAGACCTCGACCGCCGGATCGCCGGCGATCATGTTGGCGAAGACCTTGAAGCCCGAACCGGCGAAATGCTCGGTCACGGCCTGCATCTCGATCGGGTTGCGCAGGTCGGGCTTGTCGGAGCCGTATTTGCGCATGGATTCGGCGTAAGGGATGCGGCGGAAGGTCTGGCTCACCGGCTTGCCGTCGGCAAACGCCTCGAACACGCCGCGGATCACCGGCTCCATGGTCGACAGGATATCCTCCTGCTCGACGAAGCTCATCTCCACGTCGAGCTGGTAGAACTCGCCATAGAAGCGGTCGGCGCGCGGGTCCTCGTCGCGGAAGCACGGCGCGATCTGGAAGTACCGGTCGAAGCCGGACATCATGATCAGCTGCTTGTACTGCTGCGGGGCCTGCGGCAGGGCGTAGAACATGCCGTTGTGCAGCCGCGACGGCACCAGGAAGTCGCGGGCGCCCTCGGGCGACGAGGCAGTCAGGATCGGCGTCTGGAACTCGAAGAAGCCGGCATCGCCCATCAGCGTGCGCATCTTCGAGACGATCTGCGTGCGCCGCATCATGTTCTTGTGCAGCGTCTCGCGGCGCAGATCCAGGAAGCGGTACTTGAGGCGGATGTCCTCCGGATAATCCGGCTCGCCGAAGACCGGCAGCGGCAGCTCCTTGGCGGCCGACAGCACCTCGATCTCCTTGGCGAAGACCTCGATCGCGCCGGTCGGCAGCTTCGGGTTGACCGTCTCGGCCGAGCGCGCTTTCACCTCGCCGTCGACGCGGATCACCCACTCACCGCGCACCGTCTCGGCAATGGCGAAGGCCGGGGAATCGGGATCCACGACGACCTGGGTCAGGCCGTAATGGTCGCGCAGATCGATGAACAGCAGGCCGCCGTGGTCACGAATGCGATGGGCCCAGCCCGACAGGCGAACCGTGTTGCCGACATCCTCCTTGCGGAGGGCGGCGCAGCTGTGACTGCGATAGCGATGCATGGCGTTCTTCCTAATGGCTGGTCCGCGCCGACGCTGCGTCGATGCGCGCGCAGGCGGGTCGTTCTCGATCGGCGGAATCGCCGCGGACAAGCGCATGCGTCATGCCCCATGTCAAGATTCCGTCCGCGCGCGACGCTTCCGGGTTTCGCCCGCGCCGCGGATCGGTCTAAAGGATGGCCATGCATACGATCACCACCACCGCCGAATTGTCCGAAGCCTGTTCGCGGCTCGCCGCCGCCGAATTCGTCACCGTGGACACCGAATTCATCCGCGAGACCACCTTCTGGCCCGAGCTCTGCCTCATCCAGATGGCGTCGGACGATCTGGCCGTGCTGGTCGATCCGCTGGCGGACGGCCTCGACCTGGCGCCCTTCTTCGATCTGATGCGCGACGAGCGCATCGTGAAGGTCTTCCACGCCGCCCGGCAGGACGTCGAGATCATCCACAAGCTCGGCAACATCATCCCGGTGCCGCTGTTCGACACCCAGGTCGCCGCCATGGTCTGCGGCTTCGGCGAGTCGATCGCCTACGACCAGCTCGTGGCGCGCACCACCGACGGCCGCATCGACAAGACCTCGCGCTTCACCGACTGGCGCCGGCGTCCGTTAAGCGACCAGCAGCTCGCCTACGCGCTGGCCGACGTGACCTATCTGCGCGACGTCTATCGCTTCCTGTCCGCACAGCTCGCCGAAAAGGGGCGTACGCGCTGGGTGGACGAGGAGATGGCGGTCCTCACCGATCCGGCGACCTACGATCTGCATCCCGACGACGCCTGGCGCCGCCTGAAGCTGCGGGTGCGCAAGCCCATCGAGCTGCAGATCCTCAAGGAAGTCGCCGCCTGGCGCGAGCGCGAGGCGCGCGAGGCCGACAAGCCGCGCGGCCGCATCCTCAAGGACGACGCGATCTACGAGATCGCCCAGCAGGCGCCGACCGACGAACAGTCGCTGTCGCGGCTGCGGACCATCCCGCGGGGCTTCGAACGCAGCAATGCAGGCCGCGAGATCGTCGCCGCCGTGCAGCGCGCACAGGCCGTGCCGCGCGCCGACCTGCCGTCGATCCCGCGCCCGCCACAGCTTCCCGAGGGCACGGCGGCAGCCGTCGAGTTCCTCAAGGTGCTGCTGAAGATCGTCGTCGAGGAGAATGGCGTCGCCGCCAAGATGATCGCCTCGGGCGACGATCTGGAGAAGCTCGCCTGGAAGGGCGACGAGGCCCCCATCGCCGCGATGGACGGCTGGCGCCGCGAGATCTTCGGCGACCGCGCGCTGAACCTCCTGAAGGGCGAAACCGCCCTCGTCTATCGCAACCGCAAGGTGGAGATCGTCGCGCTCTGACGCGGCGATCGGGCCCTCAGCGCACTTCCATACGCAGGGTCTTCTCCACGACCTTGGCAAATTGCTGCAGGCGCCCTTCGGGGCGCTCGCCGACGAGATCGGCCAGATGCTGCGGGATCACCAGCGTGAAGCCGCCGCGCGGGTCCTGGGCCCATTTGATCTGGTCGAGGACGCCGGGCATCGAGGCGGTCAGCAGATAGGCCACCCGGAACAGCGAGCCGAGAATGCGCGCCCGGCGCATCAGGCGGTCGTCCACGAGACGTTCGATCTCCGGCAGGTGCACCTGCTCGAAGCTGCCTTCGTGACGATAGTAATTGGTCAGTCCGAGATAGACGCGCCCGCGATGGTCGACCGCCGGGAACGCGGCATGGGCGATGATCGACAGCGACTGCTTGCCGCGATAGTCGGGATGCGCCCGCCAGCCGATGTCGGCGAGGAGGCAGGCCGCCTGCCGCAGCCGTTCCTCCGCCGGCGTCTCGTCGATGCCGAAGGCCTCGAAGGTGCGCCGGCTCCATTCGACCAGTTCCCGGGCATGATCGGGCGAGCGTGAGCGCAGGATCGACAATTCGCGGGCCGATTCCAGCAGCGGGTCCTTCGCCCGCTCTTCCGGCGACAGCAGCGAGTGCAGATAGCCCTCGCGCACCCCGAGCGCCGACAGGACGATCTTCGACGGCTTCAGGTGCCGTATGATGCTCTTCAGCGTCACCGCGCCATAGGCCAGCAACGGCCGGCGCGACTTCGAGACCGCGCCGATGCCCGGCAGCTTGTCGGCCGGCGTGCGTACGACCATGTCGAGGAAACCGTCGATGCCGGCGGCGTCGATCTCGTAGCCATGCATCACATGCAGGGGATATTTCTCCTGCTCCATGTGCAGCTTGGCGAGGTTGCGCCAGGTGCCGCCGACGGCGAAGAACGGCCGCCCCTCGCCCTTGCCGGCCAGAGCGCAGGCCGACAGATGGCTCTCGGCCACCGCCTGAGCGCGCGTCAGATCGCCTTCCGACAGGTCGCGCAGGCGCAGCCCGCCCAGCGGCAGGGTTAGCCCGCCCTGAAAGCCGCCCGCGTCGATGTCCACCAGTTCCAGGCTGCCGCCGCCGAGATCGCCGCCGATCCCGCTCGGATTGTGGAACCCCGACAAGACGCCCTCGGCCGCGTAGCGGGCCTCGTCTTCCCCCGACAGGATGACGATCTCGCAGCCGATCGCGGCTTCCGCCGCCGCGATGAAGTCCGGCCCGTTCTGGGCCTCGCGGGCGGCGGCCGTCGCGATGGGATGGATCTCGCGCACATTGGCCTGCGCGGCGAGCCGGCGAAAGCGCGACAGCGCGGCGAGCGCACTGTCGACGGCCTTTGGGTCGAGCCGGTTGGTCCGCGCCAGCCCCTTGCCGAGACCGCTCAGGACCTTCTCGTTGAAGAGCACCGTCAGCGAGCGGCAATTGCCTTCGTAGATGACCAGGCGAACCGAGTTCGACCCGATATCGACGACCGCGACCGGCTGACGGTCCTGCAGCCGTCCCTGCGCGATCGGCTCAGTCGAACCGGGAATGTTCTGCCCGTTGTCTTGCAATGAGTTTTGGAGCATCCGTCTTCAGTGCTTTACCGCGCCCCGACAGACTCGGATTTGTCATGAAATAGCGTTGGGCATTGAACGGCTGTTCGCCCGGCGAGGGTACGATATGGCGCGATGTACCGTCCGCGGCTACCGACCAGCTCTGCTGATTGTCCAGAATATTCCCCAGCATGATCTGGGACAGGATCTGACTGTGGACCGTCGGCGTGGAAATCGGCACCAGCGTCTCGACCCGCCGGTCGAGATTGCGCGGCATCATGTCGGCCGAGCCCAGATACACGATCGCCCCCTCCGAGGGCAGCCCCTGGCCATTGCCGAAGCAGAAAATGCGGCTGTGCTCCAGGAAACGGCCGACGATGGATTTCACCCGGATGTTGTCGGACAGGCCGGTGACGCGCGGGCGCAGGCAGCAGATGCCGCGCACGATCAGGTCGATCTCCACGCCCACCTGGCTGGCGCGGTAGAGGGCATCGATGATCGCCGGATCGACCAGCGAGTTCATCTTCATCCAGATCTGGCCGGGCCGGCCGGCCTTCGCATGCTCGGCCTCGGCGCGGATCAGGTCGACGATCCGGTTGCGCATCGTCAGCGGCGAGATCGCCAGCTTCTTGACCTCGGTCGGCTCGGCGTAGCCGGTGATGTAGTTGAAGACGAGCTGCACGTCGTGGGCGATGGCCGGGTCCGCCGTGAAGTAGGACAGGTCCGTGTAGATCCGCGCGGTGATCGGGTGGTAGTTGCCCGTGCCGATATGGACGAAGTTGACGAGCTTGCCCTCTTCGCGTCGCACCACCAGCGACAGCTTGGCGTGGGTCTTCTTCTCGATGAAGCCGAACACCACCTGCACGCCGGCCCGTTCCAGGTCGCGCGCCCAGCGGATGTTGGCCTCCTCGTCGAAGCGGGCCTTCAGCTCGACCAGCGCCGTCACCGACTTGCCCGATTCGGCCGCGTCGATGAGCGCCCGCACGATCGGGGAATCGTTCGAGGTCCGGTAGAGCGTCTGCTTGATGGCGATGACATTGGGGTCCTGCGCCGCCTGGCGCAGGAACTGCACCACCACGTCGAAGGATTCATACGGGTGGTGGACGATGATGTCCTTCTCGCGGATCGCCGCGAAACAGTCCCCATTGTGTTCGCGGATGCGCTCGGGAAAGCGCGGGATGTAAGGCGTGAACTTCAGATCGTCGCGCGGCAGCTTGCAGAGCTGCGACACCGAATCGAGCGCCAGCATGCCATCGAGCACCGAGACCCGGGAATCGGGCACCTCGAGCTCGTTGGCGACGAAGTTGCGCAGTGATTCCGGCATCACCGAATCGAACTCGATGCGGATCACCGAGCCGCGCCGGCGGCGCTTCAGCGCGCTTTCGAACAGCCGCACCAGGTCCTCGGCCTCTTCCTCGACCTCGATATCGGAGTCGCGGATGATCCGGAACGTGCCGGCGCCGCTGACCCTGTAGCCTGGGAAGAGCTTGCCGATGAACAGGGCGACGACGCTCTCCAGCGGCACGAAGCGGGTCATGCCGGCGGCGTTCGGCTCCATCTGGATGAAGCGCTGCAGCGCGACGGGCAGTCGCAGCAGGGCGTTCATCTTCTGCGAATCGCGCTCGCGCACCAGCGCCAGCGCGATCGAAAAGCCGAGATTGGGGATGAACGGGAACGGATGCGCCGGATCGACCGACAGCGGCGTCAGCACCGGGAAGATCGTCTCGTTGAAATGGTTCTCCAGCCAGGCGCGGTCCTCGCGCTTGAGATCGCCGGCGCCGACGATCTGGATGCGCTCCTCGCGCAGCGTCTTCACCAGTTCAGCGAGCGAGGCCTGCTGCTCTTCCTGCAGATTGTGAACGTCGACCAGGATCTGGTTGAGCTGTTCCTGCGGGGTCAGCCCGTCGATGCTGCGCACCGAGATCTTCTCGCGCACCTGACCGGCAAGGCCGGCGACGCGGACCATGAAGAACTCGTCGAGATTGTCGGCCGAGATCGACAGGAAGCGCACGCGCTCCAGGAGCGGATGCGCCGGATTGAGCGATTCCTCCAGCACGCGGCGATTGAACTGCAGCCAGGAGATCTCGCGATTGACGAAGCGGTCGGCCGGCAGCTCGGTCTCGGCCGCCAGGTTCTGCGCCGCCGTGCGGGCCTCGACCTCGGCCGTCGGGGCCTCGAGGATGACCGAGGCTTCGCTGACCCGTGTGTCGGTCGAGGCGGCGGCCGGGGCGCCCTCCTCCGGCTTGCGCGCGCCGGAGCCGGCATCCGCCGGCTTCACGCTGTCGGCGGTCCGCTGCTCTGTCAGCGCGGACTTTGCCGGAGCCTTCGCAGGCCTGCGGCGGATCGGCGTGCGCGCCAGATCCTTCGCTTCCCCGTTGCCGGGCGCTGTATTTTCAGCGGGCGTCGCCGTGGCGGATGCCCTGGTATTGCTGCGCGGGGTCGCCGTACGGCGCCGCGGTGCGCGCGGCTTGCGTTCCGGTCGGGGCGGTGTGGTGTCGTCCATGCAAACTCCTCCGTCGCCGCCGGTTAGCGGCCGGATGCGACAGTCGCATGACGCATCGCGGCGGTGCCGCGGTCAAGCACCCGTTTGATCAATCGCGTGCCGATCCGCTCGCGCGTCGCCAGCGCCTCCCGGTCGATCTCCGCCACTAGGAAGCCGGCCGCATCCAGCGAGCGCTCCATGCGCTGCACGAGGTAGTTCACCGCCCTCGGCGACACCGCGATCTGGCGATCGGCGAAGAGCTTGATCAGTACGCCGGTCAGCAGCGCGTCGTCGGGCGCGCCGAGTTCGGCGATGGTCGCTGCGGCGAGGCGCGAGCGCAGATCGGCGGTCGCGACATTCATTGCCTGCGGCATCACCCGCGACGTCAACAGAAGGCTGCCGCCGCCAAGCCGGGCCGCATTGACGAGGCCGAACAGTTCGGCCTCCGACAGGGCCGTCCGGTCGGCATCGTCCACCACCACGCGAAAATCGTCGGCCGCAAGGCTCACCTCGGTCGCGCCGGGCCGCGCCACCGTCGCCCCGGCCCGTTCGCTCCAGGCATTAGCCAGATGGGTCTTGCCCGATCCCGGCGGTCCGACGATCAGGAGCACCGAATGCCGCCAACGCGGCCAGGAATCGATCGCCTCCACGGCGAGCCGGTTCGACGGCGACATGATCAGGTCCTCGCGGGCGAGCGAGGCCGCATGCGGCAGTTCGAGCGGGATCTGGGTCGGCATCGCGATCGCGTCCTACTCGCCCGCCTCGCCGCGCGGCACGGTGCCGACGGCGGGCGGCGCCGATTGCGTCTCGATCTGGACGGCGGGCTGCTGCGGCTGCGTGCGACCGTAATACATCTCGCTCTGCAGATATTGCGACAGGGCAAAGCGCACCAGCACTCCGACAGCCGCGGCGGCCGGCACGGCAATCAGCAGGCCGACGAAGCCGAACAGGGCACCGAAGGCAAACAGGGCGAACATCAGCCAGACCGGATGCAGGCCGACCGACGCCCCGACGAGCTTGGGCTGCAGGATGTTGCCCTCGAAGAACTGGCCGACGAAGAACACCACCGCGACCATCAGGATCGAGACCCAGTCGGGCCAGAACTGCACCAGAGCCACGCCCAGCGCCAGGATCAGGCCGATCGCCGACCCGACATAGGGGATGAACGAGATCAACCCGGCGAACAGGCCGATCAGCAGTCCGAAATTCAGTCCCGTCAGGGTCAGGCCGACGCCATAGATCGTGCCGAGGATCAGGCAGACGCTGCCCTGCCCGCGCACGAAGCCGGCCACCGACCGGTCGATCTCCCGCGCCAGCCGCCGGACCGTGTCGACATGCTGGCGCGGCGTCCAGGCATCGATCTTGTCGACCATCCGGTCCCAGTCGAGCAGCAGGTAGAAGGCGACCACCGGCGCGACGATGAACAGCGAGACGAAATTGACGACGGCGAGCGACGACGACCACAGCCCGCCGAGGAAGCTCGTGACGATGCCGGTGCCTTCGCTGGCGAACTGGGCGAAGTCCTGCTTGAAGTTCATCTCCTCCCCGGTGAACAGGAAGGCCAGCGGCCCGCTGCGGGCCGAGACCGCGATCGCCTGCAGGCGATCGAGATAATCGGGGATGCGCTCGACGAAGCTGGCGATCTGCGAACCGACCACCGGCACGACGACGAGGATCGCCGCGGCGAAGAACAGGACGAACAGGATCAGGATGACGATGGTCGCCATCAGCCGCGAGAAGCCGCGCCGCTCAAACCAGTCGGCGACCGGATCGAGGAAATAGGCGATCACCATGCCGACCAGAAACGGCAGCAGGATTCCGGAGAACACCCACAGCAGGAGAATGGAGACCAGCGCCGCCACGCTCCAGAACAGGACCTGCCGCCGGATCAGCGCGCTTCGATCGGTCATTGGGGGTCGCCTCTGCGGTCGGACGGATCGTCGTTGGGGTTCATGTGTCGAAGCCAATCAACGAGATAGGCGGCGGCCGACACACCGGTCAAGACCACGGTGACCGCCACCAGGAATTCGATTTCGGCGGTCAGCGACAGGCCGAACGCCGGCTCGCCGAGGGCCACGCCGGCCAGCACGATCTGCGACACGGTATTGAGCTTGGAGACGAGCAGCGGCCGCACCGTGACCGGCCGCCCCATGACGTAGGACAGGAGCACCGCGGCGACGATCAGCAGGTCGCGGCTGACCACCGCGATCGCCAGCCAGCCCGGCAAGCGCTCCAGCAGCGCCAGGCCAACGAAGACCGAGACCAGCAGCACCTTGTCGGCAATGGGGTCGAGATAGAGGCCGAGTTCGGATTGCTGGTTCCAGCGCCGCGCGATCACGCCGTCGACCGCGTCGGAGAGGCCGGCCACGACGAAGATCGCGAAGGCCAGCGTCCAGTCGCGTTCGATCAGCGCCCAGATCAGCACCGGCACGCCGCAAAGCCGGGCAATCGTGATGATGTTGGGCAGCGTCAACGGGTGCCCGGGGCCGTGTTTTGTTCCGTCGCCGGTCATTGTCGTACCATGGCGACAATCCTTAGCATTGGAAGCCGGGTCTTGCTCACAGCCGGCGATCATGTCAACTCGACCAAAACGGTGCGGGGACCATGGCCGAAACGACTCCACTGACCTATCGCGACGCCGGCGTCGACATCGACGCGGGCAACGATCTCGTGCAACGCATCAAGCCGCATGTGCGCTCCACGGCGCGGCGCGGTGCCGATGGCGAGATCGGCGGGTTTGGCGGCCTGTTCGACCTGAAGGCCGCCGGCTTCAACGATCCGCTGCTGGTCGCTGCCAATGACGGCGTCGGCACCAAGCTGCGGATCGCCATCGAGACCGGGCTGCACGACACGATCGGCGTCGACCTTGTCGCCATGTGCGTCAACGATCTCGTCGTGCAGGGCGCCGAACCGCTTTTCTTCCTCGACTATTACGCCACCGGAAAGCTCGATCCGAGCGAGGGCGAGGCCATCGTCAAGGGCATCGCCGAGGGCTGCCGGCAGGCCGGCTGCGCGCTGATCGGCGGCGAGACCGCCGAGATGCCGGGCCTCTACGCCGACAAGGACTACGATCTGGCCGGCTTCGCCGTCGGCGCGGTCGAGCGCGACCGCCTCCTGCCGGCCGGCAATATCGAGTCCGGCGACATGATCCTCGGCCTCACCTCGTCAGGCGTCCATTCCAACGGCTACTCGCTGGTCCGCCGCATCGTCGAGCGCTCCGGTGTCGGCTATTCTGACCCGGCGCCCTTCGATGCCGATCGCAGCCTCGGGGAGACACTGATCGCGCCGACCCGCATCTATGTGAAGCCGCTGCTCGCCGCCTTTGCCGAGACCCGCGGCATCAAGGCCCTCGCGCACATCACCGGCGGCGGCTTCGTGGAAAACATTCCGCGCGTCCTGCCCGACACGATGCGCGCCGACATCGACCTCTTCGCGGTTCCCGTGCCGCCGGTCTTCGGCTGGCTCGCCCAGGCGGGCGGCGTCGCCGAGGCCGAGATGCTGCGCACTTTCAACTGCGGCATCGGGATGGTCGTGGTGGTCTCCGACGCGGACGCCGCGGCCGTCAGCGCCATTCTCCAGAGCGCTGGCGAGACGGTCGTGCCGCTCGGCCGCATCCGCCCGCGCCAGGACGCCGCGGTGACCTTCAACGGCGCACTGGCGCTGGCATGAGCGCGGTGCGGCGCAAGAAGATCGCGGTCCTCATTTCGGGCCGCGGCTCGAACATGAGTGCGCTGATCGCCGCCTGCATGGACCCGGGCTATCCCGGCCAGATCGCCGGCGTCGTGTCCAACCGGCCGGACGCGCCCGGGCTCGACACCGCGCGCCGCTACGACATTCCCGCCGTCGCCATCGACCAGACCGCCTATGCGGACCGCGCCGCCCACGAGGCAGCGTTGATCCGGGCACTCGACGAGATGGCGCCGGACGTGGTGTGCCTCGCCGGCTACATGCGGCTGCTGTCGGCCGATTTCGTGCGACGCTTCGAGGGCCGGCTGATCAACATCCACCCGTCCCTGCTGCCCCTGTTTCCCGGCCTCGACACCCACAAGCGTGCCATCAATGCCGGCATGCGCATCCATGGCTGCACGGTGCATTTCGTCACCGACCGCATGGACGAGGGCCCGATCATCGCGCAGGCGGCCATCGCCCTCGTGCCGGGCGACACGCCGGAAACCGTCGCCGAGCGGCTGTTGCGGGCCGAACACCGGCTCTATCCGCATGCGCTGAGGCTCGTTCTGGACGGGGCTGTGCGCATGTCCAACGGACGCGCCATCGTCAAGCCGGCGCCGCCGGTGGAAGACGAGACCATGCGCCTCGGCGATGGCGACCCGATCCTCGTGTCGCCGGATGCCCGCCGCAACGGCTGATCCGTCGCGACGCAACGCCGTGGCGATGACGGCCTGACCCGGCTCGCGCCGGGGCATGCCCGTTGCGATTGGCGCTCCGCGGTGCCATATGCGCCGCGAAGGACGACCTTCCTTTCCTCCCATCATATCGCCGGGACGACCCGGCACAGGACAAGCAGGGTCGCCATGCGCTCAACTCCCGACCGTATCCGTCATGCCGTCAGCTTCGAGATCGTAGGGCTGGCCCTCGTCACCCCGGCCGGAGCGTGGCTCTTCCACGTACCCTTCGCCGACATCGGCGTCGTCACGGTCATCGGCGCGACCATCGCGACGCTGTGGAACTACGTCTACAATCTGGGCTTCGACCATCTGATGCAGCGCGTGCGGGGCACCACCCGCAAGACGCCGCTGATCCGGGTCGTCCATGCGATCGTGTTCGAGGCCTGCCTGCTCGCCTTCCTGCTGCCGGTGATCGCGCTGTATCTGGAGATCGGCATCGTTCAGGCCTTCCTGATGGATGCGAGCTTCGCGGCGTTCTATGCGGTCTACGCCTTCGCCTTCAACTGGGCCTATGACCGGATCTTCCCGCTTCCCGAATGGCGGGAGGCGGCGGCCGAAGGCTGAGAGCCGCGGACCGCGTGCCGGACCATTCGCTCGCGGATCGTCCGTGCGACCGCACGGCGGGATTGCCCAGGCACATCCATCAGTCCCGACTATTCCACTGAGCTCCCGTCGCGCGACGACGGCGTGAGCATACGGCTGGCCTCGCAGGTCACGCCTTGGATCGCTTGGCCTCCGTTATGCGCCGTCGCAATATTTCTTAGGCGGGAACACTTCGTATCACGCCTCTGTAGCAAGAATGTGATCGCCGTTTTACTATTCTTTTCGATCTTCCGCATTACCGCCGCCTCGGACTCCGGGTGTTTTATTTCTCCATCACAAATGAGTGATGCAAAGATAGTCGGCGAATACGCAGGTGTGGCAGAGCGGGCATAGGCGAACAAAGTACAACGCCGCATAAGCATGGACATCAACAAACGAGGAATTCCATGCGCACCTACCTTCTCTCGATCCTGACCGCCTCCACCGCCCTGACCTTCGCGACCTACGCCCAGGCCGCCGACGTGATCTACGAAGAGCCGATGGCTCCGGCACCGATGGAGATCAGCCCGGTCGCGTCCGGCTGGACCGGCATATATCTCGGCGTCCAGGGCGGCGGCGCGTTCAACCCGCAGGATCCCGACAATGTCGACCTGCGCACCAACGGCTTCGCCTTCGGCGGCTCGGCCGTGCAGACCGCCTTCGGCTCGAACTTCGACTCGAATGTCGACTCGAGCTTCCTCGGCGGCGCGCATATCGGTTACGACTACCAGATGGACAGCGTCGTCTTCGGTGTCCTCGCCGACATCAACGCCATCGACATCACCCGTTCGTCCAACGCCGATTCCTCGACGCCGGCCTATTACCGGACCGACCGCGAGCTGAACTATCTGGGCACCGTGCGCGCCCGCGTCGGTTACCTCGTGACCCCGGGCGCCCTCGCCTATGTCACCGGTGGTCTGGCCTATGGTGACGTCGACTATTCGTTCTCGACCAACTCCCCGGCCGTGACCGGCGCGACGCCGGCCGTCGTTTCCGAGGACGAGGACAGCTTCGGCTACACCGTCGGCGGCGGCATGGAAGTGAAGTTCACCGACAACATGTCCTTCGGTGCCGAGTATCTCTACACCAACCTCGGTGGTTCGGGTTACACGCGCCTGAACGGCGGCCCCTTCGCCGGTGGCGTCGGTGGCTCGACCGATTTCGCCGTCGACGACGATTTCGACTTCCACACCGTGACCGCCAAGGTCTCCTACAAGTTCAACTGATTTCAGCGGACCATCCGGTCCGTTCGAACAGGAAAGCCGGCGCTCCTCGCGCCGGCTTTTTTGTGTCCAGACGAAACTGGGCTACATCGAGAACGCAAGTATGGTCTGTATTTTCAGCGCGTTACCGGCATGAACGGACTCTGATTCAGAACCTCAGCTTCACTGCCCAAGCCACTGCAGACGGCGCGAGACTCTGGCCTCGACGCCGCGCGCCTACCCGGCCGGCTATGCCCGGGCGGTCCGCAGCCAGACCCGGTTGTCGTGGAACGCCGCGCCGCCGAAGGGGGCGACGGGATCGGCTCCGGTCAGGACGTTGATGCCCTCGCCGTCGAGAAAGTCGGTATTCGCCCACAGGCCCTCGTGGATCAGCACCCCGGGTTTGACCGTATCGCTGACCTTGACCGGCAGTCGGACGCTGCCGCGGCTGTTGCCGATGGTGACGATTTCCCCGTCGCCGAGGCTCTCGCGCAGCGCATCCTCGGGATGGACGATCAGCTCCGGCGCGCCCTCGCGCGAGCGCGATCCGCGGGTTTCCGCGAAGGTCGAGTTGAGGAACTGGCGGGCCGGCGACGTTGCCAGCCGGTAGGGATGCGCGTCGTCCACGGTTTCGATCAGCGTGACATGGTCGGGAAACTCCGGCAGACCGGCAACCGGCCCCTGCGGGCCCATGCTGTCCGGCGGCCGGTTCGGCGCCTGCCCCCCGGTCCAGTCCGGCCTGAAGCGGAACCTGCCGTCCGGCCAGGCAAAGCCGTTCAGGAAATGCGCTTCCTCGAAGGGCGGCTGCCGGTCGATCCAGCGCTCGCGCTGCAGGCCGTCGAACCCCTCCGTATCGCCCGCAGCCTTCAGCATGTTGTCGATCAGCGTCCTCTCGTCGAGGCCGAAGCCCGGATGATCGGCGACGCCGAGGCGCTTGGCCAGTTCCTCGATGACGAAATGATTGGTGCGCACCGTCTCCGGCGCATCGACCAGCTTGGGCCCGAGAACGATGTGGTTCTGCCCGCCGCCGCGATAGATGTCGTCATGCTCCAGGAACATCGTCGCCGGCAGCACCAAGTCGGCGATCTGCGCCGTGTCGGTCATGAACTGCTCGTGGACGCAGGTGAAGAGATCGTCCCGCAGAAGCCCCTGCCGCACCAGCCGCTGCTCGGGGCAGACATTGGCCGGATTGGTGTTCTGGATCAGCATGGCCGCGACCGGCGGCCCCCCGGCGAGCGCGTCGGCATCGCCGGTCAGGACGGCGCCGATACGCGACTGGTCGAGATAGCGGATCGACCGGTCGCGATCGGCTGCCCCCATGATCTCGGACTTGTCGAGGCCGAAGATGTCGGAATTGGAGTGGAACGCGCCGCCGCCCTCGTGGCGCCAATGGCCGTAGACAGCCGGCACCGACATGGCGGCGTGCATCGCCACCGCGCCGTTGCGCTGGCGGGTGAAGCCGTAGCCGAGGCGGAAATAGCTGCGCGGCGTCCGACCGACCAGCGCGGCGAAGGCTTCGATGTCGGCGACGTCGAGGCCGGTGATCGCGGCCGCCCATTCGGGCGTGCGGGTGGCCAGATGCGCCTCCAGCCCGGCCGGATCGTCGGTGTAGCGGGCGAGATAGTCCCGGTCCGCCGTGCCGTCCCGGAACGCGATGTGCATCAGCGCGCAGGCGAGCGCCGCGTCGGTGCCCGGCCGCAGCTTCAGGGCCATGTCGGCCTGCTTCATCGTGGCGTTGTCGTAGATGTCGATGACGATGATCTTCGCGCCGCGCTCCTTGCGGGCCTTTGCGGCGTGGGTCATCACATTGACCTGGGTGGCGACCGCGTTGGTGCCCCAGATGACGATGCAGTCAGATTTCGACAATTCGCGCGGATCGGCGCCGCGCATGACGCCGGCACCGACGAACCAGCCGGTCCAGGCCATGTTGGTGCAGATCGAGTCGAACTGGCCGGAATAGCGCTTGGCATGGCGCAGCCGGTGAATGCCGTCGCGCTGCACCAGCCCCATCGTGCCGGCATACTGGTAGGGCCAGACCGCCTCCGAGCCGTAGCGGGTCTCGGCCTTCACGAACTGTTCGGCGACGAGGTCGAGCGCGTCGTCCCAGGCGATCTCGCGCCAGCCGCCCTCGCCCTTCGCGCCGACCCGCTGCCGTGGTGTCATCAGCCGGTCGGGATGATGAATGCGCTCGGCATAGCGCGCGACCTTGGCGCAGATGACGCCGGCCGTGTAGTCGTTCGCCGCAGCCCCGCGCACCCGGCCGATCGTCCGGTTTTCGAGGATCTCGACGTCGAGCGCACAGGTGGAGGGGCAATCATGCGGACAGGCGGAATGTCCGATGGCGACGGGAAGCGGTTTGTTCATGGCGCGACGATACCGCAAGAGCGGGTCGGGCCCCAATTCATTTTCACGATCAAGACCATCGACCCCGGCGATCGGCTGCCCCCATACGCAGGGAAGGGCCGGACCCGACGGCCCGACCCTTCTCTCGTTTGCTGTCTGTGTGGTGTTCGACTACGCCGCCTTTGCCAGTCGCGAACGCTCGTCGTCGCTCAAGGCCGGGTAGTCGATGAACCCCTTCTCGTCGCCGCCATACATCGTCGCCTGGTCCCATTCGGCCAGCGGCGCGTCGAGCTTCAGCCGTTCGACGAGATCCGGGTTGGAGATGAACGGCCGGCCGAAGCAGGCGAGATCGGTCTCGCCGTTTGCCACGCGCTCGATCGCCATCGTCCGGTCATAGGCGTTGTTGCCCATGTAGAGACCGTCGAACTTGTCCTTCAGCGACCAGGCCTTGAACTCCTGCGGATCGCGGGCCCCTCCGGTCTCGCCCTCGACGACGTGGAGATAGACCAGCTTGCGCTTCGACAGCTCCTCCACATAGCGGGTGAACAGCGGCTCGGGATCGCTGTCGGTCAGATCGTTGGCCGGGCTGACCGGCGAGATGCGGATGCCGACGCGCTCCGCGCCCCAGACGCCGACCACGGCATCCACGACCTCGAGCGGGAACCGGATGCGGTTCTCGATGGAGCCGCCATATTCATCCGTGCGCTGGTTGGCGCCGTCCCGCAGGAACTGGTCGAGAAGATAGCCATTCGCCGAATGCACCTCGACGCCGTCAAAGCCGGCGGCCTTGGCATTCTCGGCCGCCTTGACGTAGTCGGCGACGACACGCGGCAGTTCGTCCTTGTCCAGCGCCCGCGGCGCCGGAATGTCCTTGAAGCCGTCGACCGTGAAGGCCTTCATGTCGGGCTTGACCGCCGAGGGCGCCACCGGCAGCGCGCCGCCCGGCTGCAGGTCGGGGTGCGAGATGCGGCCGACATGCCAGAGCTGCAGGAACATCTTGCCGCCCTTCGCGTGGACGGCATCGGTCACCTTCTTCCAGTCCGCCACCTGGCGGTCGGTGAAGATGCCCGGCGTATAGGCATAGCCGCGCGCTTCCGCCGAGATGTTCGTCGCCTCGGTGATGATCAGGCCGGCGCCGGCCCGCTGGCGGTAATATTCGACATGGATGTCGCGCAGATCGCCCTCGTCGGTGGCGCGGCTGCGGGTCAGCGGCGCCATGACGACGCGATTGGCCAGATGGGTGGGGCCGAGATCGAGCGGCTCGAACAGTTTCTCGTCAGCCATTGCGGTGTCCTCTTCCGGATGCAAAGACGGCCGGCATGTGCCGGCGTTGCCGCGAGAGATGGGGACTTGCCGCAGCGCGGTAAGGCGGATGAACACTGCGTTCGCCAGCCGCGATCCGGCATCGCCCCACGCCGCTGGAGAGTGTTCGCGCGCGGGCACCTGCACCGAAGGAACACGACGCCCGATGAACTATCGCCACGCCTATCACGCGGGCAATTTCGCCGACGTGGTCAAGCACGCCCTGCTGACCCGGCTGATCGCCTATCTGAAGCGCAAGGAGAAGCCGTTCCGCGTCTTCGACACCCATGCGGGCCGCGGCAGCTATTCGCTCACATCCGACGAAGCACAGCGGACCGGCGAGCATGCGGATGGCGTCGGCCGGCTGGTCCAGGCCGCGGCCGACGTCATGGACAATCCGCTCCTGGCCGAATACCGCGAGGCGCTGGCCTCCGATCTCTCCGAAGACCGCTATCCGGGCTCCCCGCTCATCGCCCGGCGCCTGCTGCGCCCGCAGGACCGCCTTTCCGCCTACGAGCTGCATCCCGCCGATGCCGCGGCGCTGAAGACGCTCTTTGCCGGCGACATCCAGACCAAGGCAATCGCCCTCGACGGCTGGCTGGCCCTCGGCTCCCACGTGCCGCCGAAGGAGAAGCGCGGCCTCATCCTGATCGACCCGCCCTTCGAACGCACCGACGAGGTCGACGCCATCGCTGAAGGACTTGCCAAGGCCCTGCAGCGCTGGGCCGGCGGCATCTACGCCGTCTGGTATCCGCTGAAGCGTCCGGCCCTGGTCGCGGCCCTGCACGAGCGTCTCGATGCCCTGCCCGTCAGCGAGCGCGTGACGGCGGAATTCTTCCGCGAGCCCTATTCGGCGGACGAACGCTTCGTCGGCACCGGCCTGACCGTCATCAACCCGCCCTTCGTCTTCGCTGCGGAGGCCGAAGCGGTGCTGACGACCCTCGCGCCGTTGCTGGGAAGCGGCGCCGCGGCAACATTTTCGGTTTTTACGTCGTCGTCGCCGCGCCCGTGAGGTCGCCCGCCGCGATTTCGTGCTACCGAAACCCAAACGGATCCGACGTGGAAGGCTGTCCCATGTATCGTGCCATCGCTGCCGCCCTTGCCCTGTTCGTCGCCGGTGTGGCGGCCCTGCCCGCCCAGGCGGCCGATCTGCGCTACGGCGAGCCCGCTCCGTTGCGCGCCGCGCTGGTCCCGGCCTGCGACGATGCCGACGTCCTCGGGCAGGTCGAGGACCAGTTCGAATACGGCGCGCCGACCATGGTCGGCGTGAAGCTGGAGATCCTCGAATTCAGCGGCATGTTCGAGAAGGCCTATTTCCCGCAGCGCGCCGGCGAGCCGCTGCCGGCTGAGCCGATCGAGCGCCGCTACTGCCAGGCAACCGCGCTTCTGTCCGACCATGTCAGCCGCACCGTCTACTACGTCATCGAGCATCCGATGGGCTTCGCGGCAGCCGGCGAATATCTGGGCGGCTTCTCGCCGGTCGCGTCCTGGCGGGCCGAGGGCTGCGTTCTGGGTCTCGACGAGTGGCACGTCTATGGTGCCAATTGCGAATCGCTGCGCCGCTTCCCGGAGGAGGGACGCACCGGGTATGGCTACGTCTCCAAATAGGATCGTCGAACAGCATGCGTCTCTACTATTCCGCCCCGTCCCCCTTTGCCGCCAAGGTCCGCATGGCCGCCAGCCATTGCGGCATCGCCATCGAGACCGTGCCGGTCGACACCACCGCCGAGCCCGATGAGCTGCTCAGGGCCAATCCGCTCGGCAAGATCCCCGTGCTGGTCGTGGATGACGGCGCGACGGTCTACGACAGCCGCGTGATCTGCGCCCTGTTCGACCGCATGAGCGGCAACCAGATGGTGCCGCAGGCGATCGAGCCCTGGCGCATCGCCGCCACCGTCGAGGCGACGGCCGACGGCATCGTCGATGCCCTGATCCTGTCTGTCTACGAAGTCCGCTACCGGCCCGAGGACAAGCGTCACCAGCCCTGGGTGGACAAGCAGCTGCGCAAGGCCGACCGCGGCCTGGCATCGTTGGAACAGCAGATCCTGGAACTTCCCGAAGACCTGACCATCGGCCACTTCGCCGTCGCGGCGCTGCTCGGCTGGGCCACCATGCGCTTCCCGGGCAAGATCGAGGGCGAACGGCCGCAGCTTGCAGCCTGGCTGCAGCGCTTCGAGCAGCAGTTCCCGGCCTATGCCGATCTCAAGCCGTCCATGCCGGCGAGCTGATTCCGACCGGGCCGGCCGCTAGAATTTCAGCGCGATGCCGGCCCGGATCGAATGCTCGTCGAAGCCCGACGAGATACTGGTATTGCCGAGATCGTAGGTCTCGCTGCCGAAATCCGAATAGCGATATTCGAGGCGCGTCGTCACATCGTCGCTGACGCGCGCTTCGACACCGGCTCCGAGCGTGTAGCCGATGCTCGTCTGGCTGTCGGAAAACCCGTTGAGCGACAGCTCGTTGCGTGCTGCGGCCACGCCGCCAGTCGCGAACACGAGGAACGGATCGACCGCGACGCCGGCCCGTGCCCGGAACGAGCCGAAGATGTTGTTGTCGGCATCGATCTGCGCACCGGTGGTCGCATTGGTTCCGCTGGCATCGACGTTCGACCCGCCGAGATCGGCTTCCAGACCATAGACGAACTGATCGGTCTGCCAGTTGTAGCCGGTGTAGACGCCGCCGACGAAGCCGTCGCCGTCGAAGCTCGCACCGGTCGACTGGTCGAAATTCGACGTGTTGTAGCCGACGAAGGCGCCCGCATACGGTCCCGACCAGACATAGACCGGCGTGGAGGGAGCGAGCGGCGCCACCACCGGCGGCTGCGGCTCTTCATAGATCACGTCGGCTGCGCGCGCGGCAGGCACCAGAGCAACGGCCGCAGCGGTTCCGACCGCGAGACTGCGAAGCAGGTTCAGCATGCGCCTTCTCCTTCCCGATCCCGCCGGCAAAGGTCCCGGCCGGCGATCGTGGCGCCTGCGGGCCCGTTCGGCGCGCGGCAGCCACATGGCTCTCGATCCGATGTGGGGATCGTTCCAAAAGGAAACAGCCGGCGTCGCGAATGGCTGCATCGTTTCGGCGCGTTTTCCAGCGATAGTTGCCGAATCGCGACACCTGCCAAGATGCGCTCTCGCCAGATGCGCGGAAGTGATCGCGCCCCCCTGCATTCTCGCCGGTGCGGAATCATATAGAAGGGGCGCAACCGCACCGGCATCCCTTGGCCGACGCATGGCGGACCCTGATTCTAGATATCCGGAAGCGGCGCCAAGCCCCTCTCCGGCCAGGATAAAATGATCGACGAGCCTGAAGAGACAGACGACGATTTGATCGACGCCGCCGAGTCCGATCCGTTGGACGAGGGCAGCGAAGCCCCGGACGGCGATGCCGCCGCGGCGAGTGCCGCGCTGCTGGCCTCGATCGACTGGGACGATGCCGGCCAGCAGTTGGCGGGCGAACTCACCGGGGCCGAGCTGATCGCCGCGCTCGCCAAGCGGCTGCCGAACCAGCCGGGCGTCTACCGCATGTTCGGCAAGGACGGCGACGTCCTCTATGTCGGCAAGGCCCGCTCGCTGAAGAAGCGCGTCGCCAATTACACGCGGCTGGGCGGCCACACCCAGCGCATCGCGCGGATGATCCGCGAGACGCGGCAGATGGAATTCGTGACGACGCGCACGGAGACCGAGGCACTGCTGCTCGAGGCCAACCTCATCAAGCGCCTGCGCCCGCGCTACAACGTGCTGCTGCGCGACGACAAATCCTTCCCCTACATCCTGGTGAGCGAGGATCACGAAGCGCCGGCGATCATGAAGCATCGCGGTGCGCGCTCGCGAAAGGGCAGCTATTTCGGCCCCTTCGCCTCGGCCGGCGCGGTCGGGCGCACGATCAACTCGCTGCAGCGGGCCTTCCTGCTGCGCACCTGCACGGATTCGGTCTACGAGAGCCGCACCCGGCCCTGCCTGCTGCACCAGATCAAGCGCTGCTCGGCGCCCTGCACCGGCGAGATTTCGATCGCCGACTATGACGGTCTCGTGCGGGAGGCCAAGGCGTTCCTGTCCGGCCGGTCCAACCAGATCAAGAACGGCATGTCGGCGGCCATGCAGGAAGCCTCAGACGATCTCGATTTCGAGCGCGCCGCGATCTACCGCGATAGGCTGGCCGCCCTCTCCCACGTCCAGAGCCATCAGGGAATCAACCCGACCGGGATCGAGGAAGCCGACGTCTTCGCCATCCACCAGGAAGGCGGCATGACCTGCATCCAGGTGTTCTTCTTCCGCACCGGCCAGAACTGGGGCAACCGCGCCTATTTCCCGAAGGCCGATTCCTCGCTGGAGCCGGGCGAAGTGCTGGGGGCGTTCCTCGCCCAGTTCTATGACGACAAGCCGGTGCCGCGCCTCGTGCTGCTGCCGCTGATGGTCGACGACGGCCCACTGCTGGCCGAGGCGCTGAGCCTGAAGGCCTCGCACCGGGTGCAGATCGGCGTGCCGGCCCGCGGTCTGAAGCGCGATCTCGTCGACCATGCCACGGCCAACGCCCGCGAGGCGCTGGGGCGCCGGCTGGCCGAGACCTCGTCGCAGGCGCGGCTCCTCAAGGGCGTCGCCGAGACCTTCGGGCTGGCGCGCACGCCGCGTCGGATCGAGGTCTACGACAACTCCCACATCATGGGCACCGCCGCCGTCGGCGGCATGATCGTCGCCGGTCCGCAGGGCTTCGCCAAGAATCACTACCGCAAGTTCAATATCCGGGGCGACGACATCACGCCGGGCGACGATTTCGGCATGATGAAGGATGTCATGCGCCGGCGCTTCTCGCGGCTGATCAAGGAGCACGGCGATGCTCCGGTGGACCTCTCCGCCCAGACCGAAGACGAGGAGGATCCGCAGGATGCCCTGTCCGACTCGTCCATGCCCGCCTGGCCGGACCTCGTCCTGATCGACGGTGGCAAGGGCCAGATCTCGGCGGTGCGCGAAATTCTCGACGAGCTCGGCATCGCCGACCGGGTCACCACGATCGGCGTCGCCAAGGGCGTCGACCGCGATGCCGGCCGCGAGCGTTTCGTCACCGGCGAGCGCGAGCCCTTCTCGCTGCCGCCCCGCGATCCGGTGCTCTATTTCCTGCAGCGGCTGCGTGACGAGGCCCACCGCTTCGCCATCGGCACCCATCGGGCGCGGCGCAAGAAGGAGCTGGTCAAGAATCCGCTCGACGAGATCGGCGGCATCGGTCCGTCGCGCAAACGCGCCCTGCTCCACCATTTCGGGACGGCCAAGGCCGTGTCGCGGGCCGCCCTCAGCGACCTGCGCGAAGTCGAAGGCATCTCGGCGGCCATGGCGAAATCGATCTACGACCACTTCCACGAGCGTGGATGAACTGACCGTCATGTGTCATGCGGACAATGGCGGTTGACGAGAGCCCGGCTTGCGGGCTTGTACTGACACGCACAGCCGAAGCGGACTTTCCATGGCATCTCGCGCCTACAGCCTACCCAATCTCCTCACCTATGCGCGCATCGTCTGCGTGCCGCTCGTTGTCCTCTGCTTCTTCCTGGAAGGGACGCTGCGAAGCCCGGACTATGCGCGCTGGTCGGCGCTGTTCATATTCCTGGCGGCCAGCGTCACCGATTTCCTCGACGGCTATCTGGCGCGCGCCTGGCAGCAGACCTCGACCATCGGCCGCATGCTGGACCCGATCGCCGACAAGCTCCTCGTCGCCGCGGCGCTGCTGCTGCTGGCGGCCGACGGCACCATCGCCGGCTGGAGCCTGTGGGCGGCCATCGTCATCCTGTGCCGCGAGATCCTCGTCTCGGGCCTGCGCGAATATCTCGCCGAACTGAAGGTCTCGGTGCCGGTCACCCAGCTCGCCAAATGGAAGACGACCATCCAGATGGTGGCGATCGGCTTCCTGCTTGCCGGGCCTGCGGCCGACGATATCTACCCCCTCGCCACCGAGACCGGGATCGTGCTCTTGTGGATCTCGGCGATCGTGACGCTCTACACCGGCTATGATTATTTCCGTGCCGGTCTGAAGCACATCGCGGACTGACGACGGCCGAGCCGCGCCCGTCGCGGCCACTCGCGCGCGACAGCCCGATGTCCATTGCAGGAGGTTCTCCCATGAAACTCGCCTATTTCGCATGGGTGCGCGAACGCATCGGCGTCTCTGACGAAGAGGTCGAACTTCCGGCGGGGATCGTCACGGTCGCCGATCTCCTGGCCTGGCTGAAGGGGCGCGGCGAGACCTATGCGGCAGCGCTCCAGTCGCCGGAATTCATCCGCGTCGCTATCGACCAGGAACACGCGGACCATTCCGAACCCGTCGCCGGCGCCCGCGAGATCGCGCTCTTCCCGCCGATGACCGGGGGCTGAGAATGGCTGAGGGAACCGCCGCCCCGGCCTCGTCCGATGACATCGAGCCGGTGGTCCGGATCCAGGCGGAGAACATCGACATCGCCGCCGAGATCGCGGCCATGACAGGCGGCGGTGCCGTCGGCGGCCTCGTCACCTTCTCTGGCTATTGCCGCGACGAAGGCGGCCGCCTCGCCGCGCTGGAACTCGAACATTACCCCGGCATGGCCGAACGCGAGATCGCGCGGATCGCCCGCGAGACCCTGGCCCGCTGGCCGCTCTTCGGCTGCCGTGCGATCCATCGCTACGGCCGGGTCGCGCCCGGCGAGGAGATCGTCTTCGTCGCCTGTTCCTCCGCCCATCGGCAGGCTGCCTTCGAGGCGGCGTCTTACCTCATGGACTTCTTGAAGACCCAGGCGCCCTTCTGGAAGCGCGAGCACCTCGTCGACGGCAGCACCGGCGGCTGGATCGAGGCAAAGGACACCGACGACGCCGCAACCGATCGCTGGCACCGGATCTGACGCCCGGGACAACGAGCGCACCCCTGTCCTGGAACGAAAAAAGGGAGGCCATCGGCCTCCCTTCTTCATTCAGTCACCTGAAACGTCGACGATCAGCCGACGATTTCGGTCTCGGAGAACCAGTAGGCGATCTCCTGCGCAGCCGTCTCCGGCGCGTCGGAGCCGTGCACCGAGTTCTCGCCGATCGACAGGGCGAAGGCCTTGCGGATGGTCCCCTCGGCGGCGTCGGCCGGGTTGGTGGCGCCCATGATCTCGCGGTTGCGCGCAATGGCGTTCTCGCCCTGCAGCACCTGGACGACCGTCGGGCCCGACGACATCGACTCGACGAGTTCGCCGAAGAACGGACGTTCCTTGTGGACGGCGTAGAAGCCCTCGGCTTCGCGGCGGCTCATCCACACGCGGCGCGATGCCACGACCGTCAGGCCGGCCTCTTCCAGCATGGCGGTGATCGCGCCAGTCACGTTGCGACGGGTCGCGTCGGGTTTGATCATAGAGAACGTGCGTTCGACCGCCATGTCCTAGTCCTTTTCGATTGGATCGGGGAAAGTGGGCGACCTATAGCGACGCGCCTTGGCCGGAGCAAGGCGTTGCAGCGCACCCGCCCCGTCCCCGGCGCGATTTCGCAAGCTGCGCCTTGCCAGCTTCGGTCAGGCGCGGAATTCTCGGCGACCATGGTGGCCCTCGCCACTATCCGATGCCGGAGACCCGCGATGCTCTCGACCGACACCGCCCGCCTGCTGGCTGGCTACAATCGCTGGTGCAACGAACGGCTCTATCGTGCCACAGGCGATCTCACCGGCGCGGAGCTGCGGGCCGACCGCGGCGTCTTCTTCGGCTCCATGCTGGGCACGCTCAACCATCTCCTCGTCGCCGACCGGATCTGGCTGCGGCGCTTCACAGGCACCGGCGACGCGCCGGACCGGCTCGATGCCATCCTGTTCGAGGATTTCGCCGAATTGCAGCAGGCGAGACAGGCCGAGGATGCCCGGATCGCTCGCTGGATCGACGGCCTGTCCGATCACGACCTTGACAGTCCCATCTCCTACCGTTCGCTTACCGACCCGCGGGAATTCAGCCAGAGGCTCGGCGCCGCGCTCCTGCATGTCTTCAATCATCAGACCCACCATCGCGGGCAGGCCCATGCGATCCTTACCGGATTCGGCCGGGTGGCACCGGGGTTCGACCTCGTCACCTACCAGCGCGAGACCGGTCACGGTTAGCGCCGGAGCCATCGTTGCGACAGTCGCGAACAGCTTGGCGCGCAACTGTCTCCCATCGTCCCCTTCCGCACTGCGTCATGGCGTGGCAAAAGCTGCGCCATGCTTCAGATCACCAATCTTTCCGCGCGCGTCGCCGGGCGCCTTCTCATCGACAATGCCAGCCTGTCGCTGCCAGCCGGCAGCAAGGTCGGCCTCGTCGGCCGCAACGGCGCGGGCAAGTCGACGCTGTTCAAGGTCATCACCGGCGAACTGGCGGCCGAGACCGGCACTGTGTCGTTCCCGAAGAACACGCGCCTCGGTCAGGTCGCCCAGGAGGCCCCCGGCACCGAGGAGTCGCTGATCGAGATCGTGCTGAAGGCCGACCGCGAGCGCGTCGATCTCCTGGCCGAAGCCGATACGGCGACCGATCCGGGCCGGATCGCCGACATCCACACCCGCCTTGCCGATATCGAGGCGCATTCCGCGGAAGCCCGCGCCTCGTCCATCCTGTCCGGCCTCGGCTTCGACATGGCGGCGCAGGCCCGTCCCGCCTCGTCCTTCTCGGGCGGCTGGCGGATGCGCGTCGCGCTGGCCGCGGTGCTGTTCTCGCGGCCCGATCTGCTGCTTCTCGACGAGCCGACGAACTATCTCGATCTGGAAGGCACGCTCTGGCTCGAGAATTTCGTTTCGCGCTATCCCTACACCGTGATCGTCATCAGCCATGACCGCGACGTCCTGAACAATGCGGTGAATGCGATCGTCCATCTCGACCAGAAGAAGCTGGTCTTCTACCGGGGCGACTACGACCAGTTCGAGCGTCAGCGGGCCGAGAAGCTGGAGCTCCTGCAGAAGTCGATCGTCAAGCAGGAAGCCGCCAAGAAACACATGGAGGCCTTCGTCGAGCGCTTCCGCGCCAAGGCGTCCAAGGCCCGGCAGGCCCAGTCGCGCCTGAAGGCGCTGGAACGCATGCAGCCGCTGCAGGGCATCGTCGAGGAGCACGTCACGCCCTTCGTCTTCGAGGGGCCGGAGAAGCAGGCCGCCTCCCCGATCATTCGCATGGAACATGTGACGGTCGGCTACGAGCCCGGCCGGCCGATCCTGTCGGGCCTCGATCTGCGGATCGACACCGAGGACCGGATTGCCCTGCTCGGCCAGAACGGCAACGGCAAGTCCACCTTCGCCAAGCTCCTCGCCCAGCGCCTGCGCGAGCAGAGCGGCACCATCACCCGGGCGCCGGGGCTGAAGATCGCCTTCTTTGCCCAGCACCAGATCGACGATCTGCGCCCGGCCGAAAGCGCCGTGCAGCATGTGCGCCGGCTGATGCCCGACGCCACCGAGCCGAAGGTGCGCGCCAAGGTGGCGCAGATGGGCCTGCCGACCCAGAAGATGGACACCGCCGCCGAGAAACTGTCGGGCGGCGAGAAGGCCCGCCTGCTGATGGGCCTCGCCACGCTGGACGCCCCCAACCTTCTGATCCTCGACGAGCCGACCAACCATCTCGACATCGAGGCCCGAGAGAGCCTGGTGCGGGCGCTCAACGACTATCCCGGCGCCGTCATCCTGATCAGCCATGACCGCCACATGGTCGAGGCGACGATGGACCGCCTGTGGATCGTCGCCGACGGCACGGTGTCGCGCTACGACGGCGATCTGGAAGACTACAAGAAGCTGGTCCTGTCCGGCGCGACCAAGGGCAGCGGCGTTCCGGCCGTGGGCAGCACCGGCGAGGCCGCCCCCGCGCCCGCGCCGGTCTCCAAGGTCGACCAGCGCCGCCAGGCGGCCGAGCGCCGTGAGGCCCTGAAGCCGCTCAGGAAGAAGATCAGCCAGCTCGAGATCCAGATCTCGCGGCTGCAGAAGACCATCGAGGCCTTCGACGAGAAGCTCGGCGATCCGGCGCTCTACACGAGCGATCCGGCCAAGGCGAGCGAGCTCAACAAGCAGCGCGCCGCGGCCGCCAAGACGCTCGCCGCCTGCGAGGAAGACTGGCTCGGCCTGACCGAGGAACATGATTCCGCAATGGCCGCCGAATAACGCCACCGACCGCCGCGAGACGCCAGTCGGTGAACGGATAGTCGTTGTCGCAAGCAACTTCCCCGGCTTGCGGCGGGCGTCACGAAAATGACATCTTGGCTGCACACGCCTGCAACACGTCGTTGCCGGCGTTCGGTCGGCGCTGGCTGTCCCAGCGGGGCGGCCCCGCCATGTCGAAGCCGCCCTCTGGCCGCCAGTCCCTTCGGACAGTCATGGAGAGCGCTTCAGGAAAGCACCTTGCATGCGCATCTCATATGCCGGCCTGTCAGGCCTCCCCGGAGACATCCTGCATGTCGTGCGACAACGGCTGCATTGGCGTGAGCTGGCGGTGTTCGCCGCCGTCGCAGCGGGGGCGATTCTGGTCGCTGTCGCCTGCAGCCTCCTGCTGGTGGGCGCCTCCGCCGGCGATGCGACGATTCCCGAGAACAGCCCGCATGAACTGCTGCAGGTCGCGACCGTCGCGCTGGCCGCCATCGGCTTCCTGATCGCCGCTCTGCGGTTCGACTTCGAGACCTTCTACGTGACGCTGCTCGGCAGCTTCGGCTGCGCCATGGCCAGCATGCGCGAGACGCCGGCCTGCTCCAGCAGCTTCTACGAGGGTGGTCCGTGCCTGACCGGCACCTACAAGGATGTCATCCCGTTTGCCCTGGCGCTCGGCGCCGTGGCGCTGCTGCTGTATCGCCGGGTACCGCTGGCTCGTAGCATCCGAGAGGTCACCCTGTTCTGGCTCGTGCCGGTGGGTGCCAGCACGCTGATGCTCGTCGGCGCCGAATGGGCCGAGGCTCGCAACGCCGTCTGGATCGAGGAAACGCTGGAGCTGGCGAGCTTCGCCAATCTCCTCGCCTTCGCCCTGATCGTCCATCTGCGACCGGGCTGGTACCGGGCGACGCTCACCGCGGCGAAGACGGTGCCGGCCCATCTGGCGCAGCGGACCGAACCGGCCGATGGGCGCGACGAACGCTGGCTCGGTGGTCACAGCAGCGAACGCTGACATCCGGCAAAGCTATCGTCGGCTCAGACCTTCTTGATCCAGCGGCTGTCGTCGTTCTGCTGCCAGTAGGTAACCGCGTGCCCGGCGGCCTTCTCCACCTTCCAGCGCGAGCGCGCCAGGTCGAGCTGTTCGGCATCGTGGCCGTCGAAGAGGTAGACCGCCCGCACATAGCCCTCGAGGCTCGCCGGCACGGCCCCGTCGACGAGGAACCGCACTTGCGGGTCGTTGGCCTTCTGCTCGGCTTCGACGGTCAGCAGGATCGGCTGCAACGCACCGCTGCTGTCTGAATCGCTGCCATGCGGCAGGAAGCTCTCGTCGCGATAGACCCAGAGATGATGATCGAGGGCGTCGCGGCGTTCCTCCGAGGAGAACTGCACCACGACGCGCCACCCCCGCCCCAGGCTCTTTTCGAGAAGGTCGGGCAGCGCCTCCTCGAGCCGGCTCTGGGTCAGGTGGTAGAACAGGACCTCGGTCATCAAGCCTTGTCCCTAGCCGGCCTGGTAGTGGTCGGACACCAGCCGGTCCAGGAGGCGCACCCCGAAGCCCGACGCCCAGGACTGGTTGTACTCGTTGGCCGGCGAGCCCATCGCCGTTCCGGCGACGTCGAGATGCGCCCAGGGCACGTCGTTGACGAAGCGCTGCAGGAACTGCGCCGCGGTGATCGCACCGGCTGCCCGTCCGCCGCCGATGTTCTTGATGTCGGCGAACTTGCCCTCGATCATCTTGTCGTATTCCGGCGCCAGCGGCAGGCGCCAGACCTTCTCGCCGGTGCCGATGCCGGCGGCCAGCAGCCGGTCGGACAATTCGTCATTGTTGGAGAACAGGCCGGCATGCTGGTTGCCGAGCGCCACGATGATGGCGCCCGTCAGCGTCGCCAGATTGACCATGAACTTCGGCTTGAAGCGGTCCTGGCAGTACCAGAGCGCGTCGGCCAGAACGAGCCGGCCCTCGGCGTCGGTGTTCAGCACCTCGATCGTCGTGCCGGACATCGCGGTGACGATGTCGCCCGGCCGCTGGGCATTGCCGTCGACGGAATTCTCGACGAGGCCGACAATGCCGATGGCGTTGACCTTGGCGGACCGGCCCGCCAGCGCCCGCATCACGCCGACCACGGCGGCCGCACCACCCATGTCGCCCTTCATCTCGTCCATCGAGCCCGCCGGCTTGATCGAGATGCCGCCGGTGTCGAAGACGACGCCCTTGCCGACAAAGGCGATCGGCGCCTCGTCGTCCGGGCCGCCGTTCCAGCGCATGATGGCCAGACGCGGCGGCCGCGGCGAACCCTGCGCGACGCCGAGAAGCGCGTCCATCTTCAGCGCCCGCAATTCCGCCTCGCCGAGGATCTCGACGTCGATACCCTGCTGCGACAGCGCGGCGATGCGATCGGCGAACTCGACCGGCCCGAGAACATTGGCTGGCTCGTTGACGAGGTCGCGGGCAAGCATCGTGCCGGCGGCGATCGCCTCCTGGACCGTGTAGGCGTCCTTTGCCGCGGCGATGTCGGCGACGGCCAGAGCGATCTTGGAAGCGACCTTGGGCTCGTCGTCGCCGTTCTTGCGGGACGACTTCGTCTTGTAGAGGTCGAAATCATAGGCCCGCAGGCTGGCGCCCGCGGCGAGCATCGCGGCTTCGGCGGCCGAGACGTCGCCGTCGGCGCGCTCGCAGCGGATCGTCACCTCTGGCGCGCCCTTGGTCTTCGAGGCGATGACGCCGCCGAGCTTCAGCCAGTCCTCGTCGGTCAGCGGCTTGTCGGCATGCGTGCCGACGACCAGCAGCCGGTCGGCATCGACATCGGCGGGTGCCAGGACGTCGAGTGTCGCAAGGTGCTTGCCCTTGAACCTGGCGACGCCCGCGGCGCGCGATACGAGGGACCGAACCGCGTCGCCCGCACTCGCCGCCAGGCCGGCATCCTTGCCGGCGAGGACGACCAGCACACCCTTGGCTGGTGCATCCTTTGCGACGAACTCGATCGAGGGAAGGCTGGCCATGACGTCTCCTGCGGGTCGAATGAAATCGTGTCGCGGCGGAACAGCCGTCCGGGGGCGGCATGCGGCGACGCGGGCAATGATGGTCGGGACGGGCCGCATTGCAAGGCCCGCGGCCGAAGATACGCCCTGTTCACCATCGTTCTTCGCCCTTCTTTAGCCAAGCTGGTGTAATCTTCCTTCCACGACGAGAGCCGGCCGCCGGCTGTTTCTCCAGGCCCGCGCCGGCCGCAAGTGAAAAATCGAGCGAGGCAATGGGCCAATCTGCAGCCGCGGGAACCGGAACCGCATGACGATTCTGGAACGCTACATCTTCAAGCGGGCCTTCGTGTATGCGGCCTCGTCGCTGACCTCGCTGGTGCTGATCGTCTGGATCGTCCAGGCGCTGTCGCGCATCGACGTGGTCAAGACCAGCGCCTCGGCCGCCAGCAATATCTTCTGGATCGCCCTGATGCTGCTGCCGGACCTGTTCGCCGGGGTCCTGCCCTTCGCGCTTCTGATCGGCGCGATCCAGGCGCTGAACTCGCTGAATTCCGATTCCGAACGCGCCGTCATCTCGGCTGCCGGTGCCTCGCAGGCCGTCATCGCGCGTCCCATCGTCGCCCTCGGCCTTCTGGGCGGCCTGATCATGCTCCTGATCGGCAATGTCGTCGGACCGGCCTCGATGAGCGCGTTCCAGAACGGTATCCGCTCGATCAACGCCGACATGATCACCCTGTTTCTGAAGCCCGGCCGCTTCGAGCAGGTGCAGGACGGCATCGTCATCAGCATCGGCGACGTGAACGGCGCGACGGTCGAGAGCCTCGTCATCGCCGACACCCGCGACCCGGCCAGCGACCTCACCTATTTCGCCCGCGAGGCGAAGATCATCGACGAGGACGCCAATTCGCTGCTGCTCCTGTTCGACGGCCAGCTGCACCGCCGCAACACCGCCGACAACAGCGTCTCGGTGATCCAGTTCCAGACCTATGCCTTCGATCTCGCCGCGCTGCGGCCGGCGACCGACAACAGCTGGGTGCGCGCCTCCGAGCGCAGCACTTCCGCGCTGATCTCGCCCGATCCCAATGACGGCCTCTACCAGGAACGGCCGCACAGCTTCACCGAGGAACTGACCGACCGGATGACCAACTGGCTCTTCGCCATCGCCTTCGTCCTGTGGGCGATCGTCGTTGCCGGCCAGCCCTCGACCAACCGCCAGGGCACCGGTCCCGCGATGACGCTGGGCTTGTGCGGCGGGCTGGCGCTGAAAGCCGCCGGCTTCGTCACCCTCTCGCAGATCGAGCAGGGCGTCTTCTGGGTGGTGATTTCCTATCTGCTGCCGCTGGCCGCCATCGCCCTGAACAGCGTGCTGATCTGGCGCAATTTCGACCTTGCCGGCTGGGCGCCGCTGCAACAGGCGACGACCGCCCTGCAGGACAGCTATGCCGCCCTGTTCGGCCGGCGCCGGGCCGCGGGGGCCGCCCGATGAGGAACTGGACCCTCAACCGCTATTTCTTCCGCATGTATGTCGTCAGCTTCCTGTCGACGCTGCTGACGGTCTTCGCGCTGATCTACCTGATCGACCTGATCGAGGTCAGCCGCCGCAGCCGCTTCGAGGACCTCGGATTCGGTGCGACCGCCCTCTTCTCGTTGTTGCGGGTGCCGAGCTTCATCGGACAGGCCTTCCCCTTCATCGTCCTGTTCTCGTCGATCTACACCCTGCTGACCCTCAACCGGCGCCTGGAGCTCGTCGTGGCGCGTGCCTCCGGCGTCTCGATCTGGCAGATCCTTCTGCCCTTCGTGGTGGGCTCGTTCCTGATCGGGATCGTGGCGACCTTCGTCTATAATCCGCTGACCGCCTATACGAAGACCCTGTCCGAGGACATGCAGACCACCATGACCGCCGGCGGCGACGTCTCGAGCTCGGACCGCGTTCCATGGCTGCGTCAGGAGGGCGACGGCGTCCAGTCGATCCTCGGCGCCAAGACGGTGGCGCGCGGCGGCACGGTTCTCGGCGACATCACCGCTTTCGTCATGAACGACGAGGGGATCGTGAAGGAGCGCATCGACGCGGCGCGCGCGGTTCTCAACGACGAGTACTGGCTTCTGGAGAAGCCGCGGGTGACGCGGGTCGGCTACCGGCCGGAATTCCCGCAGGAATACAAGCTTCCCACCAGCCTGCGCCCCGAATATGTCGAACAGCGGATCGCCGATCCCGAGGCGATCTCCATCTGGCAGCTCGGTTCGAAGATCGACGTTGCCGCAAGTCTGGGCTTCAACACCGACGCCTTCCGGATGCAGTACCACACGCTGGTGGCGCAGCCGGCCCTGTTCATCGCCATGACTTTGCTCGCCGCGACCGTCGCCACGAGGTTTTCGCGCACGGGCCAGTCTGGTAGGACGATTGCGGGCGGTGTAATGGCCGGATTCGTGCTTTACGTCGTCACGTTCTTGGCGAAAGCTCTCGGAAGCAATGACGTGGTACCACCGGTTATGGCAGCGTGGTTTCCGGTCTTGGCGGCAGGATTGTCTGGGGTGACGATCCTGCTCCATCAAGAGGATGGTTGAGTATGGTTGCGAGGGGGGCCAGTCGCGCAGAACGCCGCGACGCGCAGGCCGGCATACGGGCGGTTCTCCTTGCGGGAACAGCCATTTGCGGCCTCGGCTTCGGGGGCCAGGCAGCGTGGGCACAGGCGGTCATTCCGGCCGACATGTCAGTGCCGGACGACGCCCAGATGTTCCTGGAAGCCGATACCGTCACCTACAATACCGACAACTCCATCGTCACCGCTTCCGGCGGTGTGCGGATCGACTATGGCAGCTACAAGCTGGTCGCGCGGAACGTCACCTACGACCAGAACACCCGTCGTCTGGTGGCTTCGGGCGATGTGGAATTGCAACAGCCGGACGGAAATAAGGTCTACGCGGACAGCATCGACATCACCGATGATTTCCGCGACGGCTTCGTCAAGGCGCTGCGGATCGAGACCCCGGACAACACCCGCTTCGCCGCCCGTGACGCCGTGCGTCAGGACGGCAGCGTCACGACTTTCCAGCAGGGTGTCTACACGGCCTGCGAAACCTGCCGCGAGAATCCGGATCGGGCGCCGCTCTGGCAGGTGAAGGCCCGCAGGATCGTCTGGGACCAGACCGAGAAGGAAGTGCGCTACTACGGCGCCAAGTTCGAGCTGCTCGGCGTGCCGATCGCCTACATGCCGTACTTCCAGTCGCCGGACCCGACGGTCAAGCGCAAGACCGGTTTCCTGACCCCGACCTTCAAGTCGTCGAGCAATCTCGGCTACGGCCTGCGCACCCCGTATTTCATCGACATTGCCGACGACAAGGACGTGACCCTGTCCGGCACCTACTACACCAAGCAGGGCTTCCTGGCCGAGGCCGAGTACCGCCAGGCCTTCGAGAACGGCTTCTTCACGCTGCAGGCCGCCGGCATCAGCCAGAACGACCCGGACGCCTTTGCCGGCGACAACGTCTACAACACGACGACCGGCGAACTCACCAGAGCCTCACCCGACTTCGACAACACCGAACGCGGCATGATCGGCTCGAAGGCGCAGTTCGCCCTCAGTGAGCGCTGGACGCTCGGCTGGGACGTCATGGTGCAGTCGGACGAGAACTTCTCCGCGACCTACGAAATCCCCGGCTACGGCGACACCGTGAAGACGTCGGAGATTTATCTGACCGGTCTCGGCGACCAGAGCTATTTCGACCTGCGCGGCCAGAAGTTCCAGTATCAGTCGGTCAACCCGGATGCCGCCGACACCCAGCCGCTGGTGGCGCCGAGCTTCGACTATGAGCGCATCGAGCAGGAAAGCGTTCTCGGCGGCGAAGTGAAGCTGGAGATGAACGTCGCGTCGCTGCATCGCGACGACGGTTCGGTCGATCCGATCTGCGCGACCTCGCTCTACCTCGTCGACGACATGAACGAGGCCTGCCGGACGCCGATGAACGGCTACCAGTATCGCTCCGACCTTCTGCGCTACAACGCGCTGGAAGGCGACTATACCCGCGCCTCGGCCGATCTCGCCTGGCGTGACTCCTACACGCTGGAGACCGGTCTCGTCCTGTCGCCGACCGCCTCGGTGCGCGGCGATTTCTACACCGCCGACATGCGCTCCGACGGCTTCGCGAACTATTTCTACGAGCCCTACACTTATACCGACCCCGCGACCGGCCGGCCGGTGACGATCCCCAACCCGGTGACGCCGGCGGCCTACAATCTGGTCCCGAACGATCAGAAGGGCGACTGGCTGGCCGATTACTACCGTCAGGGCGCCCTGTCGCTGGACGATACCGGCACGCGCGGCATGGCGACCGCGGCGATGGAAGCGCGCTACCCCTATCTGATCGAAACCGCCAATTCCTCGCATGTGATCGAGCCGATCGGCCAGGTCATCCTGCGGCCGGACGAGCAGAAGATCGGCCTTCTGCCCAACGAGGACGCGCAGACGCTGGTGTTCAACACCGCCAATCTGTTCGCGCTCGACAAGTTCTCCGGTTATGACCGGATCGAGGGCGGCTCGCGCGCCAATGTCGGCGTCAAATACGCCGGCAATTTCGACGGCGGCTACTCGGTCAATGCGGTGTTCGGCCAGTCCTACCATCTGGGCGGCGTGAACTCCTTCGCGCAGACCGATCTGGCGCTGGTCGGCTACGATTCCGGTCTGGAGTCCGATCGCTCCGACTATGTCGGCTCGATCGCCGTCGGCACGCCGATCGGCATCACCCTCGGCACCCAGGCCCGCTTCGACGAGGAGAGCTTCGCGGTCCGGCGCACCGACGTCTTCGGAACCTACGGCTCGTCCGATGCCACCGCGACGGTGACCTACACCAACATCGACGCCCAGCCGATCTATGGTTCGATCGAGGATCGCAGCCAGATCACCGGTTCGGGCACGCTGAAATTCGCCGAGAACTGGAGCGCCTTCGGTTCGGTCGGCTACGACATCAAGAACCAGTCGGTGGTCGAGAAGACCTTCGGCATCGGCTATGCCGACGAGTGCTTCAGCCTGCTCGTCTCCTACCAGGATACGGTGAACCGCTATTCGCAGGAATCGGATTCCTCGCGGCTGATGTTCACCATCGGGCTCCGCACGATTTCCGATTTCGGCTATTCCTACGATCTCGGCGACGACGGCTGACATCCGTTCGCCCCGCCGCCGGGCGAACGGCCGACCAGATCACGGTTTCGCCAAAGCTGCACGCTACGAGCAGTCCGGACTTGCAGGCGAAACGGCTTTGCGGGAGCCTTGCCCTGTGCGACATCCGGGCGGATGGTCGCCATGAGCGGGCGAAGGACAGGGCGCGGGAGCGGGACGCGCCGCCATTCAGGGAGTTGAAGCAGTCATGATCGTTGGAAACGTCGCCAGACGCGCGGCCCTCGCATTCGTCCTTGCCGGGTCGGCCGCGGCCACGCTGCCCGCCACCACCGTATCGGTACAGGCCGCCAGCGAGATCAAGGCGGTGGTGAACGGCATGCCGATCACCAGCTACCAGATCCGCCAGCGGGCCGCCTTCCTGAAGCTGCGCCGCGTCGGCGGCAATGCCACGCAGAAGGCGACCGACGAGCTGATCGACGAGGCGCTGAAGAAGCAGGAAATCGGGCGCCGCGGCATCGCCATTCCGGACGAGGCGGTCGACGAGGCCTTCGGCCGCTTCGCCGCCGAGAACAAGCTGACCCGCGAGCAGCTCGGACAGGTGCTGTCACGCGCCGGTTTCTCGTCGGATGGCTTCAAGGACTACATCCGCGTGCAGATGGGCTGGGGCCAGGCCGTCCAGGCCAACATGCGCAGCACCGAGCGACTGAGCGAGCAGGACGTGGTCCAGCGGATGCTGGCCCAGGGCGGCGAGAAGCCGAGCACCACCGAATACACGCTCCAGCAGGTGATCTTCGTCATCCCCGACGCCCAGCGTTCGGCCCTTATGGCTCAGCGCAAGCGCGAAGCCGAGAGCATGCGCTCGCGCTTCCGCTCCTGCGATTCCACCTATGAATTCGCCAAGGGCCTGCGTGACGTGACCGTGCGCGACCTCGGCCGCGTCGCCCAGCCGGAACTGCCGCCGCGCTGGAAGAAGGACATTCAGGCGACCTCCGTCGGGCGCGCCACGCCCGCCCAGGCCACCGAACGCGGTGTCGAGTTCATCGCCGTGTGCAACACCCGCAACATCTCCGACGACAAGGCGGCTGCCCTCGTCTTCCAGGCACGCGAGATGGAAAAGCTCGGCGAACAGGCCGAACCCGACGCAGCCTATCTGAAGAAGCTGCGCGACAGAGCCCAGATCGTTCGCCGCTAAGGGGCAGCTCATGCGGGACTTTGCGATGGATGCACCGATCGCGGTGACGCTCGGCGATCCGTCGGGCGTCGGCCCGGACATCGTGATCGCCATCCATGGCGACCACCGGGCCGACCTGCCGGCTTTCTTCGTCATCGGCGACCCCGACGTCCTCGCCTCGCGGGCCCGCCGTCTCGGCCGCGAGCTGGCCATCGCGATGATCCACAATCCGGCGGAAGCGCATGGCGTGCCCGCCGGCACCCTGGCCGTCCTGCCGCTGGTCAACCGCCAGTCCAATGCGCCCGGCAAGACTGACCCGGCCAATGCCGCCGGCACGATTGAGGCGATCGACCGGGCGACCGCTTTGGTGCTGGAGGGGAGCGCCGCGGCGGTCGTCACCGGCCCGATCGACAAGAAGGCGCTCTACGACGCCGGCTTTCACCATCCCGGCCATACCGAATATCTGGCGCATCTGTGCCAGTTGCGGCTCGGACGTCCCTTCACGCCCGTCATGCTGCTGACCGGTCCGGACCTCTCCTGCGTCCCCGTGACCATCCATATCCCCATCGCGGACGTGCCGGCCCAGCTCACCGCGGAGCTGATCGAGACGACCTGCCGGATCGTTGCCGCGGACTACAGCGCCCGCCTCGGCATTGCGCGCGCGCGCCTGGCGATCGCCGGTCTGAACCCGCATGCCGGCGAAAAGGGTGCGATCGGCACCGAGGACGAGACGGTGATCCGCCCGGCCGTCGCGCGCCTGCGCGCCGCCGGCATCGACGCGGTCGGGCCGCTGCCTGCCGACACGATGTTTCATCCCGAGGCCCGGGCCCGCTACGACGTTGCCGTCTGCATGTATCACGACCAGGCCCTGATCCCGGCCAAGACGCTGGCCTTCGACCAGACGGTGAACGCCACACTCGGCCTGCCGATCATCCGGACCTCGCCCGATCACGGCACGGCCGCCGACATCGCCGGCTCGGGCGACGCCCGGCCCGACAGCTTCCTCGCGGCGATCCGGCTGGCCGGTCGCATGGCCGAAATCGGCACGGGTGCGGGCAGCGCCGCGACGGCCAACGCGTGAGCCCCATCGACAGCCTGCCGCCCCTGCGTGCGGTCCTGGAAGAGCATGGCCTCGATCCCAAGCGCAGCCTCGGTCAGAACTTCCTTCTCGATCTGAACCTCACCGGTCGGATTGCCCGCCAGGCACTGCCGCTGGAGGGGGCGACAATCGTCGAGGTCGGCCCCGGTCCCGGCGGCCTCACCCGTGCGCTGCTCGCCGAAGGCGCGTCGCGTGTCGTGGTCGTCGAGAAGGACAGCCGCTGCATTCCGGCGCTCGAGGCCATCGCGGCGCACTATCCCGGCCGGCTGGAGATCCGCCGCGCCGATGCGCTGGATTTCGATCTGGCGGAGGTTGCACACCCCGCCGGCGCCGACACGCTGAAGATCGTCGCGAACCTGCCCTACAATGTCGGAACCCAGCTGCTGCTCAACTGGATCGCGACGCCGCAATGGCCGCCGCTCTGGTCGAGCCTGACCCTGATGTTCCAGCGCGAGGTGGCCGAACGCATCGTCGCGGTGCCCGGCTCGAAGCATTACGGCCGTCTCGGCGTTCTCGCCGGGTGGCGGACGCAGGCCAAGATCCTCTTCGACGTACCGCCGGAAGCCTTCACGCCGCCGCCCAAGGTCACCTCCTCGGTCATCCAGCTCCGGCCGCGCGCCGAGCCGGAGCCGGCGAGCCTTGCCGCGCTCGAACGCGTGACCGCCGCCGCCTTCGGCCAGCGCCGCAAGATGCTGCGCCAGAGCCTCAAGAGCCTTGGCGGCGAAGCGCTTCTCGTGGCGGCGGACATCGATCCGCAGCGCCGGGCCGAAACCCTTTCGATCAGCGAATTCGTTCGCCTTGCCAACAGGTTGGACTAGCCGGCTGACTCAGATTGTCAGCCGGTGACGGGCGCAAGCGCTGGTCTCAGCAGACGGTCTGGGAGAGAAGTTCGGCGGTGAAGTCGAACAGGCCCGGCCGCCGGTCGCGGCGCAACCGCTCGGCATTGATGATCGACCGTACGGCCGAAAACGCCTTGTCCAGATCCTCGTTGACGACGACGTAGTCGTAGTCGCGCCAGCGCTCGATCTCGACCTTGGCGTTCTTCAGGCGGACCGCGATGGTCTCTCCGGAATCCTCGGCGCGCCGCAGGAGGCGGGTCTTCAGTTCCGTCATGGACGGCGGCAGGATGAACACCGAGACGACGTCCGCCTTGGCCTGCTCCTGCAGCTGCAGCGCGCCCTGATAGTCGATGTCGAACAGCATGTCGCGACCGTCGCGCATGGCCTTTTCGGCCGCCGCCCGGGGCGTACCGTAGAAATTGCCGTGAACCTCGGCCCATTCCAAGAGCGCGCCCCCGTCGCGCAGCCGCTCGAACTCGGCGCGGTCGATGAATCGGTAATGCACGCCGTCGATCTCGCTGGCCCGCCGCTTGCGCGTCGTCACGCTGACCGAAAGCTGGAAGCCGGGATCGGACTCCAGGAGATTGCGCGCGATGGTCGACTTGCCGGCGCCGGACGGTGACGACAGCACCAGCATCAGCCCACGGCGTGCGATCGGCGCCCCCGATTCCGTTTCGAAAATCGACGTCATTCTATGTTCTGCACCTGCTCACGGAATTGATCGACCGCCACCTTCAGTTCCAGTCCGATGGCGGTCAGCGAAGTCGCATTCGACTTGGAGCAGACCGTATTCGATTCGCGGTTCAATTCCTGCGACAAAAAATCGAGGCGTCGGCCGATCGGCCCGCCGTTCGACAGCAGCGCCCGCGCCGCCGCCACATGGGTCTGCAGCCGGTCAATCTCCTCGCGGATATCGGCGCGGGCGGCAATCATCGCCGCCTCCTGGTGCAGGCGCTGTTCGTCGAGCCGCTCGTCGGCACCCATCAGTTCGGCCACCTGCGCGCGCAGCCGCTCCCGGCAGGCCTCGATGCTGCGGGACGGGTCGGCCTCGGCCGCATTGGCCAGCCGTTCGATCTCGGCGAGCCGCTCGGAGAGAATGTCGGCAAGGGCGGCGCCCTCGGCCTGCCGCGCGGCGGCAAGGCTCTCGACCGCGGCGACAAAGGTCGCCCTGGCGGAAGCGAGCTGCGCCTCGCGCTCCTTGGGGTCGAGACGGCTTTCCGCGACCTCGACGATCCCCTTGATCGCCAGGATGCCGTCGGCGCTCGGCGGGCCGGCGTGACCATCGGCGACCAGCCGGCTGGACAGTGCCAGAAGCTGGCCGAGCATCGCATCGTTGATGGTGAAGGCCGGCGCCGTGTCGTCGCGCCGGATCTGGAGATTGGCCTGGATGTTGCCGCGGCTCAGCCAGGTGGCGGCCGTGCGCTTCAGATCCGCCTCGATCGCTTCGAAGCCCTGCGGCAGACGCAGCCGCAGGTCGAGCCCCTTGCCGTTGACCGAGCGCAGCTCCCAGACGAACTCGGCGCCGGCCTGCGTCGACTCGTGGCGGGCAAAGCCCGTCATGCTCTGCACCGGCATCGCGGTTCTCCCCCTCGCGCCGCCGGGACGGCGGCGTTGCTACTGCTCGGCCCGGTTCTGGCGCTCCAGCGCCCGGTAGTCGCGGACGTTGCGATTGTGCTCGTCCAGCGTCTCGGCAAAGACATGGCCGCCGGTGCCGTCGGCCACGAAGTAGATGTCCTTGGTCTCCAGCGGATTGGCCACGGCCTCCAGCGCAGCCCGGCCAGGCAGCGCGATCGGACCGGGCGGCAGACCCTTGATCTTGTAGGTGTTGTAGGGCGTGTCGCTGTCGATGTCGGACTGGGTCACCGGCTTGCCGGACGGTTTGCCGGCGCCACCATAGACGCCATAGAGGAATGTCGGGTCCGACTGCAGGCGCATGCCCTTGCGCAGCCGGTTGACGAACACCGAGGCGACATGCGGGCGCTCGCCGGCGATGCCGGTCTCGCGCTCGACGATCGAGGCGAGGGTCAGGAACTGGCCGATATCGTCGATCGGCAAATCGTCGGCCCGCGTCTCCCAGATCTCGGCGACGAGCTTGTTCTGCGCCTCGCGCATCCGCCGCACGATTTCCTTGCGGGTCAGGCCGCGCTGGAACAGGTAGGTGTCGGGCATCAGCGTGCCTTCCGGCACCATCTCCGGCATGTCGCCGGTCAGGGACGGCTCGGCGGCAATCCGCTCGAAGGCCCGTTCCGCCGTCCAGCCTTCCGGAATGGTCACCGAATGCATGATGGAGCGTCCCTCGCGGAGCTTCTCCATCACCTCGCGCATCGAGGTGCCCGGCGCGAAGGCGTATTCGCCGGCCTTCAGGTCACCCGCGGTCCCGGCGAAGCGTACGCCGTATTCGAACACGGTGGCGTCGCTGATGACGCCTTCCCGCTCAAGCCCGCTGGCAATCGTCTGCAGACCGCTGTTGCGCGGCACGACATAGGTGGTTTCGGCCTGCAGCGGGCCTGCGCCCTCGAACTGGCCGACGCCCCAATAGATCAGCGCACCGGCCGCGAGCATCACGAAGAGCGCGGTAGACAGGCAGAAATTCAGGAAGATGACGAGCTGGTTGCGGGAAGCCCGCGAGCGTTTGCGCGCCGGAGCCGGACCCCGGCCACGACGGCCCTTGCCTGAGCGAGCGCCCTCGCCGCGTTCGTCGGTCACCGCATACCCCCGAATGAAATTGCCTCGTGGCTGCCGAAGCACCATCGGATTGTGGCGAAAGCCCGAACGGCAGCGGCGGCATCATGCGCCGCCGCCATCGTTGTCAGTCGGCCACGCGTCGCAGCACGAGCGAAGCGTTGGTGCCGCCGAAGCCGAAGGAGTTCGACAGCGCCACGTCGATGCGCTTTTCGCGCTTCTCGTGCGGAACGAGATCGATCTTGGTCTCCACCGACGGATTGTCGAGATTCAGCGTCGGCGGCGCGACATTGTCGCGGATCGCCAGCGCCGAGAAGATCGCCTCGACGGAGCCCGCCGCACCGAGCAGATGCCCGATCGCGGATTTGGTGGACGACATGGTGATACCGCTGGCGGCATCGCCGACCAGCCGCTCGATCGCCCGGAGCTCGATCTCGTCGCCCAGCGGCGTCGAAGTGCCGTGCGCGTTGACATAGTCGAGCTCGGACGGCTGCACGCCGGCCCGCTTCATCGCCGCCGACATGCAGCGGAACGCGCCGTCGCCGTCGGAGGCCGGAGCCGTGATGTGATAGGCGTCGCCGGACATGCCGTAGCCGATGACCTCGGCGTAGATTTTCGCGCCGCGCGCCTTGGCGTGCTCGTATTCTTCCAGAACGACCACACCGGCGCCCTCGCCCATGACGAAGCCGTCACGGTCGCGGTCATAGGGCCGGGAACCGGCCGTCGGGTTGTCGTTGAAATGGGTGGACAATGCCTTGCAGGCGGCAAAGCCGGCCATTGCCAGGCGGCCGACCGGTGATTCCGCACCGCCCGCCACCATCACGTCGGCATCGCCGAGCGCGATCAGTCGCGACGCGTCGCCGATCGCATGCGCGCCGGTCGAGCAGGCCGTGACCACCGAATGATTCGGGCCCTTCAATCCATTGCGGATCGACACATGGCCGGAGGCCAGGTTGATCAGGCTGCCGGGAATGAAGAACGGGCTGATGCGCCGCGGGCCCTTCTCGGCCAGGATCAGCGACGTGCGCTCGATCCCCTGAAGGCCGCCGATCCCCGAACCGATCAGAACGCCGGAAGCGATCTGGTCCTCGTAGGTCTCGGGATGCCAGTTGGCATCGTCGAGGGCCTCGGACGCGGCTGCGACAGCGTAGATGATGAAGTCATCGACCTTGCGCTGCTCCTTCGGCTCCATCCAGTGGTCCGGATCGAAGGTGCCGTCCTGGCCGTCGCCGCGCGGAATCTGCCCGGCGATCTGACACGCCAGGTCGTCGACCTGGAAGTTGTCGACACGCTTCAGGCCGCTTTCGCCGTTCAGCAGACGTTTCCATGTGACGCCGGCACCCGCCCCGAGGGGCGTGACCATGCCGACGCCTGTAATGACTACTCGTCTCATCAATCGCTCTTCGCCCAGGCGGTTAGGCCGCCCGATTGGGTCAGGCCTGGTTCTTCTCGATGAACTTGACCGCGTCGCCGACCGTCAGGATGGTCTCGGCGGCATCATCGGGAATCTCGACGCCAAACTCTTCCTCGAAAGCCATGACGAGCTCGACCGTATCGAGGCTGTCGGCGCCCAGATCGTCGATGAAGCTCGCGTTGTCCGTGACCTTCTCCTGCTCGACGCCCAGGTGTTCGACGACGATCTTCTTCACTCGCTCAGCGGTATCGCTCATTGTCAGTCCTCTATTGCGATTGGTTTCGCCGCTTTCGTTAGACGTGGCACGACGCATTATCAAGCGTTGTGGTCATCCTCGTCGCGGCCAGTCCGCAGGCAACGACAGCGGAAAATTCGAAGTGCCGGCGCATAGCATGCCCTGCCGCGGTGGCCAAGCGGCCAGCGGCGTGGCAGCGGTGCCCTCAGATCATGGCCATGCCGCCGTTGACGTGCAGGGTCTGGCCGGTGACGTAGCCGGCCTCGTTGGACGCCAGATACACCGCCGATGCGGCGATTTCATCGGCTTCGCCCATGCGCTTCATTGGGATCGCGCCCATGATCGCGTCCTTCTGCTTGTCGTTCAGCTTCTCGGTCATGGCGCTGGCGATGAAGCCGGGCGCGATGCAGTTCACCGTCACCGAGCGCGAGGCGATTTCCTGGGCAAGCGATTTCGACAGGCCGATCATGCCCGCCTTCGCCGCACAATAATTCGCCTGGCCGGGATTGCCGGTGACGCCGACGATCGAGGTGATGTTGATGATTCGCCCGAAGCGGCGCCGCATCATCGGATGGGTCACGCCGCGCGTGAGGCGGAACGCCGCCGTCAGATCGACCTCCAGAACCGCGTCCCAGTCCTCGTCCGACATGCGCACGAACAGCCCGTCGCGGGTGATGCCGGCATTATTGACCAGGATGTCGACGCCCTGCATCTCGGCCTCGGCGGTTTCGGCCAGCCGCTTCTGCTCGGCCCGGTCGGACAGATCGGCGGGAAACACCATCGCCCGCTCGCCCAGCGAAGCGGCCAGGTCGTCCAGCTTCTCGCGTCGGGTGCCGTGCAGGCCCACGGTCGCACCGGCGCCGTGCAGGGCGCGGGCGATCGCCTCGCCGATGCCGCCGCTGGCGCCGGTCACGAGCGCCTTGCGCCCGGTCAGATCAAACATGTCGGATTCCCTCCGTTATGGTCTGCTCCGCAACGCCAGGCGCCTGCGGCTCTCTCTAGATAGGATGATCAGCCGGCGGTGAAAGCGCGGACATCGTCCGCGGTGCCGATGGCGCGACCTTCGAGGCTGCGATCGATTCGGCGCGCGAGCCCGGTCAGGACCTTGCCGCTGCCGATCTCGACCAGCGAATTCACGCCGTTGGCCGCCAGCCATTCGATGCTTTCGCGCCAGCGTACCTGGCCCGTCACCTGCCGCACCAGCCGCTCGCGGATCTCGGCGGGATCGGATGTCGGAGCGGCCGTCACATTGGTGACGACGGGAACGCGCGGAACCAGGATCTCGGCATCGGCCAAAGCTTCCGCCATGCGATCGGCCGCCGGCTGCATCAGCCGGCAATGGAATGGCGCGGACACCGACAGCGGCAGCGCCCGCTTCGCGCCCCGCTCCTGCGCCAGCGCGATCGCCCGGTCGATCGCTGCGGCATTGCCGGAAATGACGATCTGGCCGCCGCCATTGTCATTGGCCGGCTCGCAGACCTCGCCCTCGGCGGCGTCCTCGCAGAGCTTGGCGACCGCCTCGGCATCGAGGCCGATGATCGCCGCCATCGAGCCCGCACCGCTCGGCACCGCCTCCTGCATGGCATTGCCGCGGATGCGCAGCAGCTTTGCCGTCTGCCCGATCGACAGCGCGCTGACGGCTGCAAGTGCCGAATATTCGCCGAGCGAGTGGCCGGCGACATAAGCCGCCGTTTCCACCGAGAAGCCTTCGGCCCCCAGGGCGCGGATCGCCGCCATCGACACCGCCATCAGGGCCGGCTGGGCATTCTCGGTCAGCGTCAGCCGGTCCTCGGGTCCCTCGAAGATCAGCTCCGACAGCTTTTCGCCGAGCGCCTCGTCGACCTCGTCGAAGACGGCACGGCTGGCGTCAAAGCTGTCATAGAGAGTGCGGCCCATGCCGACGCTCTGACTGCCCTGTCCCGGAAAGACCAGTGCGGTGGTCATGCGGCTCTCCCTTGTGTTGCTGGTTGCAAAACGAGTGCAGGCAATGGTTTGGTCAAGCCCGTCCTGTCAAGCAGGCGGCCCGATCCGTGCTCGAGCCCGGGCGCGACAGCCCGGCCGAGGCGCGGCGCCCGCGTCGCGAATGTCCGGCGGGACTTGCCAAACGCCGCGCAAGCGGGTAGTGGCACCCTCCTCATTGTCCGGGTCTCAGCTGGGGGCTGAACGGAAAGCTGTCGATGTCGTCGACAACAGATGCCAAAAGGTATCGGTTTCCCGTGTCTCCGCTCTCGACCGTTCTTGTACTGACGCCTTTCCGATCGTCCTGCTTCCCGCGGGTTTCGCACGAAAGTCGTTGAGGCTTAGCCGCTGTACCCGGGCGAATGCGAACGTGAAACGGAAAGGCGATAGCGCATGGCTCTGTACGAGCACGTATTTCTCGCGCGCCAGGATATCTCGAACCAGCAGGTCGAGCAGCTCGTCGAGCAGCTCCGCGGCATTCTCGAGACCAATGGCGGCAAGATCGGCAAGGTGGAAAACTGGGGTCTGAAGACCCTCACCTTCCGCATCAAGAAGAACCGCAAGGCGTATTACACGCTGATGAACATCGACGCCCCGTCGGCGGCGGTGCAGGAGATGGAGCGCCAGATGCGCTTCAACGAAGACATCCTGCGCTACATGACGATCCGCGTGGAAGAGCACGAGGAAGGCCAGTCGGCCATGATGCAGAAGCGCGACGATCGTCCGCGCCGTGGCGATCGTGGCGACCGCCCGCGTCGTGACCGCGAAGACGGCCCGCGCCGCGACCGCGACGACGACCGTCCCCGCCGCCCCCGCGACACCGATTCGGAGTAAGCCAAGATGGTCGATATCGCCCAGCTTCCCACCCGCCGGCCCTTCCATCGCCGTCGCAAGTCCGACCCGTTCGCCGGCACCGACTCGCCGAAGATCGACTACAAGGACGTGCGTCTCCTGCAGCGCTACATTTCCGAGCGTGGCAAGATCGTGCCGTCGCGCATCACGGCCGTGTCGCAGAAGAACCAGCGGGCTCTTGCCCAGGCCATCAAGCGCGCGCGCTTCCTCGGCCTTCTGCCCTACGTCCTGAAGTAGGACCGACCGCATCTCCGGCGGCGCTCATGGCGCCGCCGGCTTTCCGGACGCATCAGGCGGCGCCGGAATGACGGGACGACAGCCGGCATGGTGCCGCGACCGTCCGCCAAGCCGAGTTGGGGCATCTGGCCTCTAACTGCCACGAGCAGGACAGCGAACGAGTTCATGCAGCCCACCGCAATCATCATCGCGATCATATCCGGCCTTGCCAGCGCGCTGCTGTTCGCCGGTATCGTGCTGCAGTCGAGCTCCGCCGTCAGCCTTGCGCTGGCCGCCCCCATTCCCATCGCCATTGCCAGCCTCGGCTGGGGATCGACCGCCGGTTTCGTCTCCGCCGCCGTCGCCACCGCGGCGATCTATGCCATCGCCCAGTCCGTGCCGAGCGCGCTGACGCTGCTCGCCTCCATGGCGCTGCCGACGGCCGTCGCCGGTCATCTCGTTGGACTGGCCCGCCCGCTGGCCGACGATGCGGCGCGCCCGCTGGGTGCCGCGAACGCCGCCCCGTCCCTCGACTGGTATCCGCTGTCGCGCGTGCTCATGGCGATCACGCTGATGGCGATCGGCTCCTGCATCTTTCTCGGCTGGTATCTCGGCTTCGATCCCGAAGACTTCATTCCTGCCGTCGTCGACGCCCTGCGCCAGAGCGGCGGCGCCATGGACACGGCGACCGACGACGAGCGCCGCGCCATCGCGCAGCTGATCATCGGCCTCGTCCCCTTCGTTCAGCCGGCCGTTCTGGCGATCTCGCTGATCGTCGGGCTGTATCTCGGCGCCGCCATCGTGCGCGTATCGGGCCGCCTGCCGCGGCCGAAGGACGACATTCCGACGAGCGCGCAGCTGCCGCAGATCAGCCTCGTGATCTTCGCGGTGGCCGCCGGCGCCGCTTTCGCCGGCGGCACGATCGGCCTCCTCGGCGACGTGCTCCTCGGTGGCTTCGCCGCCGCCTTCACGCTGGTCGGCCTCGCGGCACTGCATCGCCGAACCCGCGGACGCCAGGGCCGTTTTCTGGTCCTGTTCTCCAGCTATGCGGCGCTGATCCTGCTTTCCTTCCCGATCGTCCTGTTTCTGGCGATGGGGATCTACGAAACCTGGCGGCGCCCGGAGGATCCGGCGCCGACCGGTCGCAACTGATCCAAGAACCAAACCTCCTGAAAGGACAGACCAATGGACGTCATTCTTCTCGAACGCATCGCAAAGCTCGGCCAGATGGGCGAGACCGTGAAGGTTCGCGACGGCTTCGCCCGCAACTTCCTGCTGCCGTCGGGCCGTGCGCTGCGCGCCAACGAAGCCAATGCTGCGCGCTTCGAAGCGCAGAAGGACCAGCTCATCGCGCGCAACGAAGAGCGCAAGGCCGAAGCACAGGGCGTCGCCTCCTCGCTCAACGGTAAGAGCTTCATCGTCGTGCGCCAGGCCGGTGAGACCGGTCAGCTCTACGGTTCGGTCTCCACCCGCGACATCGCCGACCTGCTCGCAGCGGCCGACTTCAAGGTCAACCGCAACGACATCCAGCTGAACCAGCCGATCAAGACCATCGGCGTGCACCCGATCACGATCGCGCTGCATCCCGAGGTGGACGTCAGCATCTCGATCAACGTCGCCCGTTCGCAGGACGAAGCCGAGCGCCAGGCGCGCGGTGAAGACCTGACCTCCGCCGATGCGATCTACGGCATCGACGAGGAAGAGGAAGAGCTGGACGAGGACGAGCTGGACGGCGAGGAAGTCGAAGCCGGCGAGACCGACGAAGCGACCGCAGAGTCCGACGAGACCAACTGATCGGCAGTCGTCGGCGGGCCCTGCCCGCGCCGTCGATCCTGCAGCGATCCGTAACGAGAGGGGCCGGCATTGATTGCCGGCCCCTCTTGCGTCGGGATCGCGCCCTCTTCCCATCGCGCCGCAGGCTCATAAGATAAGGAAGGCAGTGCATACCAAGCGATAAGTTCCCGTGACGCCGCGAGCCGTCAGGCTCAGGCCGACGCAGGAGTGGTGACATGAACCGCATACTCGCGACGTATCTGAAGCATCTTCTCGTCTTCGGCGATCTCACCGTGACCGACAGTGATGGCGGCGTGACCCGTTGGGGCGACGGCACCGGCGATCCGGTGCATCTGCGCTTCAACACGGCCGCCGCCGAACGCGGCGTGGCGATCAATCCCGGCCTGAAATTCGGCGAAGCCTACATGAATGGCGGCGTCGACATCACCGAGGGCACGATCTTCGACATGCTGGCGCTGGTCTTCCGCAATGCCGGCAACAAGGCCCAGAACGAGCCGTGGATGCGGGCGATCGCCCGGCTGCGCCTGATCTATCGCCGGGTGATCCAGAACAACACGCCGCAGCGGGCGCGCCGGAACGTCAAGCACCACTACGATCTGTCGTCGGAGCTCTACGACCTGTTCCTCGACGTCGACCGGCAATATTCCTGCGCCTATTTCGACCGGCCCGGCGCCGGGCTCGACGAGGCGCAACTCGCCAAGAAGCGCCATATCGCCGCCAAGCTGGCCTTCGATCGGCCGGGGCTGAAGACGCTGGACATCGGCTGCGGCTGGGGCGGCATGGGCCTGTATCTCGCGCGCCATCTCAAGGCCGACGTCACCGGCATCACCCTGTCCGACGAGCAACTGGGTATCGCCCGGTCGCGGGCCGACGAGGCCGGGCTCTCCGACCATCTGCGCTTCGAGATCGCTGATTACCGCGACACCGCCGGCCCGTTCGACCGGATCGTCTCGGTGGGCATGTTCGAGCATGTCGGGGTCGACTTCTACGACGATTATTTCCGCCAGTGCGCCCGCCTGCTCGACGAGGACGGGGTGATGCTGCTGCACACGATCGGGCGCTGGGACGAGCCGGCCAACACCAATGCCTTCATCAACAAGTACATCTTCCCCGGAGGCTATCTGCCGTCCCTGTCGCAGATCGCCCATTCCGTCGAGCGCGCCGGCCTGATCATCAGCGATGTCGAGGTGCTGCGGCTGCACTACGCCGAGACGATCCGCCACTGGCGCGACCGCTTCGCCGCTCGCCGCGACGAGGCCAAGGCGCTGTATGACGAGCGCTTCTGCCGGATGTGGGAGTTCTACCTCGCCGCCTCGGAAACCGCGTTCCGCTGGCAGGATTGCGTCGTCTTCCAGGTCCAGTTGACGAGGAAGGTCGACACCCTGCCAATCACCCGGGACTACATGCTGGACGCCGAAGTCCGGCTGCGCGAACTGGAGCAGCGGGACACCGTCCGCCCGATCGCCGCCGAACGGACCGAAATGGAACGCCAGGCCGCAGAATAGCCATCCGCGCCGAAGAGACAGCCGGCGCACCCGTCAACAGCCGCGCCGGTTATCCCCGATATTATCCACCGTCACGCCGCCTATCGTGGCGGTTTCGGCGATGCGGGTCGCTCGCCGCCGGATCGACGTCACACGCGGTGCGAATCGCTGGCAGCAAGCGGCCCTCTGGTGTAGTCAGAACGCTTCCTGAAGCGATGGCAGAGGTGACGCGGCATGGCGGATGCAGCGCGCAAGATGGACGACGACGCGGCGGCGCTCTATCGCGAGGCTCCGAGCAACATCGAGGCCGAGCAGGCGCTGCTGGGCGCCATGCTGGTCAACAACGACGCCTATTACGTCGTCCACGATTTCCTGAAGCCCGACCATTTCTTCGAGCCCCTGCACAGGGAGATCTTCGCCAAGACGTCCGAGATGATCCGGATGGGCAAGATCGCCAATCCGGTGACGATCAAGACGTTCCTGGCCGCCGGCGACAAGGTCGGCGACCTGACCGTGGCGCAGTATCTCGCCCGTCTGGCCGCCGAGGCGACCACGATCATCAACGCCTCGGACTACGGCCGGGCGATCTACGACCTCGCCATCCGGCGGTCGCTGATTCGCATCGGCGAGGATGTCGTCAACATCGCCTTCGACGCGCCGCTGGACATGGAGCCCAAGGCGCAGATCGAGGACGCCGAGCGCCGGCTGTTCGAATTGGCCGAGACCGGCCGCTACGATGGCGGTTTCCAGTCCTTCACCGAAGCTGTGACGCTTGCCGTCGAGATGGCGACCGCCGCCAAGGACCGCGATGGCGGCCTGTCGGGCGTCTCGTCCGGCATCAGCGCCCTCGACCGCAGCATGGGCGGCCTGCAGGCGTCGGATCTGATCATCCTTGCCGGCCGACCGGCCATGGGCAAGACCTCGCTCGCCACCAACATCGCCTTCAACATCGCCGCCGCCTACGAGCCCGCCGAGCAGGCGGACGGCTCCTTCAAGGCCAAGAACGGCGGCGTCGTCGGCTTCTTCAGCCTGGAAATGTCGGCCGAGCAGCTCGCCACCCGCATCATCTCCGAGCAGACGGAGATCTCCTCCTCGAAGATCCGGCGCGGCAACATCAACGATCAGGAACTGGTCAAGCTCGTCGGCTGCTCCGAGACCATGCAGCGGATCCCGCTCTATATCGACCAGACCGGTGGTATCTCGATCGCCCAGCTCTCGGCGCGGGCACGGCGCCTGAAACGCCAGCGCGGCCTCGACGTCATGGTCATCGACTATGTCCAGCTGATGCAGGGCTCGAGCCGCACCCAGGGCAACCGCGTGCAGGAGATCACCGAGATCACCACCGGCCTCAAGGCGCTGGCGAAGGAGCTGGCCGTCCCGATCATCGCTCTGTCGCAGCTCTCGCGTCAGGTGGAAAATCGCGACGACAAGCGCCCGCAGCTCGCCGATCTGCGCGAGTCGGGCTCGATCGAGCAGGACGCCGACGTGGTGATGTTCGTGTATCGCGAGGAATATTACCTCGCCAACCGCGAGCCGAAGCCGGGCACGGACGACCATCTGAAATGGGAGCAGGCGTTGAACGAGACCCGCGGCAGGGCAGAGGTGATCATCGCCAAGCAGCGTCACGGCCCGACCGCAACGGTGCCCCTCGCCTTCCAGGCCGAATACACCCGCTTTACCGATCTCGCCGACGACAGCTATCTGCCGGAACGGTTCGAATAGCCGGTGCGGCCGTGACTGCTCCGCACCATTTTGCGCGCATGCCCGTGGTCGAGATCGACCGCGCGGCGCTGGCCGCCAACTGGACCCTGCTTGCCGCACGCAATCCCGGTGCGCGGACCGGCGCCGCGGTCAAGGCCAACGGCTATGGCCTCGGCGCTGCCGAGACCGCCCGCACGCTCCACGCCGCGGGCTGCCGCGACTTCTTCGTCGCCTGGGCCGAGGAAGGCCGGATCGTGCGGGCCGCGCTCAATGCCCTGACGCGTCCCGGTGACGTCACCTCGCCGACGCGCATCTTCGTCCTGCAGGGGCTCGAACCCGCCGGCGTTCCCCTGCATCTCGACGCCGGTCTGATCCCGGTCCTGTCGACGCCCGGCGACATCGCCGTGTGGCGTGACGGTCTGAAGGCCGCCGGGCGGCGCGCCCCGGCGGCGATCCAGCTCGAAACCGGCATGAACCGGCTCGGCCTCGATCGCGCCGATGCCGAAGCCGCAGCTGACCTCGCCGCATCGGGCGCACTCGATCTGGCCCTGGTGATGAGCCACCTCGCCTCGGCCGACGAACCGACGGACCAGAGCGCCCGGCAGCATGCCCGGTTCCTGGAACTGGCCGCGCTGTTTCCCGGCATTCCGCGTTCGCTCGCCAATTCCGCCGCGGTGTTTCTCGGCAGCGAATTCGGCTTCGACCTCACCCGTCCGGGGATCGCCCTTTACGGCGGCGAGGCGGGGCCGGCGTCACGAGGGTTGCTGCGGCCAGTCGCGCGCCTGACCGCGGCCATCCTGCAGCTCCGCACAGCACATGCCGGTGAGGCCGCCGGCTATGGCGCCGCCGCGCCGCTGACACGTGACACCCGGATCGCGACGGTCGGCCTCGGCTATGCCGATGGTTATCACCGCGCCGCCTCGGGCACCGGGGTGGCCGTGCGCGACGTGCGTCCCGGACCCCAGGCCGTCGTCGCCGGGCAGCGCGTGCCCGTCCTTGGACGCGTTTCGATGGATCTGACCCTTCTCGATGTCACCGATGTCCCCGATGACGCACTCGCGCCCGGCGACCGGGCCGAGTTCTTCGGCCCGAACCTGTCGATCGACGCGGTGGCAAATGCGGCCGGTACGATCGCCTATGAATTGCTGACCGGCCTCGGCACGAGGGTCGAGCGCCGCTGGGTCTAGCCGATCTGCCCCACGATCCACTGCTGCACCGTATCGCCCCCCACCACGAGAATTGCCATGCCGAACCCCACCATCAGGAGCACCTGCATGGCCGCGATCGCCCAGAGCTGCGTGCGGAACGGTTCCTTGCGGGTCTTGTGACGGATGATCTGCTGCGCCGCGATCGCTCCGACGCTGCCGCCCATCAGCGCGTAGCGCAGAAGCGTGCTCTCCGGCGTCCGGCGCACCCCGGCCCGCGCCTTGGTCTTGTCGAACACGAAGGCCCAGTAGGCGGCGATATTCACCGCCACGAGATAGAAACCGATGATCAGCATCGTCGCCTCGCGCTCAGGTTGCGGCCACGATCATCGCATCGCGAGATTGCCGAACCCTTGCCGGCTTAACGATAGCGCGCAGCTCCTGAAATCGCCTCTCGATGCCGGGTCGACCGTGGGCTTGTTTTTGTTTTGTTCTTGACTGACGGGCGCCTGGAAACCAAGAAGGCGCCATGGCCAAAGCGAAACCTTCCTTCATCTGCCAGAGCTGCGGCGCGGTCTACACGCGCTGGCAGGGCAAGTGCGAATCCTGCGGCGAATGGAACACCGTCGTCGAGGAGAACGCCTCCGGCGGCATCGGCGGCGGGCCCCAGCGCGGTCGCCGCAAGGGCACGCCCTCGGCGCTGCTGCCGCTGTCCGGCGAACTCGAAGAGGCGCCGCGCATTGTCTCCGGCATCGACGAGCTCGACCGGGCGACCGGCGGCGGCATCGTGCGCGGCTCCGCCCTCCTGATCGGCGGCGATCCCGGTATCGGCAAGTCGACCCTCCTGATGCAGACCGCCGCCGCCCTGTCGCGGCGCGGGCACAGCGTCGTCTACGTCTCGGGCGAGGAAGCGGTGGCGCAGGTGCGGCTGCGCGCCCAGCGGCTCAACGCGGCCGATACCGACGTTCAGCTCATGGCCGAGACCAATGTCGAGGACATCCTGGCGACCCTCGCCGAGGCGCGGCGTCCCGACCTCGTCATCATCGATTCGATCCAGACCCTGTGGAGCGACCTCGCCGAATCGGCGCCCGGTACCGTGACCCAGGTGCGGGTCGGCGTGCAGGCGATGATCCGCTTTGCCAAGGCCAGCGGCGCCGCCGTCATCCTCGTCGGCCACGTCACCAAGGAAGGCCAGATCGCCGGCCCGCGGGTGGTCGAGCACATGGTCGACGCCGTCCTCTATTTCGAAGGTGAAGGCGGGCATCACTACCGCATCCTGCGCACCGTCAAGAACCGCTTCGGTCCCACCGACGAGATCGGCGTCTTCGAAATGGGCGATCTCGGCTTGCGCGAGGTGCAGAACCCGTCCGAGCTGTTCCTCGGCGAGCGCAACGAGAAGGCCGCCGGGGCCGCCGTCTTCGCCGGCATGGAGGGCACCCGGCCGGTGCTCGTCGAGATCCAGGCCCTCGTCGCGCCGTCGGCCCTCGGCACGCCGCGCCGCGCCGTCCTCGGCTGGGACCAGCCGCGGCTGGCCATGGTGCTGGCGGTGCTGGAGGCCCATTGCGGCGTCCGGCTCGGCCAGCACGACGTCTATCTCAACGTCGCCGGCGGCTTCCGTATTTCCGAGCCGGCGGCTGATCTGGCCGTCGCCGCAGCGCTGGTCTCCTCGCTCAGCGGCGCGCCGCTGCCCGCCGATTGCGTCTATTTCGGCGAGATCAGCCTGTCCGGCTCGGTGCGCCCGGTCGGCCAGGCGGCACAGCGGCTGAAGGAGGCGGAAAAGCTGGGCTTCCGGCAGGCCGTCCTGCCGTCGGGCAGTCCCGACCTGCCGCGCACCCGCGACATGGTTGCCAATGAGATCGAGGCCCTGCCCGATCTCGTCGCGCGGGTCGCGGCGGGCGGCAATGGAAGCGAGGCTTGATTTTCCGGCAAGTCCCTAGTGTAAAACTGTCATGAAAAGCGCTACAGCGTGGGCGAGCGGGGCAGCCCGGACGATCCCGCGCCCGCCCGCACGATCCATATGCCTACGGGGCCATCCTTCATGACCGTCACGCTTCTCGATGCGATTCTCTTCGCGATCATGCTGGTCTCGGCGCTGCTCGCCATGGTCCGCGGCTTCTCGCGGGAGATCCTGTCGGTCGTCTCATGGCTCGTCGCGGCGGCTGCGGCCTTCTTCTTCTACAAGCCGCTGACCCCCTATGCCGCCGAGTACATCGCCTCGGACACCGTCGCCATGGTGGCAGCCGCCGCAGCGATCTTCCTCGTCGTCCTGATCATCGTCTCCTTTATCACCCTGCGCATCGCCGACTTCATCATCGACAGCCGCATCGGTGCGCTCGACCGCACGCTCGGCTTCATCTTCGGCGCCGTGCGCGGCCTGCTCCTCGTCGTCGTGGCGATGCTTTTCTTCAACTGGCTTGCCCCCGAGAACCAGCCGGACTGGATCGCCGGCGCGCGCTCCAAGCCCTTCCTCGACAATCTCGGCCAGCAGCTCGTGGCCGCCCTGCCCGACAACCCGGAAGAGGTCATCCTCGACAGCATCCGCGGACCGCAGGATGCGGATGGCGTTCCCGAGGGCACGGCGACGCCCGGCGAGCCGACCTCGATCGAAGGTGTCATTGAAGGCACCGACACCCCCGCGCAGCCGGCGAACTAGCCGGCATTGCGGCCGCGGCATGATCTCTTCGCTCACCGCCTCGCATGCGACGACATAAGCGCGTATAGGGTGGGGCATCTAACGGACGGCCGACCGACAACGGCAAACGGCGGATAAAATCGATGGATGACACGCCTTTCGGCGATGACTCGCTGCACGAAGAGTGCGGCGTTTTCGGCATTTTCAAACGGACCGATGCGGCCGCACTGACCACGCTCGGCCTGCATGCCCTGCAGCACCGGGGCCAGGAGGCGGCCGGCATCGTCTCCTTCGACGGGAGCCAGTTCCATGTCGAGCGCCACGCCGGCCTGATCGGCGATACCTTCACCAAGCAGGCGGTCCTCGAGCGCCTGCCCGGTTCCTCGGCCATCGGCCACACCCGCTACGCCACCACCGGCGGCGGCGGCCTGCGCAACGTCCAGCCCTTCTTCGCCGAATTGTCGGCCGGCGGTTTCGCCGTCGCCCACAACGGCAACATCACCAACGCCATGACCGTGCAGCGCGAATTGCAGCGCCGCGGTTCGATCTTCTCCTCCACCTCCGACACCGAGACGATCCTGCACCTGGTGGCCACCAGTGCGGCCCGGCTGTTCGTGGAAAAGCTCGTCGACGCGCTGACGCGGCTCGAAGGCGCCTTCTCGCTGGTCGGCCTGTCGTCGAAGAAAATGGTCGGCGTGCGCGACCCGCTGGGCATTCGCCCGCTGGTCCTCGGCGATCTCGAAGGCTCGCCGATCCTGGCGTCCGAGACCTGCGCCCTCGACATCATCGGCGCCGACTTCGTGCGCGACATCGAGCCCGGCGAGATGGTCGTCATCAGCGACGACGGAATCGAGAGCATCTTCCCGTTCCAGGCGCGGCGCGCCCGCTTCTGCATCTTCGAATATGTCTATTTCGCCCGGCCCGATTCCACCGTCGAGGGCCGCAACGTCTACGAGATCCGCAAGAAGATCGGCGGCGAACTGGCCCGCGAGAGCCATCCCGAGGCCGATCTCGTCGTGCCGGTTCCCGATTCGGGCGTTCCGGCGGCAATCGGCTACGCGCAGGAATCCAACCTGCCCTTCGAGCTCGGCATCATCCGCAACCACTATGTCGGCCGGACCTTCATCCAGCCGACGGATTCGATCCGCCACATGGGCGTGAAGCTCAAGCACAACGCCAACCGGCGCATGCTGGAGGGCAAGCGGGTCATCCTCGTCGACGATTCAATCGTGCGCGGCACCACCAGCCAGAAGATCGTCCAGATGGTCCGTGAGGCCGGCGCGACCGAGGTGCACATGCGCATCGCCTCGCCGCCGACGCGTGCCAGTTGCTTCTACGGCGTCGACACGCCGGAAAAGGCCAAGCTGCTCGCCTCGCGCATGACGGTCGAGGAAATGGCCGACTTCATCAAGGTCGACTCCCTCGCCTTCCTGTCGATCGACGGGCTCTACCGGGCGACCGACGAGCCGTCGCGCAACAAGATGGCCCCGCAATTCTGTGACGCCTGTTTCACCGGCGACTATCCGACCTCGCTGACCGATCAGGAAGGCGTCGAGAACGTCCGTCCCCTGACGCTGCTCGGCGGCGCCGGCTGAGACCCCAGACCATATCCATTACCGGCAGACAGCAGATGACAAAGCAGCTTCAAGATCGCGTCGCACTGGTCACCGGCGCCTCGCGCGGCATCGGCTACCAGATCGCCAAGGGCCTTGCCGCCGAGGGCGCGCATGTGATCGCGGTCGCGCGCACGGTGGGCGGTCTCGAGGAACTCGACGACGAGATCAAGGCGCTGGGCGGCTCGGCCACCCTGGTGCCGCTGGACCTGACCGACATGGGCGGCATCGACCGTCTCGGTGGGGCAATCCACGAGCGCTGGGGCAAGCTCGACGTGCTGGTGGCCAATGCCGGCCTCCTGGGCGTCCTGGCGCCCATCGGCCACATCGAGGCGAAGGTCTTCGACAAGACGATGACGGTGAACGTCAACGCCACCTGGCGGCTGATCCGTACCACCGACCCGCTGCTGCGCAAGTCCGACGCCGGACGCGCCATCATCATGTCCTCGGGCGCGGCGCATTCGGCCAAGGCCTACTGGTCGCTCTATGCGGCCACCAAGGCCGCCTGCGAGGCGCTGGTGAAGTCCTGGGCCAACGAGACCGAGAACCTGCCGCTGCGCGTCAACTCGGTCAATCCGGGCGCCACCCGCACCGCCATGCGCGCACTGGCCATGCCGGGCGAGGACGCCAAGACCCTGCCGACCCCGCGCGAGGTCGCGGCCAAGATCGTGCCCCTTGCCTTCGCCGACGTTACCGCGACGGGCAAGCTGTTCGACGTGCGGCAGGATCGCTTCCTGGATTATCGCGACCCCGCCTGAGGGTTGCGCTACAGCGACATGCCGGACATGCTGCGTCCGGCTTCGCGGCTCTGCCGCTGGCGATAGGCGCGGACCGAGAAGAAGATCGACGCGCCATAGACCAGCACCGTCAGCGTCGCCGTCGCCCAGAAGAAGCTCAACAGCACCGCGATATAGCAGACGACCGCCAGCATGATCGGGATGGCGTAGTCACGCCGCACACGGATGCCGGCGCCCTTGCCCGACCAGGTCGGAATGCGGCTGGCCATCAGAAGCCCGATGAAGACCAGATAGACCGAGGCGACGACCGCGGTGACCTCCGGCAGGCCGGATTCGAAGCCCGCGAGACTCAGATAGATCGGGAACATCGCCATGCCCGCCCCCGCCGGCGCCGGCACGCCGACGAAGAAGGCCGACTGCCATTTCGGCCGCTTGGGGTCGTCGAGCATGGTGTTGAAGCGGGCCAGACGCAGCGCGCTGGCACTGGCGTAGAGCAACGCGGCGATCCAGCCGAGCGAGCCGGCATCGTGCAGCATGTAGGCATAGAGCACGAGCCCGGGCGCAACGCCGAAATTGACGATGTCGGCAAGCGAATCCATCTCGGCGCCGAACCGGCTCTGCCCCTTGAGGAGGCGCGCCACGCGCCCGTCGATGCCGTCGAGCAGGGCCGCGCCGAGCACCATGCCGACGGCCAGCTCGAACCGGCCCTCGAAGGCCAGCCGGATGCCGGTCATCCCGGCGCAGATCGCCAGGATGGTGATGAGGTTAGGCACGATATGCCGGAACGGGATGCGCCGGCGAACCTTGTCATCCTCGGCGTCCGGCTTGCCCGGATCGAAGGGCGGAAACGGCGACTCGATCGCCATCAGTCGCGCCTCGACGGCCACGTCTTCAGGTTCTCGCCGAACTCGGCGATGATCGTTTCACCCGCCACGGCGCGCTGGCCCTCGGCCACCCGCGGCACGAAGCCGTCCGGCAGATAGACGTCGAGGCGCGAACCGAAGCGGATCAGGCCGAAGCGCTCGCCGGCCTCGATCCGGTCTTCGACATTCGACCAGCAGATGATGCGGCGAGCGACCAGCCCGGCGATCTGCACCACGCCGATCTCCCCGCGTGGTCCCTCGATCACCATTGAGGAGCGCTCGTTGACCTCGCTGGCCTTGTCGAGCTCGGCATTGCGGAACTCACCTTCGCGATAGGAGATCAGCCGCACCCGGCCGCGCATCGGCGCGCGGTTCACGTGGCAGTCGAAGACGTTCATGAACACCGAGATACGCAGCATCGGCTCGGTGCCGAGGTCGAGCTCCGCCGGCGGCATGACGTGGCCGACCAGCGACACATGGCCGTCGGCCGGGCTGATTACCAGATGCTCGGCGACCGGCGTGACGCGCTCGGGATCGCGGAAGAAATAGGCGCACCATGCAGTCAGCACGAGGCCAGCCCAGAACAGCGGCTCCCATAGGAAGCCGAGGACCAGCGAGACGACGAAGAAGCCCGCGATGAACGGATAGCCCGCCCGGTGGATCGGAACGAGCGCGTTGCGGATCGAGGTGAAGATGGTCACTGGCTGTCTGGTTCCTTCAAAACTGGCGACGCGGCTGCGCCTGCCGGTCGGATAAGGGGCAATGGCGGCAAAGCAAAGACGGTTCCTCTGCGCCACTTACGAGAACCGAAATCACGTCTCCGGCGTGCGCCGGCGATCGACGATCCCGAACTCGTCCGCCTCGCGGGCGCGCCGCAGGGCTTCCTCGGCCTCGCTGGCCTCGCGCTGCATCGCCCACATTTCGGCGTAGAGCCCCGCATTTTCAAGCAGTTCGCGATGGGAACCGCGTTCGACGATCTCACCGGCCTTCAGGACGATGATCTCGTCGCAGTCGATGATCGTCGACAGGCGATGGGCGATCGTCAACGTCGTGCGCTCCCGCGAGACGAGATCGAGCGCCGTCTGGATTTCCTGCTCGGTATGGGTGTCCAACGCCGAGGTCGCCTCGTCCAGGACCAGGATCGGCGGCGCCTTCAGGATGGTCCGGGCGATGGCGACACGCTGCTTCTCGCCGCCGGACAGTTTCAGGCCGCGCTCGCCCACCATGGAGTTGAAGCCCTCCGGCAGTTCGCGGATGAAGCCGGCGATCTGCGCCAGTTCGGCCGCCCGCAGCACTTCGTCCTCGGTGGCCGTGATCCGGCCGTAGCGGATGTTGTAGAGAACCGTGTCGTTGAACAGCACCGTATCCTGCGGGACGATGCCGATGGCGCCGCGCACCGACGCCTGCTGGACCTTGGCAATGTCCTGGCCGTCGATCAGGATGCGGCCGGACTTCACATCGTAGAAGCGGAACAGCAGTCGCGAGATCGTCGACTTGCCGGCGCCGGACGGTCCGACGATCGCCACCGACTTGCCCGGCGGCACCTCGAAGGAAATGCCCTTCAGGATCTCGCGCGCCGGATCGTAGCCGAAGCGCACGTCCTCGAAGCGGATCGCGCCCTCGGTGACGGTGAGCGCCGGCGCGCCTGCCGGATCCTTCACCTCGGCATCGACCTCGAGCAGGCCGAACATCGCCTCGATGTCGGTCAGCCCCTGCCGGATCTCGCGATAGACGAAGCCGATGAAGTTCAGCGGCACCGAGAGCTGCATCAGCATGGCGTTGATGAAGACGAAGTCGCCCAGCGTCTGGGTGCCGGCCCGCACTTCCATCGCCGACATCACCATGGCGATCGCCATGCCGACGCCGAAGATCACGCCCTGGCCAAAATTCAGCCAGCCGAGCGAGGTCCAGATTCGGGTCGCCGCCGTCTCGTAGCGCGCCATTGAATGATCGAAGCGCTCCGCCTCCATGCCCTCGTTGCCGAAATATTTGACGGTCTCGAAGTTCAGGAGCGAGTCGATCGCCTTGGTGTTGGCGTCGGTGTCGGAATCGTTCATGTCGCGGCGGATCGCGATCCGCCAGTCGCTGGCCTTGATGGTGAACCAGCCATAGAGCCAGACCGTCGCCGCAATGACCGCGAGATAGGACAGGCCGTAGGCGAAGCCGAAGATGATCGCGACCAGCGCGAATTCCAGGATCGTCGGCAGCGTGTTGAGAATGGTGAAGCGGACGATCGCCTCGATGCCCTTGGTGCCGCGCTCGATGATCCGCGACAGGCCGCCGGTGCGCCGTTCCAGATGGAAGCGCAGCGACAGGCGGTGCATGTGCACGAAGGTACGGTAGGCGAGCCGCCGCACGGCATGCTGGCCGACCCGCGCGAACAGGGCGTCGCGCAACTGGTTGAGCCCGACCGAGATGATCCGCGCGACATTGTAGGAGACGACCAGCGTGATCGCGCCGGTCAGCGCCAGCGGCAGCCATTCCGTCGCCGTATCCGCGCCGTCGAGGGCGTCGGTCGCCCATTTGTAGAAATACGGGACGAGGACGGTCAGGAGCTTGGCAAGGACGAGGAAGATCGTCGCATAGGCGACGCGCATCCGCAGGTCCGGGCGCTCCGACGGCCACATATAGGGCCACAGATTGGCCAGCGTCTCGAAGGTCCGGCCGCTATCGCCGGACACGCGTTTACCGGGGTCTGACGCCACGTCGATCCTTTCCAACGAAGCGGCGCGCCGGGCTGTCCCGCCGCGCCGTCGACGTCTGGTCTGTGTCCGCCCGCGTCTAGATCACCGCCCGGCCGAATACAACGACGCCGCGCATCTTGCGGCCTTGCGCCGCCCTGCGCGACGCGGCGCGATCAGCCTTCGCCGTCGCCCTTCGCCTCGATGGCACCGGCATTGTCCCCGGCATCGCCGTCCGCCGGCGTCTCCGGCAGGCGGAACACCTGCGCCGGATAGATCAGGTCCGGATCGCGGATCTGGTCGCCATTGGCGAGATAGATGACCGTGTAGCGCTGGCCCTCACCATAGGTCCGCCGCGAAATCTCCCAGAGCGTATCGCCCTTGCGGATGATCACGCGCCCATCCGCATTGGCGAGCGCCGGCTGCCGGTTGACCGGGACGTCGGCCTCCTCGCCGTCGACCGCCGCCTCGGCTTCCGGCTGATCCCCGGCGCTGCTGCCCGCGGGATCGGTCTGCGGCGTCTGCGCGTCGGCCTGCTCCGGACCGGTGGCAGCGACCGCACTCTCGAGAGCCTCGGACGCCACGACCGTCGGCGAAGAACCGTCCGACGCGCCCGCCGCTGCATCGACGGCGGCGCCGGTTTCCTCACCGGTGGTGTCGCGCGCGGCCACCCGGCCTGCGTCCGGCACGCCGGCCCCAGGTTCAGCCGGAGCCGCAGCGGCTGCATCCGGCGTACCGGCAGCAGTCTCGTTGGCGTCCGCAACCGTCACCCGGCCGGATTTCTCGGTCCCGGCCTCGGGAGAGGTCTCGCTCATATCCACGGGCCCGGCGCTGTCCGCCGCCCGGCTCGCATTCCCAGCATCCGCCATCGACGACGCGTCCGGTTCGCTTGCCGACGAAGCCTCTTCATTGCTCCCGGCCGCGTTCGAAGCCGAACTGTCCTGCGACGCTTTCTCCTGCGGCGCGCGATCTTGCGCCGGCGCCACGGCCGCGGCGGTCGCGCCCTCGGGGCGCGTGAACGGCACCTCGGCACGGGCCACGACGCGGCCGTCCGGCGAAATCTGGTCGGCGCGCACCAGATGCTCGCCAACGCTCATGCCGGTATCGCCGGTGACCAGGAACCGATCGCCGAAGCCGGCCTCGTCCTCGGCCAGGAAGACGTTGTCGACATAGACCCGCACGCGGGCCCCGCGCTCGGCGGCCCCGGCGATATAGACCTGCGAACCCTCGACCTCCACCGCCTCGACCCGCAGCAGCGGCACCGTGGACGGGCGCGACGGTACGGCGTTGGCACTCGTGTCGCGCGGCAGCATGACGGCGCCGCCCGGCTGCACCGGCGCATCGGTCCCGGCCACATCCGTTTCGCCCGACGTGCCGGCTGCATTGTCCGCTGCAATCTCCGCCGGGACCGCAACTGACGGGGTACCGTCCGCGACCGTGTCCGCAGGCGCGGATCCGCCTTCCGCACGCAGACGCGCAACTGTCTCGCTCGGCGTGGGAGATGCACCGGCCGCATCCGCCGGCTCAGGCGTCTCGGCCTCGGACTCGGACGCTGCAGCCGCCTCCGATGGCAGAGCCGGTTGCGCTGCTTCAGAAGCAGCGCCAGTCGCGGCGGCGTCTGCACCCGCGGCCGGCATCTCGATGAGCCGGGTCGGCGCATTCGGCGCCTCGACCATTGCCAGCAGTTCGCCCGGACGATCGCGCGGCGGAACACTGACGATCGCGGTTTCCTGCGAGCGCGTGACGGTGCCGTCCGGTGACGTCGCGCGAATGGTGATCGCATGATCGCCCGGCGGGAGCGGCGCATCGAGAACCACCGCGAAATCGCCACCGATCCCGGCCGTATCGCCGCCGAGCACCGTCTCGCCCGACATCAGCGCGATGCGGCTGTCGGCCGGCGCGCGCCCGGCAATGATAGTGGAGCCATCGGGCTCGACCCGCAGCAGGTCGAAACGCGGCGCATCCGCAGCCAATTCGGCCCCGCCGTCGGCGCGGCCAGCGTCACGACTTCCGGCATTCGCGGCAGGGGCAGCGGCAGCCTCGGCTGAATCGGCCGCCGCCGGATTCTCCACGGCGCCGGTCTCATTGGCGGCCGTCACCGGATCGCCGCTCGCCCCGTCCTCCGTACGACCGTTGCCAGACGTCTCCGATACATCGGCAACGTCCGCACCGGCTGTCGGGGTCGCGGCCGCGTCGCCATTCTGCGCCGAACCGGCATCGCGCGCCTCCGCGACCGTTCGGTTGTCGCCCTCAGATTCGGTTCCGGCGGGACGCGCCGTTTCATTCGCATCAAGGCCGCCGCTCGAATTAACGCCGCCGCTCGAATTAACGGCACCGACCTCGTCCGCGTTCGCCGCCGCATCCGCGACAGACTTCGCAGCGCTCGCGTCCGAATCGCCGGCATCATCACTGACCGACGGCGTCGAGCCTGCGGTGGTCGTGACATCCGACCCCGTGACCGCACCGGCTTCGGTGGAAACCGAGGGATCCTCGACAGATCCCTGATCCCCCTCGCCCGCACTCGCGACCTGCGCCTGTGCCGTCTTCGGCTGTCGCTGCGCCTCGGCGTCTTGCCCTGCCTCTTCGTTCCCCTCGACGGACAGCGTCGCATCGGACGTTGCCGAAGCGGTCGCGTCTTCCTCGGCGGTCGACCGCTCGTCCGCTCCTTGTGAAGCAGGCGACGCAGTGTCCGCATCCGCTTCGGAATCGGCCGCGGCCATCTCGGTCGAATCGTCCTGGACCGGCGCGGCATCAACTGCCTCGCTGCCAGCGTCCGCCCCGGCATTCTCGTCCGTCACCTCGGCCGGATCGCCGCGTTGCGCCACCCGCAGCTTTTCACTGCTCAGCATGTCCCAGTAGCCGGCGACGATCGCCGCCAGGAGCACGAGACAGACGAGGACGATTCCGAAAGCTTTTTTCTGCATGATCACACCATTGCCGCCGCCCCGATCGCACGGCCGCTGAACCGCGGGGACAACTCCCTGTGATCTTTAGCGAAGCCCCGACCCGGTCACAAGCGAACCCCGTCGCGCCCAACTGCGCCGGCCCGGCGCGCAGGCCCGCCGCCACCCGTCGCCCCATGTCCGAGAACGCACGAAATTGCCGAAGACGGCGATTCCCCACGAGTTTTCTCGCCCACGCCCTTGCAAGCACGTGCCACGACGGGTAATCCGCGCAATTGGAGAGGTGGCCGAGTGGTCGAAGGCGCTCCCCTGCTAAGGGAAGCCATACGAGCCCGCCACCTTTCGATTTCCCTTTGCCGAACAGCACTTTACATTCGGTCCCTAGCGCACCGCAGTCCGCACTTTGCGGATTTCCTGCGAAAAGGGGGAAATGCCGATGCCCAGCAGCCCATGGTCCGGTGACCCAGATCAACCACACGACGACCCGTCGTCCCGCTTCGAACTTGAGCATGCCGACACCCGCGAGAAGGCGATCGCCGAACTCCATCTGATCGCCAAGGTCGCGGATCCTGCCGTGGCCCGCTCCGACAGCGCCCAGGTGATCGACGAGTTGCTGCGGGCGATCGGCTATGCTGACGTCGCCGACGCATGGAATGCCGTGAACAGGGAATGGGATTGATGCGGACAGCCCTCACGATCATCCTGACGATGATGCTCTCGCCCGCCCTCGCCGGCACCATCCCCGTCTGCTCCGGCGGAGATCGGGCGGCGCGCAAGCTGACCTGCATTGTCGATGGCGACACAGGATGGGAGAAGGGCGTGAAGTGGCGCGCCCTGAACGTCGACACCCCAGAGATCAGCCAGCCGGAATGCGCCGCGGAAAAGCGGCTCGGGCTCGAAGCGCGCGACCGCTTGCGGCAGTTGATGGCCGGCGGGTATCGTATCGAGTGGACCGGCGGCCGCGGGCGCTACGGGCGCGAGCTCGCCAACGTCATCCTGTCCGATGGCCGGGATGCTGGTCAGGTGCTGATCAAGGAGGGCCTGTCGCAGCCGTGGCCGAACCAGGGCAATCGCTGGTGCAGGTAGAGCCGTCACCCGATCCGGGCGTCATCGACTGCCTGGGGAAGCTGGCCGACAACGGCATGGGGATCGCCTACGCCTGCGATGACTGCCATCGGACGCTCGCATTGGATCTCGACAAGGCCATCCGGCTTTGGGGGCGCAATCAGGTGCACATCAACTGGCGACCGCCGATCAAATGCGCTGCCTGCGGAAGCAAGAACGTCAGCGGGCGGGTTCAGGCGAAGGTGCCGGGGCGCTGAACGCAGAAAAAGGCCCGGCTACCCACGAAGGGCAGCCGGGCCGGTATGGTTTGACGATGGACGGTCAGCGGCGTCGGCTCATCTCGTGGCGCAGCTCCTGGACTTCCTCCTTCAGCGACAGAGTGGCGCGTGACGATTCCCGGATGGCCTCGGTCTGCGCCTTGATCGCGACGCTCTGTTCGGTGATGGCGATCGCCTGGCCGGTGACCTCCCCGGACAACTGCCGCACGGCCGCACTATCCACGAGCGCACCGGCCACCTCGACGGTGTGGCCATCGTTCTCCTGCGAACGGGACGGAGCGCGAAGCCCCTTTCGAATTCCGAAGTAGCCCAAGAGGCCGGTGACGAGAATGAGGATGCCGTTGGCCGCCTTCTCGAAGTCGATCACGCTCCAGTCCATGCACTACCCGCCCCGGATGTCTTTGCCGATGTCGGAGCCCGACCGGACGAGGTTCGCAAGCTCCATGGCGCAGAACGTCCCATAGGCGACGACCGCGGACGGGGCGCCTTGGCCGGTGAGCCATGCGATGAGAAAGCCGAGCGTGAACTGCGACCAGAAGACGATACCGGCGAGCGACGCCCCGAACCGCAGATGCGGCGAGAAGCGGAAGCCCTTGAACGTCCCGTTGATGGTCAGAGCCGCCAGTCGCACCACGCCGCAGGCGAGCACTATCAGCCCCCAGGTCGCCTCCTCCGCCCATCGCCCGAGCAGATCGAATGACGGCGACACAGCGAACATATCGGGCGAAGCCTTGAATGCGGCCGCCATACCGAAGGTCGGCAGCATCATCACCCATTCGGTGAAGCGGATCGGGAAATGGTCCGCGATGCCGCGATAGACCCGGAAGACAATCATCGCGGCACCCAGATTGACCACCGGACGCAACCGCGCCCGTCTCGCCAGGAGACCTCCATCCGCCCCTCCCGATCGAGCCGGATCGCCGGCACGGTTCCGGCGCGGTCGCAATCGAGGTCGGCCAGGCGCAGCGGCTGCCGCGGCGTCGGCGCTGCCGGTACGGGCTGACTGGCAAGCGCGAGGATGGCGATGGTCGCCAGCCCTGCCACCATGCCCCAGAACAGCCAGGACAGGACGCTCACCGCGTCACCCTGTCGATCTGCCGCTGGATATGCGGAACGACGAGATCGGCGATCTTGCTGTCGGACAGCCCAAGCGTCTTCACCGTGTCGGGCACTGAGGACTTCACGTAGGCGATCGCAGCCCCGGTCGCGTCCGAGGTCACCGCCGGGATGACGCGCGCGCCCCCTGCCCGCGCAATGGCCGTCAGCGCCGCATTCTCCAGCGCCGACTGCAGCAGATTTGCCCGCGCCTCGTCCTTGATGACGTTGTTCGCCTTCAGCCAGGCGATGGCCGCCGGGATGGCGATCGTCGTCAGCACCGTGGCAAGCAGCGGCAGGACGATGGCGAGCGTGATGTCGAGAACGTTGTCCATGGTCAGACCTCCTTCTGTGCGAGAGCCTGCGCCGCCAGCACGTCGGCATAGGCGGCCGAGGCTGCAGCGAGAGCGGTCGCGGCATCGGTCGGCGGATCGGCGCAGATGCGGGTGACGACGATGTGCGCGTTGCGCTCGGCCGCGATGATCCGAGGCGAGACCGCCCTGTTCTGCGTCAGGACGACGAAGGCGGTGTGCGCCAACGGCTCGTACTGGCAGATGCGGGCGAGCTGCGCCGACACCGGAACCGGGATCTGCGGGTTGGCCGAGACACAGCCGGAGAGAGCGGCAGCGCAGGCAACCAATGCGAACGGCTTCATGGCCGGTGTTCCTTGAATTATGATTGTGACACGTACAGAATGGCGCTATGTCAAAGCGCCCATTCAGCCGCCGCAACGAGATTGCGAAAGACTTGGAATCCGCGTTCGGGTTCTTCATCAGTCCGGAGCCAAACAGCGGCTGCTGGTTGTGGTCCGGCCCGGTCTTCAAGCTTCGCGGCGGATATGGATGCTTCACCATGCGGCCAGCCGGAATTATTCAGCATCGGGCGCATCGTGTTTCGTGGACGCTTTACCGAGGCGAGATACCGGAGAAGGCGCACGTCCTGCACAAATGCGACAACCCGCTCTGTGTGAACCCAGACCACCTGTTCCTCGGCGACCAGCCCGGGAACATGGCCGACAAGGTTGGCAAGAGCCGTCAGGATCGCGGCGAGACCCACGGAATGGCTAAGCTCACCGAGGATCAGGCAAAGTCGATCATTGCCGACGACCGCAGGCTGATTGAAATTGCAGCCGACTATGGAGTTTCCGTGCCGACAGTCAGTGACATTCGGCGCGGGTACAGTTGGAAGCATCTCGGCGGGCGGAAGGGATCAGGCCGCGCTAGAGCCTAGCTGCCTGTATGTGCATCCAATCCATGTCCCGGGCGCGGCCGAGCGACAGCCAGCCCTCGTCCTCCCAGCACTTCCAGAAAGGCACGGCGTCCGCCTGAGAGAGACGGGCGCGCGGCGCTTTCCATTTCAGCTGATTGCGGATCGGATCGAAGTCGATCGCGATGCCCCATGAGTGCATCGAATAGGCGGAACCGCCGCGCATCCGGCGCACGTTGAGCGAGCCCCCGAACAGATGGAGGCCGAGGTCTTCGCGCTCGCGGGTGGAGTAGAGGCCGGCGAGCCGCTGGAACACGCGCTCCGCCGATTCCGCGACCTTCTCGTGCATGGTGATCCGACGGATACGGACACTCTTGTCCCACGCCAGAACCATGTCGAACGGGATCTCGACCCGTGTCTGCCGGGTGCCGACGGCGCCATAGAAGCTCGACACGTCCCGCTGGCGCGGCCAGCTGTTCTTGACCGTTCCGGGTGCCTCGTCCTGCTCGGTATCGCGATCGGGGAGATCCGCCATTGTCGCGGGCGATACGGCCGATGCCGAAGCCCGGAGCGCCTTGACCACCTTCGGGTCGGCCGTGCCGTCTGCCGTCAGGCCGTGCGCCCGCTCGAATGCCTTGAGAGCGGCCAGCGTGACGGGGCCGATGATGCCGTCGATCGCGCCACACGGGAAACCGTGCGCGGTCAGACGGCTTTGCAGCCACTGTTCAAAGGTCATGGACCATCTCCGTTGCGGGCATGAAAAAGCCCGCCGCGGATGGACCGGGACGGGCATGAGAAAGGCGCCTCGCGGGCGCCGGATGGTGTGTTACGGTGAGGCAGTCGCTTGACGGATAATCCCCCCGGCTTGCGATCAGGCCCGGTAGCGCCCATGCCCAAACATGACGCTGTCGGGCCGCCTTTACTCGACCGGCTGCCAGATCAGGACATCTTCCGGCGCCGCCGTGATGGCCGCGATCGCCGCGACGTTCTGGGTCGGCGTGCCGACGACCGGCGCATCCGTGAAGTCGCAGGCAATGACGCCGGGCACATTGCTGACCGCGGGCCACGTCCAGAACTTCTTGCCTGCACCCGGCCGCACCGGCAGCGCGAAGGGCAGCGCCTGCGCCGTCGTGGTGTAATTGCGCAGCACGGTTTCGCCGTTGACAGTTTCCTCGTAGAACACCTTCGCCATGGTCTTTTCCTCGCTCATAGCTTGAACACCTGCAGGCTGAAGCCGTCCGGGTCGGCGAGAACGCCGTCGGAGCGCGCTTCGATCGTCATGGAATAGGCGTCGGCCGCAGTGGCGCTCATCGCCACCGAGCCGCCCGCCATGAAGACGGGCGCATAGCGCCCCTCGATCGGCTGGATGAAGAACACCAGGTACTCACCCGGGCCGAAGTAGATCGCCCCGCCGATATTGAAGCCGCCGTCGAGGCCGCTGATGTCGCCATCCGCCACGGCCAGGCCGAAGGCCGCCGCCGCAATGGTCGGCGCCGAAGGGGGGGCGAGAGGCGGCGCCATGCTGACCGGACCCTCTAGCAACTCCTCAGCGAAGCCCGGCTGGGCGTTGGCATAGACGCCGACGATATTACCGGCCTCGTCGCGCTCGACATAAGGCATCAGGCGTCCCTCCCGCGGCGGTCAATGTAGCCCTGCGTTTCGGTGGAATTCGAACTGAGCGAACCGCCAGAGAACGAAACCTGGATGGCGAGTTGTGCCGATGTGTTCGTGACGAACAGCCCGTCCACCGGGGCCACGGCAAAATGATCAACCAGCGTCGTGGCGACCACTGGCCGCTTCAGCGCCCCGGCCACGCCATCGGCGAAGAACGTCACCGCCTGCCCTGTCGTGGCCTGCCTCTGCGATTGCCTGAAGATCGGCCAGACCACGATGCCGGTGGGCACACTCATCGTCAGCGCGGTGTCCGCCGCCGCCGTGGAAGTGCGGTCGACGATTTCGGTCTTGTAGAGGAACCGATCGCCGATCTGGTAGAATGGCCGGATCACCCCGCCTGACCGGATGAAGGAGCCGATGCGGCGACGGAACGTGTAGCCGCTCGGCATGGTCGGGGCCGTCGGCGATGCCGACAGAAGGACATCGGTCGTCCCGTCTGCCTTGCCGATCAGATGGGAAAAGTAGGTTCCGTCCGCAATCGAGCCGGTATCCAGACCGCCATTGCCCGAGCCCGCAGCCCACGGCGCGTCGAGGCGCTTGGTCATGGCGGCAGGGAGGACAAGCCGAACTTCGTTCGACACGTCGGCCGCATACCCCAGGGCAACGTCGATATCGTTGGTTGGATCGGCTGCGTTGTTTCCGGTCGTCAGTCCCCAGATGTGTCCCGGCAGCGTGTCAGCCAGGATATTGGCGCGCGCCTGCCGCTTCTGTGCATCGGTCAAACCCTGCGCTGCATCGACGCGAACCCGGTTCGCTAGCGCAGCCGCGGTTGACGCTCCGAAGTCGGGATCATCGCCGAGAGCGGCCGCCAGTTCGTTCAGCGTGTCGAGCGTCGCAGGCGCGGCATCGACCACCGCCGCCATGATCAGCGTTTTCACCTGATCCACGGTCAGCTTGACCGCGAGCCCATCCCGCATAGCCGGGAAGACGTGCTGCGCGCTCGGATTGACGGTGGCCGGGAGTTCGTCGATCCGCAGATTGCTCATGCGTCGAGCTCCAGCTTGAACGTGCCGTTGACGTAGTTCGAGCCCGGCGGGTTAGCCGGGACATAGCCGAGCGTGCGCGCCGTTCCGCCATAGCGGTTGACGGTCCGGGTGAAGCCAATGATGTGCTCGGCGTTCGGATCGGAGGCCGGGCTGACGTCGGTCTCGGACAGATAGGCGCGCGGCGTGCGCGCGAAGTTGCAGGTGTAGCCGACGGCGCCAGTGGGCGCGGCCGTCACCTCGACCGTCGTTTTCTCGACCATCAGGCGGAGCCGAGCCTTGTTCGCGAGGTTGGTGATCGTCGCGACGTTGGACGAATTGGTGATCACCCGCGCGATCAGCATGTCGTCGTAGGTGGAGTCGAAGGCCGCGTTCGTCTCGACCAGCGCCGTGGGGTTGTACGTGCCCGATGCGGTGTCGACGAGCCGGAACCCGTTCACCTGATCCCAGCGCAGGTGATAGGTCTTCGACGGATCGGTCAGGAAATCGGTCTGCGCCGTGGTGACACTGAAAATCCCTCGATGGAGGAAGTCCACGCCGCCGGGCAGCCGCACGGTTCCCGTGGATGGCGCCGTGACGACGATCCGGCCGTCGGTATTCAGCACCTCGGGATAGACCGGCAGCCGTGCCCGTGCCTGCGTCATCAGCACGTATCCAGCGGGGTTGCCGCCGGTCGCCGCGGCGATCAGCGCGAGGATCGCATCGACGGTTGTGCTGGACGTGGAGTCGTCGCCGGCGATGCCCGCCTCGTCATGGATTGCCCCAAGCTCCGCCTGCAGCTGCCAGATCAGCCCGTTGAACAGGGACTGATCGGCGGCGCCACACGGGAAGCCGTTCTCGCGTTCGGTGGACGTGGGAAAGCGGCGCTCGGAATCCTGTCCGAACGGGACGTCGAAATCGGCCATCTAGGAGCCCTCTGGAAGGTCAGTTGCAGGAATACGGGTGGACGTCGATCGGGCAGACCCAATCCGCACCCTGGGTGATCGGGCCGACGGAGATCGCATTACCGTTGTCGTCGGTGATCAGGTCGCCGCTCTCGGTGACAAGTGCCGGGTCATCGAGGAACGGCTCGCAGAAGCCGCCCCAGCCTTCGCCGAAGCCGAACACCGGAAACCGCGTGCCGAAATGGAAGCGGATCTTCATCCCGAGCGCGATCGGCAGGACGCGGGGATAGAGCTGCAGGACCGCTATCTCTGCGGCGGTCAGTTCCCGGCCGGGCGCGATCACCACTCGGCGGTTCGCGTCGTCGATGATGAATGCCGTCTCGCCCCAGAGCGTCTGGATCGCGGCCGTCAGGCTGGCCCGATCGAACTGCCGCATGAACTGGTAGCGGCGTACCTTGAGGAACTTCCGGTAGAGATCGTCGTCCTCAAGCGTGACGTCGGAGAAGCCGCGCTCATCGCAGGCGGCCCACGTCGAATTGTCGTCGCAGAAGCCGGCGATCAGATAGCCAAGCTCCACACCCTCGCATTCGAAGCCGAACACCGGCTGAACGTCGCAGACGCAATGCGTGCGCGGCCAGCCGAGCGCCTTGCCGATCAGCGTCAACTGGTCGCCGACTGCGGTCTCGATCTCGAAGAACGACGGGATGGCGTCGATGGCCTCGGCGGCCTCCTGCACCTGACGGAGCGCGGTGCGGATCACATGCAGGAGCTTCGGCGATTCCCGATACTGGGTGAGGACTCGGTCGATCCGCGGCTCGACCATATCGCCGACACTCACGCGACAACCTCGACGGTGGTCAGGTCGGTGGTCAGCGATGCGATCTCGATAAACCCGATGCTGGCCACACCCAGCGGATCGAGACCGTCACGGGACGCAGAGATGCCGACCACTTCGACGCCATCGTGCCGGCTCTCGATAAGCTGCCGCACAGCATAGAAGGTGACGTCCTTGCCGTTCGTCCGGGTCGCCATCCAGTCGGCGACGAGGCCGTTGCGGACGGCGGTCGGCGACGGCGCCGGGCAGTTGAAGCGGTCGGCGGAAACCCGAACCTGGACGTTCAGCGTCACCGGGATATCGATCGGCCGTACGATGTAGAGGGATCGGCAGTAGCCATCGATCTGCGAGTCCACCACGGCGTTGCCGTAGGTGACGGTGCCGGGAACGAGGAAGCTGCGTATGGTGTTCGCGACGTCCTCGTCATCTCCCCCGATGACCGCGATGGCCAGGCCACCGGGCGGGACGCCGTTCTCATCGATCTCGCCGCCGCCGTTTACGAAGACCATGACGTAGGAGACGCCGGGGATGCTCGCGACGGCGGCCTCGATGTCCTGCACGTCCACCCTCGCCTGCCCGGCGTTGGTGATCCGCTGCCGATAGGCCTCGTCGGATGCGCCGTTGCGACTGACGAGCCGATAGCGGCCGAGCGCGTCGAGGTTGACCTGCTCCGCCTGGTCCGGGTCGCGCGCCTGATAGGCCTGCAGCCCGATCTCCCAGAGCTCGGTGATGATGTCGGCCAGAAGCCCGTTCAACTGACCGAAGGGGCTCTGCGGCGTCTGGATCACGCCGGGGCCGAACTCGGTCACCATCTGCTGTTCGATCTCGGACAGGATGGTAGCGAGGTTCTTGCGGACGAAGCCGGTGGGCTGGACGCCGTAGCTCATACCTGGGCCTCTTCATCGTATTCGGTCGCGAGCGTCGCGCGGGTGACGTTGATCCCGCGAAGCGTGCGGTTGAACGAGAGCGAAAACGCCTCGATCGCCGTCACGCCGTCGGTCTCGATCAGCTCTTTCTTGATGACGCTCTCGGACAGCGCCGGGTCGAACTGCCGACCCATGATCTGGTCGAGCCAGGGCACGCCGCACGTCGTGTCGATGAACCACTCGCCAGCATAGGTCATCACCCGCTGCCGGGCGTGCTGGCCGATAGCCTCGGCGTCTTGCACCATGTCGAGGTCGCCGTCAGCGGTCAGTGCGAGGTCGTGGATGCCGTTCTCGTTCGGGCGCAACGCGAGGCCGATGCGGGAGACCGTCATAGTGCCATCGCCCTCACCTTCGCCGCCAGGTCCATCAGCGCTGCGCGGTTCTGCAGCGCGTGTCCGGTGCCGGCTGACGAGCCGTAGGCGATCGCCAGTTGATCGGAAGCGACGAGCTCCATGAACGTCGCCAGGATGTCGTAGAGGTTGCCCTCGCTGCCCTCGATCTTGAACTTGCCGTCGGCCGAGCCGCGGAGCCCGAACGATCCATCCTCGCTGAACCGAATGTGCGTGTTCGCAGGGTCGAAGTTCTGGATCGGGCTCGAGATGCTGTCGCCGCCGACGACCGTCCCCGTCATGTCGGACAGGTTGAACGACCGCTCGGACGCCGCATCGTAGGCGCCGCCATCGACGTCATAGCTGGTGCTGTCCCGCATCTTCGGCGTAAGCCGGACACGATCGCCGACCTTCACCGGATGCGTGATGGCGCCGTTGCCGGCCCGCGGGAACTCGATCGGGACTTCCTGCAGGTCCGCCACCTGTGTCGGGACGCCGGCTAGGTTCTTCTTGTAGAAGGGCCGCACGGTGGCGGTCTGTTTGGCTGGGTCGAAGGCGACGATCTCGCCATCCATCGGCCCCCACTGGTCCTCGCGCTCGTTCCTGATGCGTGTGTCGATCAGGTCTTCCAACAGGGTGTTGGTCTTGCCGATATAGCCGTGGCCGCTCATCGCTTCAGCTTCTCCTTCGCCACGCCCTCGTCGACCTTGCCGCCGGCCACGCGCTCGCCATGGATCGACACCTTGAAGTCGCCGTTCCGGTTGTTGCCCTGGAAGTCGCAGGAGCCGACGCGGTACATCCCGCCTTCGGCATTCATCTCCAGCGTCTCGCTCTCGATTTGCACCCGGCGGCCGGGCCGGATCTGCGGGTTGAGAAAAGCGTCGGCCTTCACGCCGTTGTCGGTGATGGACGGCACGCCGATGAGGCCGGTCGATGGCGTCAGGAGCGCGATACCGCCGAGATAGCCATCGCCGGGCACCACCTCGAACGTCTCGTTCTGGATCGACCAGTGCAGCTTGTTGCTGCGACCGATCCGGTCCATCTCCCGCGAGCAATCCCCGCAGGCCGAATAGGGTCGCTTGAACGCCGGAAGATCGTCCAGCCCCTTCACCTCGCCGCGGGCGATGCCTTCCTTCTCGAACTGCGCCTGCAGCTCATCCACGACCTCGCCAACCTTCGTCCCGGCCGGAAAGGTCTTGTTGATCGTCGCCCGGCGGATCGCGGCGTCCCCATCGCCGCACTGGACGGTGCTTATGATGTCGTCGCCGTCGCGCTTGTGCTCGACGTCCCGCAGCGTCCCAGCGAAGATGACACCGACGTTCGATCCACCTTCTGGCGGGATGTAGCCGGCCTCCAGGACGATGCCGTCGAACTCCTTGCCCATCGCGTTCCGTGTGCCTTCGGCGAGGTTCCAGATATCGATCAGCGCGGTGTTCGCGGTCGAGGACAGGCTCTTGGAAATGGCGAACTGGATCTGGATCTGCTCGTCGGTCTCGTCGCCCGGGTTAATGGTGTGGACGACCTTGCCGTTCTTGCGCAGGTAGACCCGCGCCTTCCGCAGATAGAAGGCCGACATCAGCCCCTCGCCGCGATGGCCATTGCGATATCCGCATCGGTGAAGTGGTAGAGCCGCACCACGCCGTTCGGCAGTTCGTCGCGACCGGGCGCCGCCGTACCGCCCTCCTGCGCAGTGGCGGCCACCAGATGGCCGATGCCGAAGTTGAACGCCGCCAGGAGATCGACCCCCAGCACGATCCGGCGCCCGTGCAGGACCGGCTCGTCATCGAGGGACAGGTCCAGCGACCAGCGATCCGAGAACGGCGCATAGCGCAGCCGGAACGTCGCCCGGCGGTTCAGCAGCACGACGGAGAACTCCTGATCCGCCGCGTCAATCACTGGAAGCTCGATCATAGTCTATGGCCCAAACAGATCGTAAGCGATGGATGAGCCCCGGCCGCTGTCAGCAGGGACCGGAGTGGTGCGCGCGTCGCCGCGATTGACTGTGCCTGATGCCCGATCGACCGTTGCCGGCCCGGATGCTCGGGACGCCGCAGGCGTGGCCGCGCGGCGCGATTTCGCCCCGCCGGGGTTCTTGCCACCGCCGGATGACGCTTCGCTGCCCCTGCGCCCGCTCTCGCCGCTGGCGGACGCATCGCCGGGCACCGAAGCCGACGAGACGATCAGCACCTTCTGGAACTCGACCTTGCCGCGGAACACCCGGCTGAACTGCGAGGTCCGCTCGGGGGCGATGCGCTTGATCAGGAGATCTGTATGGACATCGAAGCCGGACACGACGGTGAACGGGATGCGCGCCGCCTGCCATGCCTTCAGCGCCTGCCAGGTCACCGCCGCGTTGTCCGTGACGACGTTCCAGGCCAGCCGCTCGGGCTCCATGTGCGCATGGTCTGTCGCGACGGCACCGTTCTCGAGGGGAATCTCCGTGATCGACAGCACGCTTTCCGGCTGCTCGGACTCCACCACGGCAATCGGCACCGGGCCTATGGCTCGGGAGAAGAGGATCGCGCTCATGGCGCTGCCGCCGACTGTGCGACCTGCGGACGGGACTGCACTGCCGCCTGCCCGATTGCCGCGGATGTTGCCCGAGCCGCCGCTGCCGGCGCCTGACTGGCCTGTTGCACCGTCTGGTTGACCGTCGAGTTTACCGTCACCGGGAACTGGCGGTTGTCCTGACGTGCATCGGTGATGGTCGCGTTGACCTTGGCCGCCTCGCTCGCGCCGCCGTTGATCGTCTGCATCTTGGCGAGGAAGGCCGGCATTGCATCGGCCAATGCGCCCTGCCCGGCTTTCGCCTGCGTATCCTTGAACGCGGCCTCGATCTTGGATGAGGCATTGTCCACGATGCCGTTGATGCTGTCGCGGATGCTGGACATGAGGCCGTCGCCGGATCGGCCATCGTCGAACCCGCCGCCGCTCCATCCCTGATTATCGTTTCGGGGCCGGCTGCTGCGCTCTTCGTGGCGCTTGCGGAGCAATTCCCGCTGTTCGTCGGTGAAGGGCTGAAGCTGGACGCCGCTCCATGGCGAGCCCGGAGTTGCGGCGAGAACGCCGATCCGACCGATGAGGCCCCGAAGGAAGGTTCCGACAGCCGCTGCGGCCGTACCTGTGGCCGCTGCTGCGCCTCCCGCTGCCGTGCCGCCGGCGGTCGCCCCGCCTGCCGCTGCTGCCGCGCCTGCGGCTCCTGCCGCCGCTGCGCCCCACCGGAGGCCCGTGAGCGCGGACAGAATGCCAACAGCGCCCTTGGCGAGGATGATCAGCCCCATAGCAGCGCTGAGAGAACGGAGCGCACTGGCAAGGAGACTTATTCCCAGCCCGGCAGCTATAAACCACCCCGCGCTTTCGGCTATATCCCCAAGGACTGTCGCCACCCGCTCCGGCTCTACTCCGAGGAACTCCGCGATTGCATCAACGAACGCGCCGATCACGCTGTCGGCGCCTTGCATGTACGCCAGCCAGTCGTTCAGAGCCACAGCGGCCCCCGCAAAGAGAGCTGTCACCGGGAACATAGCCGCGAACAGAAGGACGAGAGCCCAAATGAACGGCTGGACTTTCTCCGACCACTCGCCATCGGACCAAAGCTTCGCCAGCGTCTCGATATCGGCTTTCATTTGCTTGGCGAGATATGCCACGCCGTCGGCCGCCTTCGTGAAGCCCCACGACAGGCCACGCGACCAGCGGTCAAGGGTGCCATCCCCGTCGAGCACGTCGAGGTAGTCGAGGAAGTCCGCCAGCCGGTTCTTGACCGTATCGAAGAAGCCGCCTCGCCCGATTCGACGCTGAAAATCCTCCCAATAGTCGACCAGGTTCGACATCATGCCGCCGAAGGTCGTGGACTGGCGCAGCATCGCGCCGCCGAACCGGCCTTCAAGATTGTTCTTCACCCACGAGGTGACAGCCTCGCCGGTCTTCTTCACCGTCTCCTGTACGGTCTTGCCGTCCTTCTGGAACTGGAAGGTGACGTTTTCGCCTTCCTGCTTGGCGGTGATGCCGAACTCCCGCAGGCGCTCGAACTGGAAGGAAGCCGCGTCGGCGAACATTTCCACTGCCGCGTCGAGCGGCTTGTTCATGGCCGAGGCGGCATCGCCCAGCGTGCGCAGCGACCCTTGCGTCGGATCGATGCCGTAAGCCTTGAGCTTCGTGAAGGCTCGGACGGTCTCCGCAAGCTGGTAGGGCGTCTTCTTGGCGAAGTCGGCGATCCAGTCGAGCGACTTCTCGGCGGCTTCTGACGATCCCTCCAACGTGGTCAGCGCAGCAGTGAACCCTTCCCACTCGGCTGATGCGTCGATGATGCCCTTGCCGAACGCCACGCCAATGCCTGCGCCCAAGGTGCCGGCCACAATCGTCGCGCGGCGCATGGAAGCAAATATCTTGTCGCCGAGGTTCGCTACGGCGGTCGTCGCCCGGCCCGCGAACGCTTCCATTTTCGCAGCGGACTTGTCGAGTTCACGCTGGAAGGTCTGGGCGTTCTGCCGGCCCTGCAGGTCGAACCGGAACAGTGCGACAAGCTCGTCTACAACAGCCATGGAGCCCTCATGAAAAAGGCCGCCCCGAAGGACGGCCCGATGTATTTGCGGTTTGCGCCGCAGTGGCTCGACATTGCCGCTAGGCGGCGCGTCTCGCGTTGATCGCGGCTGCTCTCGCCCGGCGTTTAGCGCCAAGCACCCACTCAACGACTTCTTCCGGCGATACTGCCCCTGTCTGCATCTCCCAAGATGCTACCAGCCGGAGCAGACCTTCGTCCGTGTCGATGTCACCGCTGAATGGGCGGGATTTCGCCTCCGCCATGACCATCTCGTGCAACTGGCCCAGCCGCTCCATCTCCTGCTCGAACCAGTTGGAGACGGCGGAGTTGATATCGCACTTGGGCGAGTTCTGGGTCGCTTCGAATGCCTCGATAGCGCGGAACAAACCCTCTGCTGCAATCACCAGTTCCTTGCCACTGAGCCTGCCGAGACGCTCGGCGGCGTCAGGATGATCGGTGTGCCAACGGCGTTCCATCTGTTGACTGTCCATCACGCTGCCTCCAGCACGCGGACGACGGCGCCACCAGATAGAACCGGCTTGGGTGCGTCTGCGATGACCAGGGCGCCGCTGGCGTCGTTCTCGATGCGGCGGAAAGCGTCAGCGACGACAGGATTTGTGAAAAGCGTGGAAACGCGGGTATATTCGGCCTTAGCCATAACTGATCTCCTCAGTAGATCGGTTGGGTAAGGCCCGGCGGGAAGGTGCAAGCTCCCAGCCGGGCCGCTATTTGTCAGTTGTCGTAGAGCACCGCGTTCACGACCTTTCGGGACGTTTCGCCGATCAGGTCCGCCATCTCGCGTCCCCCGACGGTATCGTGGAACGACGCCAGCCGCTCGACCATGTGGTCATCGATGACGAGAACGTGGATCGCGTCGTCACCGTCCCGAGTAGCCAAGACGACTTCCGGGCCATCATTCTCTCGATCGCCCATGTAACTCTTGATCTGGCGATACTGGACGACGCTCTCTTTCGGGACGCCGGCCTTGCGTGACGGGAAGTGGATGATGGTGCTATCGAAGTCGGCCATCACGCGGCCTCCTCGGCGCGCAGCGTGACGTTCAGCATCTTCGCGATGCGTATCAGACCTGCCATCGAGAAGACGAGTTGGTCGCGAACGCCCTCGCTGCCGTCCTGTTTCGTGTAGGTGTGCGGGGCGTTCTTGAGATAGCCCTTCTTCTGCTTGTCGGAGTAGCCGAGAAGGGTACGCGAGCCGTTCTGACGGAAAGCCCAACCCATCCGCTGCAACCAGTCGGTGAACTTGCGTTCCGGCATGTCGAGCATCTTGGCTGAACGACGCACGCCGAACCAATCATCGGCGCGACCGAGGCGATCAACTACGGCAACGTCCGCCTGCATGACGGTCATGTCACGCTTCATGTCCTCGATCTGGAGTGCGTAGCCCTGAGCGATGGCGAGGAGTTGGCGAGGGTTGCCGAGAAGATCGTCGGCAGTGATCCCCTGCTTGGCCCTAAGCTCGCACTGAATGAAGTAGCGGCGAGCCCGCTTGCCCTGCTCATTGCGTTCCACCATCGACAGCTCTTTAGCCATGTCGAGAGTGATGGCGTACTCCTTGGATGGACGACCTCCCCGGAGGTTTTCCCCGGTTTCGGTGAAAACTACGAAGTCGCTGTTTTCGCTGAAACCGTACTGATCGATGCGGTCCTTCAACCAAGACGAAAAGTCTTTGCCGACCCTCAGGAATTGATGGAGGTCCCGCCCGTCAACTGTCTGTACGAGATTGTCGCCGATCTGGCCTTCCGCGACCATCGGGAAGTCGCTATCTGTGTCATTGTCCATTCCGGTTCTCCTTAAACCGTGGTGGGAACTGACCAGCGGTGAGACGCTGGCCGGGAACGTGCGGCGAGGCTGGGTTTCCTAGGCCGGTTGCCTCGCCGCTTCCTGATCTCGCCGAAGGGCTTGAATGATCAGGGTATTTTGGGAAGCGGACTCGCGCTTTGCTCTCTTCTCCAACCAGAGCTTCAGGTCCGCCGGCAGGCGGAGCGTCAACTTCGGCATTTCATCGCTTGGGTACATCTGAGCCTCATTAGTGGGTGCGACTTGCACTCACCCACTTAAGGCCAACTCGACTTGGCGTCAACTCGCACCCATTGTTTTTCGAGTGCTAGTCGCATTCATCATCGCGAATGAGCGACGAGACCAAATACCCCAGCCAGCTTGCCGAGCGCTTCCAGGTCCGAATGCCTGATGGGTTGCGCGATCGGCTGCGTCAGGCCGCCGAGGCCAACAAGCGCTCTATGAACGCCGAGATCGTGGCGAGGCTCGATGCGTCTTTCGATGATCTGGAGCCTATCGATGATGCGAAGGCATCTCTCCGTGACGTGCTGCAAAGCCAGCGGGAGGTTCGCAAGGCACTGCTGCAGATGTCCGCGACCACTCGCGAACTCTCGGCGATCGTCTATGGCCGTAATCGCAGTGTCGCCTCGCCCGATGAACAAGCTCGGCGCGAAGCTGCAGAGATCGACCAACGAGACCGAGAGTCGCGAAAGCGGGGTACGCCCCACGACGACGATCAATGATCTTATCGACTGCCATGGAAGCCCGTATGATCCGTCGCGCAATAGCTTTGTCACTGATGCTGGTGGCCGCACCGTCTGCCGCATCCGAGGACATGACCGATCCACAGCGAGGGTTAGGCCTTATGATCGCAGCGCAGGACGTGTGCAGCTTCCGGCTTAGGGATGAGGCGGTCGCCGAATACGTCAGAAGCCAAGGATGGGACGCGCCCGGTATCCTTTCCCGAATCCATTGGTGGGCTGGCGTCCAGCGGAGAGTCATCAGAGACGGGCTTTCCCCGGCCGAGTGCGCCATGTCTAAACAAACGGCAGAAACCATCGGCATTCTGGACTGAGCGCAAGCCTATCGCTTTAGCCGAACGCCGTGCTTCACCATCTCCATGTAGTCTTGATATTTCTGGAGATACGCTTGCTGGTCTCGCTTTCGGAGCGCCGGATGAGGCCTCCTCCACCTTTCAGGGGCCGTGGCGGGACCGGGCTTCGCAGTGAAGTCCTCTCCATCGATGATGACCGGGAACCGCAACATGCAGAGGCATCTATCCGATGTGCACTGCGGGAGCGGGATGTCGACTTCCGAGGTCGCAAGCATCCGTCCGTGGACGATCGCTGATGCGGGGCAGTCCCGCTCATCGCCCACGGCCAAGAAGTAGCCCCGCTCTTCGGTGCGCCCCCCAAATAGGCGCCTGATCCAACTCATCATCCGCAATGGATCGGCCGCAAAGGTGCGGCTGTCAACCGGCGCTGGAGTTGTCCTTCCCAGCCTCCGCCAGCGCCTCCTTCAAGTCCAACGCCTCATTGGCGTCGGCCACGTCCATCAGCGTCACCCACTCCCGCATATCCCGCATGGTGTAGAGAGGCGGTTCCGCGATGACCGGACGCCAGAGCCATAGGTGAAGGTTCGGAGCGACCTCCTTGATCTTCTCTTGGCTCAGCCCGCCTTTGCCGCTTGGAGCCCAGCGGCCATCCGCTCGCGAAAAAAACCGCCGAACGTCTCCATCAGAACGAACCCGCAAAGCTGGTAGGCTTCCACCAGGTTCTCGGTCGTGAAGTCCTGATCGAAGATCACGCGCCGATAGCGAGACCCTTCACGGACCTCCGCGATCTCGCATATCTCGACCATGAGGTTCGTGACCTCTTCGGCGTCGTTCTTCTCGAACACGGCAGCGAATGCCCGAACAAGGGCGGCGGTCGCCGCCTGCTTCTTCGCATCGGGAGCATTCTCGGACGCGCCACCGAGGATGGTGGGAAGCTCATCGATCGCCGGGCCGACGACCTTGCCCAGCCGCATCTGCAGATTGATGGCGCGGGTCGCGAGGATGCTGCCCACGCTGTAGAGGGTCGAATTGATTTTGCGCTCAGCCACGGATCACCTCAACCGTTCGGGATGCTGCGGTCGTACTGCGACGTCCACAGCACCCATTCCCGCATGGTCGCGGCCTTGCCCTTCTCGGTGGCCGGCGCCTGCATGATGAAGCACTTGTCGGCCGTACCGCCTTCGCCCGAGCGCCGATCCTGGACGGTGAAGGGCACGCCGTTGAGCCCGCCTTCCCGCTGCTGTTCGAGAAGCTGCGTCAGGTAGCGATGCGTCGGCGACGTGTGCTGCAGCTTGATCGAGATCTGCGCACCCTTGCCGGCGTGCTGGGAGAAGATACCGGAGCCGTCGGCGCCGATCAGCCCGGTGCCGATATCCTCGCCCTCGGAAACGGCGATCGCGTCGTCGCCCTCCCACATGCCGAGGATGGACCGCTGATTGATCGTCGCGGTGACGTCGATGTAGCTGTACGCGGAGGTCTGTGCCATGTTCCGAGGCCCCTATCAGTAGCGGACGTTGATCTGGGCCTGCGCGTAATGCACAGCGCCGGCAGCGCGGTAATTGACGACGATCGGCGGGGCGATGCGCGCCTTGCGCTGCGATGCCGGGACCGAGAACACGTCCGGGACGATGATCTCGTAGGGCGGCAGGCGCTCGTCGGTTTCCTCGTCGTAATCGACCGCCACGAGCCCGGCCCGGTCTGCCTGCTGCATGACGGTGCGAGCGCCCGAGGCCAGAAGGTTCAGGCCCGGATTGTCGAACGAGACGCGATCGTTGTTGAGCAGCACGCCGAGGATCTCCTCCTCCATCCGCGCTACCATCCAGTCGCCCGAATGGATCTCGTCGATGAAGACGTTCGGGGTCAGGGTCGTGCCGAACTGGGTATGGTTCCGGCCGCCGATATCGACATAGGCGTTGGCGACGTGTCCGCTGATCTTGTCCTCGCCCAGCGCCGGCACGAAGCCGGTGATCGCCTGGAGCGCCGCCGAGCCGATATTGGACGCCGGGAGTCCGCGGATGAACTTGAAGGCGCCGGTGTAAGCCGAGTTGGCGTTGTCGAAGCTATAGGTGCCGAGGAAGGCAGCCAGAGCGAAGCCGGGGAAATAGGCGGCGTTGTCGTGCCAGAAGATCGCCGTGCGCTCCACGGTGCCCTTGTAGCGCGCCGCGACGTTTGTCGTGTCGGTCTCATCCTTCATCAGCGCATCGTTGGACGTGATCAGCGCCATCTTGCGATGCGCCTCGATCCACGGAATGACGCCATCGAGCAGCGGGCTGTCGCGGAGATCGGTCTCAACATCGAGCCAGTACCAGCCCGGGTCGACGTCCTGGATCGCGTCCAGTGCATCGGTGAGCAGCGCTGCCTTGGCCGGAGCATCGGCGCCGGCATCGACCGCATCGGCATCATAGTAGCCGGCCTTGATCTGGAGCGGCGACGGGCGCTGCGAGAACGCCTGCTGGGCGGCCAGATAGAAGTCGTCGGCCGCATCCCAGTCGGCGGCAACCTCTTCCATCGATCCGTAGACCTTGGTGAGGTTCGTTGCGTCCAGTTCGCCGGCGACTGCCGTGGAGGTCAGGAACAGCGGAACGCCGAAGCCGCGCCGGCTCGGGAATGCGTCCTGCCGAGTGAGCTGCACGTTGACGACGCGCGAATACGGAAGTCGTGCCATGGAGGGAACCTCATGGTTGAAGCCCTAACCGGGCCAGGCTTGATGATGGGAGGGCTGTTGCCCGGTTAGACCCGGCTCACGTCGACCGGGGCAAAGTCGCGATAAAGCATCGCGAATTTCATGTTCTGTGGTAGAACAAGACGGCCCGGACGCAGTGCTTGCAACACTGGCCGGGCCTAACCGAAACGAACCTGTCATGAGGCTCGAATGGCTACCCTTAAACTACCCACTTCCGATGTTCTGAACAAGCTACTGCGCTATGAACCCGAAACAGGGCTGCTGTTCTGGCGCGAGCGCGAGCCCGCAGTTTTTGAAGCCTCAAAACGCAGCCGCGAGATGAAATGCATCCTCTGGAACGCCAAGCACGCCGGCAAAGAGGCTTTGATCTTCGAGAACAAGGCCGGCTATCGATGCGGCGCCATCCTTAAACGGCGGTATTTGGCCCATCGCGTGATCTGGATGATGATGCACGGCGAGGCGCCGGAATATATCGATCATGCGAACGGCATCAGAAACGACAACCGTCTCCTAAATCTTCGGGACGCCACAAGGCTCGATAACAGCCGCAATGCTAAGAAGCGGCGCGACAACAAGAGCGGCGTGACGGGCGTGTTCTTCGAGCGCGGCAAGTGGCGCGCCTACATCCGGGTCGAAACCGTCTCCATTTTCCTCGGCTACTTCACGGACTATGACGAAGCCGTGCTGGTCAGGCGTGCCGCCGAAAAGCAGCATGGCTTCGACCCGCGGCACGGCACCTAAACGCGAGTGACATCCACAGGGGCGGCTTCCACGACATCCACAAGCAAGCCGTCCCTCACGATCCCCCTTATTTCCAGATCCATCTGCGCCCGCGCCTGCCATTCCTCGTTCAGGAGCTCGGTCGCGTCGCGGATTTGCGATGTCTCGAACAGGGACAGTGGCGCGAGGCTTTCCAGCGCCGTGGGCACGTGCTGCGCCGTCTTGATCTTGCGCAGGACCGTCTTCCCGCCGTCGCCATAGACGTTGATCGAGAAGCGCCAGAACCAGTCTCGCACCGGCGCCTGGCGGATCGTCTCGTCTTCTGTGCCTTCGTCCGTGACGGGGTACTCGTATTCGATCGGGTGCTCGTGCACCGCGTCCGACATCGTCAGGTTGATGACGCCGTAGGGTTCTGCCGGTGGCGGTGCGCCCTGATAGCTGTCGATCCATTCGATGCCGGTAACGGTGGCGATCCAGTTGCGGGTGGCGTCCAGGACCTCGGCCTCGGTCATCGCAGAGCCCCAAGAATGACCCGCGTGTACCCGCCGAGCTTCTGCCAGTCGTCAGCCGACATCACCTTGTAGGTCGTCGCGCCGTCGATGATCCGGTCGCCGGATTTGAGCGCGGTGCGCGTGATGCACTTGGCCCGCGCCTCGTTGCGGATGGTCGATGGGAGGTTGTCGAATTCCTTCCCGGCCAATGGCTGCACCGATGCACGGATCGTGGTGGAGACCGGCGGCGCTGGCACCCATTTGCCGTTCACATAAGACCCGGCGTTCGGATCGCTGCGCTCGTGCGTGACGAGCGTCGTGGTGTGCCCGTTGAAGGCGGCGGCGAGGTTAAGCATCGTCCACCTTCCACGTCACCTTCTGGCGCATCTCACCGGTGTCGATGAGAGGTGACGACGACCCCTTGAGGCGGATCGTCGTGGGGCTGTTGGGGGGCGATTGAAGGCTCGTGATCTCAGACTGAATATCGCCTTGTGCGATGATGCCGAGGCGGGACAGCACCGATCGAAGCGATGACCCGCTCTGGAGGATTTCCCGCGCGCCTGCAGACATTGCCCTTTGATACTTGCCCCGATTGGCGCGCATTGCTCCGCGCATAAACGGCCGTTCGGGGATGGGGCCGCCGAAGCCTCCGCCTCGATCTGTCATGAAGGCTTGGCCGCTACCCCTCGTGCCGAACTCGTTCCAGATCGCGCGCATGACTATGTCGCCATCGGCCTTGCCGTCCGGGAAGCCGACCTTGACCTTCGACGGCCCCTTCAGCTTCAGCGCCAGATCGCTGACATCCCGAGAGGTCCGCCGCTGCACCTTGGCCGTGAACATCAGGCCACCATCGGCCCGCCGAAATTGGCCCGCCGCAGCGCCAGGAAGCGCTTCCCGTATTCGGTGGCGGAAAGGCCAGACAGATCGCCCGACGCGGCTCCTGCCCCCTCGCTTGTCCCGGCATAGCTGACCTGCACCTCGCCGACGCGGTAGGACTTCACCGCCCCCGTCGTCGTCATGCTGGACGTGCCGTTGCCGTTGGGGTCAGCCCGCTCGACAGCCCCCTCCGTGACCAGCATGTGCGCCGTCAGAAGCATGATGGCCGGGGCATAGTCCCGCTCCAGCCATGAGGTTGAAACCGACCGCTGTGCGTCCTCGATCACCGCCGAAACGGTCTCCGTGGGCACATTGGCGAATTCAGCGTACCGAGCTTTGAGATCGGCAGCGGTCGGCGCGGTGTAGGCCATGGGTCAGTCCTCGGCCTTGTTCGCCTCGACGAAGGCGGTCTTATCGGCATCCGAGAACTCGTCGAAGCCGGAGACGTCGTCCTTGCGCAGGCCCTTGGTGACCTGCTCGTCGCCCTGGAAGACGGCGAACCAGCCCGGCGAGGTCTGCTTTACGGAATAGGCGCCGCCAGTGACGTCGGGATCGTTGACCACGGCCGGGTCCTGCGGCGTGGGTATGTCGCCATCGACCGAGATAACCTTGAGCTTCAGCCAGGTCTTGATCGTGGAACTGCCCTTCACGGCATCCCAGCGAGCGACCGCAGCCGTGCGACCGGCGGGGATGGTGACCCCGCCGACCGACATCGGCCCGTAGTGATGGTTGGTGACGTTCTTCGCAGCCATGGCTCACACTCCGTCCATGTAGCGCATCGCACCAGGGCGACGGACCTCGACACCTCCGAGGCGAAAGATGCCGGGGATCTCGTACTTCAGCAGCCGGCGCTCGGCCGGGAGCCACCGGAGCGGCATCGGCACGTGGATCTTCACCACCGCCGGATCACGGCGATAGAAGACGGCGCGGGTGATGCCGCCGGCGCCCGCGGTTTCCAGCCCCCAGACGGCGCGGATGGTCGGCGCGCGCCCAGTGCGCATCGTGTAGACGTTCGTCCGCATGATGTGCTGGAGGATCGTGGTCTCGCTGGTCGGATCGAGGCGGCGGGTTGCGATCGCCTCATACTGCGCCTGCGGGATCAGCAGGGTGTCGGCCTGCTCGATGCCGTTAGACCCGATGAAGATCGCCGAGAACCCGGCGTTGACGTCCGCGAGGATCTGATCCGGGGTCGTGGCCGGGTTCGCCCAGTCACCGGTCGGCGCTGGGATGACCGTGACGTTGCCCGAATTGACCAGGCCCGTCTTGCCGAGCTTCGGACGACCGAGGAACGCCGTGTTGTCGACATACCGCTCATAGGCACGCCGGGCTGCGTCGGCCCGCTCGTCAGTCAGGCGGATGCCGTACTGCTGGGCGTGCGACAGCTCCTCGAGATTGTAGCGATAGCCGATCGCCGCCATGGTGACGCGGCTGTCGCCCTTGTCGATCTGGAAGTCGACGAACGGGATGTCGTCACCCTCGGCGGCGAACTCCCGCGCCTCGCCGAGATCGTCGCCCATCGAGAAGAACTCGATCTGCTTGATCCACTCCGGCGCCGAGTTGTCGACGGGGACCAGCTCCCGGTACTGGAAGTCGGGATACTGGCGGGCGTAGATGCCCGGCTCGATGTAGTTCTGCGCGGTGCGCAGGAAGTTCAGCGCCAGCGAGGGCGCGTCCGTGGTGAACATGGTCGTGCCCCCTTACTTGGTGACGTTCAGACGGATGCGAGCGAGGGCGTTGGTGCCCGTCGTCGTGTCCATCCATTCGGCGCCGGCCAGCAGCGCATTGCTGGTTGCGACATTGGTGAGGCCGCCGGTCGGCGTCATGTAGACCGGGTCGCCCTGGGCAACGGCGACGAGCGCCGTGACGAAGATCGTGCCGTTCCGCATGCAGCCGAACTGGTCGTACTGCTTGAAGACGGTGCCCTGCGCATTCGGAACGGTGCGATCAGCCACCGCGATGCCGGCGAACTTGCCGCCTGCGGTCGGCTTCTTCACCGTGTCGTCGATGGCGCCGTAGACAACGGCCGAGCCGAAGGGGATATCGCCAGTGCCGGCCTCACCGATCATCGACGTGATCCAGTGCGGCTCGGTGGTGGCGATCATGCCCGGATAGCCCTTGGCCGTGGGCTCGCGGTTGTAGTTGACGGTCGGGAACGCCATGGATCAGGCCTCCTTCTTGCCGGCGGACTGCCAGGCGTTGCGGTCACGATCGAGCATGGCCTGGTAGGCCTTGTCGGCGTCGTTGAGATTGGCCGGATTGGCATCCTTGAGGGCATTGGCGACCGGGTCGACTTTCGCGTCCTTCGCCAGCGCCTTGAACATGCCGGCGATCTCGCCTTCGGATGCGTCGCCCACGAAGCCCGCGCCGTACTTGGCGACGACGACCGACTTGCGGAGATCCGCGTCGGAGACGCTCTCGGTCTTCACGTCGGCGAAGATCGCCTTGGCCGTGCTCTCCAGCGAGACGCGATCGGCGACGAGCTTCGTCACTTTGTCCGGCGTCATGGCCGCGTCTTCGAGCTTCTTCTTGTCGGCCTTGAGCGTGCCGATCTCCTCGTCCTTGGCGGCGATGGCCGTCTTGTGAGCGGTCTCGGCGTCGGTCAGCTTCGCCGTGAGGGCGTCCTTGTCCTTCGTCAGCTTCTCGATGGCCTGAGCGCCTGCGTCGGTCGTTTCGACCTGCAGCCCGTCGACCATCACCTTGCGCAGTTCGGCCATCTGGCCCTCCTTGTATGTCGCGTCGGTGGTGAGAGGGGCAGCGCCCCATCGTGTGCGGTTGCCCGCGTCGTCCGCACTGTCGCCAATGCGAGCCTCGTCACCTGCGCGCGCTCGATCGACGAGGGCGAGGTGGTTGATCTTGATGCCGACCTGTCGGCCGTCATACGCCTCGCCTTCGGGCGTTTTGCCGGGCGTCATGTCGAGCTGACAGACGTAGCCTGCCGAAAGCTGCCGCTTGCCGCTGTCCAGCGCAGCGATGGCCTTCGCGTCCTTCAGGATCAGCGGGAGGGACACCCATTTGCCGTCGACCTGCGCCGCAGTGCTCACTTCGCCGACGGCCAGCTCGCGCCAGTTGTCGGCCGATACCTGTTCGCTGGGATGGTCGATCGTGACCGGAGCATGGGAGAACGACTGGAGGCTGTCCTGCGAGAACACCTCCTCGGGGCTGCGATAGATGCGGACGATGGCCTTGTCAGCCACGCCGCATTCGTGCCCGGCGTAGTGCTGAATTCCGACCCGGACACTCTTGGCCGTGGCGACGAGAAAACCATCGGCCGTCCGGCGGGTTGCGCCAGACACCGTTACGGCGTCGATGAACTGCATGGGCTTTGCCCTCGATTGTGGTATTGTCCGCGCCGATGACGACCGAACCCGACCGCCTTCAAGAACTTGAAACCCTCGTGCGAAGGCTGCGCAGCGATGTGCTGGACAGCGCCTTGAAAGTGCACGAGCTGGAGTTTCATCTGCAGCGTCAGGACGAGCGGATGGAAGCCATCATGTTGAAGCTATTCGACTGGTGCGCCCCGCAGTCTCTCAAGGACGAGATCGCGTCGATTAACGGCGTCGGTTTCGATGAGACCAAGACACCGGACGACGTCGCCAGCGCACTGGACGAGTGGATGAAGCGCGGACGCTAGAACCTCTCCCCGTCGATCACCACGATGCCGCGCGCGACGCACCTGCACTGAATGGGCTGGCCCGGCGGAAGTCCCTGCTCCGCACCCGTGGGCTCGCCGTATTTATATTCCTTGCCGTCCAGCGCGCGATGACGCTCGCGCACTCTCTCGTCCCGGCTGCTCATCCAGACGTAGGAGGTGACGCCGGCCTGCTCATGCCGGCGGCGGTTGAGGTCCGACGTCAGCTTTGACACCTGATCTCGGGCGATCAGCTTCGCCCGGCTGTCGAGCACACCGAACTCTTCCGTCATCCGTTTGCGAAGCTGCGCCGCCGTCTGGCCCTGCAGGATGGCCTGATAGGTTGCCTGCTCCACCCGCTTGATGGCGTCATCCCCGAGCGACTTGATCAGGCTCGCATTCCGCGCCGCCGCAGTGGTCAGATACTCCGCCAGATCCTCTTGGCTCACCACCGCGGCGAGATCGATCCCGATGGTCGACCGGACCGACGCCAGCCACTTCTTCGTGTGCCGCTCGCTCTCCAGCCGAAGGATGCGCCCGACCATGCCCTCGGCAATGACGCCCAGCCGGACAGCCAGTTGCTTCAGCCCCTCGAATACGAACTCGCCAAGCGCGTCCTGCGTCATCGCTGACCGCTGACGGGCGATCTCGGCTTCTGCGGCCGGAAGCACGTCGGAACGCACCGTGGCCGCCAGTGAGCGCAGCATAGCGCGGAGAGCGCGAAGGTATTCGGTCTGGGCGCCCTTGCTGTCCTGAATGGGCGGCAGGGTGATCGTTGGCCGCTTGGTCTTCGTCGCGGCCATGCGGGCGAGGCTGTAGGACTGCACGTCAGCGCTGCGGAAGGAACAGCCCCATCGCCTTCAGACGATCGCGGGCGGCCTGCTCTCGATCCTGTCGCATGGCGCGCTCCTCAAGGTCCGCGATCCGCCGTTCAAGCTCGGCGTAGTCCGGCTTCGGAAAAGGGAGCGGATAGGCCTCATGGTCAACGAGATGCCCGCTAGGCGAGAATGTCTGTACGATGCGGTGACCCATGGTCAGTCCTCCTTGATCCCCGCTTGCCGATCTTCCTTGACCTCTTCGAACCGCTCCGGCCCGAGGATGATCTCGCCCTGGTACGGCTCGACAGCTTCAATGTCTCCGCTGAAGCCGTAAGAAATGGTGATGTGAGGCTGGTATTCGGGATGATCCCAAGAGGCGCCCGCGGCTTCAATCGCCTCGTGGCGCCACTCCAGTTCGCTTGCCTTGAACAGAAGGACCGTCGCCTCGCCGAAGCGTTCCATCAAGCGTGGGCCGCCGGCCGCAATCTTCAGTTCCGAACTCCATGCCTCCCCAACTTTCATCCAGTCGACGGGAGTCCGGCTGAAGGCGATGGTGACATGGATATCGTCTGCCGAGAGCGTCGTTTCGAAACCTTGGCTTTTCGCCCATGCGATGATCTCCGATCCGTTCACCACGTCCCGCCGCACATACAGCGTCCGGGGCGCGGCATCGTTCGCGGCGGCCTGCATGCGTGTCACGGTGGCTGCTGCCGGCGCTTGCTGCGCTGCCCGTGCCGCCTCTTCCGCTGCCGTCGCCTTCTCCGAGAAGTCGATCTCGTCGCCTTCCTTCTTGGCCTCTGACAGTGCGTTCTCGAAGCCCGGATAGAGCCCGTCCTCGATGATCTGGTTCTGCCTGCCCTTGGCGAGCGCGCTGTCTGGCATGACGCCGGAGTTGATGTCGATCTGGAAGGCCTGTGCCTTCTTCAGGGCGACGTCTGCTTTGTCCTTCTCGGACATCTGCGACAGCGGTGCCCAGTCGTAGTAAATCTCCGCCGGCCGGTCGCCGAGCGCCGACCTGATCAGCGCCTCGTCCAGCCCATAGATCGCCGGCTGCAGTTCCAGCTTCTGCATGCTCTCGATGCGGTCGTGATAGTTTTTCATGTCGCTCTCGCCGGTGGCGTTCATGCCAGCGGGCGACTGCCCCAGAAGGCGAGTGGCCGGAATGTCGGCCGCACCTGAGACGATGATGAGGAACTGCTGCAGCACCTCGGGCAGCTGAGAGAACGCAACCTGCTTGCGGTCGTAGGTCTCGCCCGCGTCCATGATCAGCGCGCGGTTCATCGACTTGCCGACGTTCGCCAGCGTGAACCGCTCCAGCAGCCGGCTGCGATACTCCGGGTCGGCGACCATCGACATGAAGTCCGGCACGCCGAAGACGTCGATGTTGGCCTCGAAAACCAGGCTCGCGATGTTGGCCGCCGTGCTGTCCGCGTTCTTGACCGCGTCGAAGACCGCCTGCAGCGCGCTCTCGCCCCAGCCGCGGTTCACGCCCTGCGAGAGCCACACGTCCGGGTGCGGTTGCCCGACGAACACCACCAGCCGCGACGGGTGGATCTTGGCGAGCATGGTGGCGCCGGTGACTTGGTAGTCCTTCGGCCGCCCATAGGTTTCGGCGAGTGCGTCCTGATCAAGCTCACCGGCGATCACCTCACGGCGCGAGAGCACCGTCAGATACTTCAGGCCTCCCTTGCCGAGCCCGTCCAGCCGCAGCGGCGTCTCCGGCGACTGATCCGTGCCCATGTAGATCGCGGCGCCGCCCCACAGCCGCGCCTTGATCCGGGCGTCGAGCAGCTTCTGCCACAGCCCGAGCCGCTTTTCCTCGGCCTCGATTGCCTCGATCTGCTTGTTCTCGGCCTGCCAGTCCCGGCCCTTGCGGATCGAGTCCATCGCCGGGATGTTGACGATCTTCTGCGGCAGCCAGGAGCCCTGATAGGCGTAGAGCAACTGCTCGTCCGTCAGGAAGGACGGGCCGTAGTAGGTGGCCGCCTTGTCCCGGGTCGGGTCCCCCATGCCGGAGGTCAGCGCCAGAAGGCTATCCGTCTGAAGCTGAACAGCGGTCATCGATCACCTAACGTTGTCGAGCGAGTACGTGCTCAGGCCGGCCATCTCGCCGACGGCATCGATGAACGGGTCGACTTGGTCGTCGAACGATCCATCGGGGAACGCCGCGACCTCCGCCTCGAATTCCTTGAGCCACGGCGCCGACTTCGGCAGCACCACCAGCCCGGAGGCGCAAGACGGAACGACGTCGAGCGCGCGGGTGTATTTGTCCTTCTCGCGCTGGATCGCGATGACCGGGATCGACTTGCGCTGCAGCGACTGGATGAGCCCGGTGCCCGAGACCTTGTCCTCGATCGCCATCTTGCGCAGGTGGCCGTACCGGTCCGCGTCCATCGCCTTGCAGCGGGACCACAAGGCAAGGGCCGTGCTTTCCAGTTCCGGCGCCTCGAAACGTCCCCGCACGAGGTCGAGGAGATAAGCCTTACCGTCTCTGCCCGCGCCCCAGTGCTCGAACACGGTGTAGTCGTTGCGTTCCTTGGTCTTCTGGGCCGTGTCGACGAAGATGCCCCGCCAGGCCAGCGCCGGCGTCTCGTCGTACCGGCCCCACCATTCGGTCTTGAACAGGTTGCCGCCGGCCACGACCGGATCCTGCATGGACTGGCCTGCGAAGACCTGCGGCGAACTCTGCAGGACCTTGATCTGGTCGACGGTGTGCTTCTCGGCCCATAGCGGCCCCGCCGGCAGCCCGTGCCGGATCATCGTCACATCGCCCGCCGGCGGCTCGTCCTCGCCATCGATGAGGATCGGCAGCTTCAGCAGATGCCAGTGTTCGCCCGAGTTCTGCAGGAGGTGAGCGGTGAAGTCGTCGACATGCAGCCGCTGCATGATGACGATCACCGGCACGTCTTCATGCGCGAGGCGAGACCGGAAGGTGTTCTCCCAGCGCTCGTTGATGAACCGCCGCGTGGTGTCGGACGAGGCGTCATCGGGCTTCAGCGGATCATCGATAACCAGCGCGCCGGTGAAGCCGGGCTCGGCCAGGATGCCAGCACGAAAGCCCGTGATCGGCTCGCCCGACGCCGCGGCGCGAAGGTGGCCGCCATCAGTGGTCCGCCACAGCCCCTTCGCATTGGTGTCGATGCGCATTCGAACGGGCCAGTGAGCCTGATACCCGTCGAGATTGATAACGTCCTTCACCTTGGACGAGTTGTCCAGCGCCAGCGCCTGCGCATAGCTGGCATGGATGAACCGAGCGCGCGGGTTGATCGCAAAGCCGCGGGCGATGAAGTTCACCACCGCGAGCTCGGTCTTCCCGTAGCCCGGCGGCACGTTGATGATCAGCCGGCGAATGGCGCCGGTGAAGACCTGATCGAGCGCATCGCAGATGACCTGGTGGAACGCTGCGACCGAGAACGGCTGGCCCTCTTTCTCGACGAAGAACTTCCGCGTGAAATCGAGATGCGAGGCCAGCAGAAGCTTCCGCTCGGCCGCGCGGTCGTCCTCAGTCTTCCTCGCGTCCCTCTCCGCCCGGATCGCCGTCAACAATGCCGATCTGGACAAGTGCACGTTCAAGGGCCTCGAGCTCCTGGTCCGTCATCCCCTTCAGCTTGGTGACGTCGATGGTCTGGATCGGGCCACCGTTAGCGCCGGCATGCTGATGCCTCGCCGGGGCGTGGCTGCCCTGCATCTTGTTCGCTTCGGCGATTGCCGAGACCGCTACGCGGGGATCACCCTGTGCGCTGCGGTCGGCGATCTCTGCGAGCATCCGGAGCCTGTCGGCGGCGGTCCACTCTGCCTTCTCTGCGGACCGCTCCTGCAATTCCCTGACGCGCTTCATCACGCTGTCATTTGCTTTCAAGCGTGTCGCGTTCCCTCGGTTCGCCTTGAACCCGGCGAAGACATAGGCGTCGTCAGCCGTCCGACCTTCGGCGAGGCCCCGGGCGAACGCCTCATGCCGTGGATTGCGAAGCGTCGGCATCGTGATCTCGTTTCAGCTTCGGCGGGTTCGCGACCAGGTGCCTACCCACGCTCGGAACCGCCTTCACCGCGCCCTTGATGCCGCCCTTGGCATAGCCGGCGGCGAGGAGGCGGCGGCGGGCAGCGCACGATTTGCACGGCATCTCAACCTCGGATTGGTAAAAGCCCGGTGATCTGGTCCACAATGCGCCAAGTTCTGCAACCGGAGTGAGATCAAATGACCCGCCGGACACTCTCTATCGACGGCATGGATGGCTTCGAGATCGATGATGACGACCGCCTGTACTGGAAAGGCAGAGCCGTCCGTTTTGAGCAGAGGGTCAGCCTACAGGCCTACCAGATCGTGCTCGCGACCATGGCCGCTGTTGGAGCGGTACTGGCCGGCCTTCACCCTTTCGGCCATTCCTTTGGGTTCTGGTGAGGCCGCGGATAGCCCGCGGCGCTCGTATCTCATGTAATCGCGTCTGCCGCTAACATCGCCGGCGGTAGGAGCGGAGGCTGCGGCCGTCGGTCTGGAAGCTCTCGGCGTACACCGGCTTCAGGATGCCAGGACTTCGCTGCTTCTCGCGGACGGTGGCCGCCGGCTTGTCGACGATCGCCAGATGATCCGACGCGGCAATCGCCTCGGTGAAGACGGCGTAGTCGAGATAATCGACGGACACCGTGTAGAGGCCGGGATCGGTCGTCGACGCGATGCTCGGGACGCTGAACATGGCGCAGGCCACAAGGGCCAGGCCGGCGAGGACCATACTTCGCAGGTAGCGCATGGGATCTCCTTTTTGCGCGGGGGAACACTATTCAGATGCCGGGGACTGACGTATTTCGAAGCGATGAGACACGACCGCTACATCATCCGGCCGAACCCAGTCGGGCGGTCCAGCATCATCGACATCTTCACCGATGAGCCCGCAACCATCGGGCGCTTGCACCTCATCAATCTGCACCCCGACGAGGCGGCCGATATGGTGAAGATATTGAACGATTTAGATCGTCTGGAACGTCGTCTGCGGTCGTTCACAGGAGGCTGACTAAAGCCCCTGCCGCTTCACAGCCCGCACCAGCATCCAGGCGATGAGCCATCCGATGGCGTTCACGATCCGGCGGCGGATGCGGTAGCGGTGCATGGCCTGCCTCTTGCGCTGGAAGTGATGGGCCTCCCCGCCCCGGGTCAAACACACCCCCGTATGAACGGAAGCCCTAACCGGGGCAGGGATATGAAAGGGAGCGGTGGGGCTTCCACCCAGACGGTCGACTAGCCAGCCTGACCGATGCCTTTGAGCGATCCCGCTCCCTACTCGTGCGAGAGGCTTGCTCTCGAATACCTGCGCCCGGCGATCAACCCGAGCGGCCCCCTGCGGCGGGGTCTTAGATTAGGTGGGCATATCGCCGATCCAGACTGAGCCACAGAGCCCAGGGGCCTATTCATCTGGCAACACCTAGACCGAGAGGCTTGCTCTCGGATGCTTGAGGCGGGCGAGATACCGCGACCCGGACACGCCGGACGGCTCGTCAGCACCATCGGATCAGGCCCCCGGCCTTTGGACTTACGGGCGTTCCGTCTCGCGCTAGCAGCGAGGATACCTGACTTGCCGCCGCCTCTCCCTTGCGGGATGTGGAATCAGTAAGAGGCGGCCCCCGGCGCATGATGGACATCGAGGCCCAGTGCTGCGTTGTTCCGGCGCTTGCCGCCTCTATTCGACAGGGCCTGCCTGCCGAGTGGATGAGTGGACCGGCGACCCTTCAACCGAAGAGCCCTTGGCTATCCCGGCCTTGGCAGTGCCTGTCCCGAGACCGCTCCATACTAACGAGGGGCTTACCCTCGGATCCGATGACCATTCTGCCGGCGCCGGGAATATGGTCAGCCGACCAGATACGACGCCAGGTCCCGCATCATCGCAAAACCGCACCAGCTCGTCATGATCGACATGAACAGCAGGCAGATGACCAAGATGCGGTCGCCGAACATCGCGGCCGATATCGATGCCGTCGCCATCTGGACCGACGTGAGAAGCAGCAGCGGAATTGCCGCCAGCCACAAACAGACGAGGGTGGCGTCCGCCATTACCCGGCCTTGCGCTCGGCCATCCGCCGACGGCGCTCCGCCTGTTGCTCGGCCCAGGTGAAGTCCTGATTGTCGGGATCGTTGGCCGGGACCGCGTCTGCCGCTCGCCATGATCCGATGCCATCTCGGCTCTCGAATGACGCTTCCGACGCACGCTCCCTGACCTTACCCAAATCGATACCCGAATTCTGGGCAAGCTGTCCAACCCTAGACCAATCAGGGGCTTGCAACGATTTTCCGTTTTTTCGGATTAACGCGGAAACGATAGAGAACGCAGCCAGCAGCCGGTGGTTTGCCGTACTACGCGCGCGGCCCGATTTCTTGCACCAGCGGGCAAACGAGCCGTACTTCTTTGGCCGGGCCATGCTCGCAGACCATGCCAGGATGAGCCTACGATGCTCCAGATCGGGCACGAAGTCGATCAGCCACTGGTGCATCACCTCGTGGGATCGGGAGATCGCCAGCGCACTCGGGCGCCAGATGTTCGGAACCGGATCGTTCTCGCTGCCGATCGATTGCGTGGCCGGCCAGAGGGAGCGGACAGCCGGCGGGCATTCCAGCCGGGTGCTAACCTGCTCATCGGTGTCGATCGCTTCTACGAACCGGGCTTTGACCACGATCATCATGTCGGCGATGAGGGCCGCGTCTTCCGAGATGTCTTTCACGCCGCTTCCTCTCCAAATAGATCGCCGTCAATGGCCGTGTCGAGCCGCTGACGCAGTTCCATGAACAGAAAGGCCCGGAGCGTCTTCCGGACCTCCCATGGCCGCAGGCGGGTTGCCTGGAGCCGCATGGCGCGAAGATCGATCGTGTCGAAGGCGTCGAGCAGAGCCCCGCCCCGTTCGATCCAGCGCGGCCGCTGCTCCAGCACGTCGCTCACGGCACCAATCGTTTCTGACCAGAGCTCATTCTTGTTCGAACCCGTCTGGCGGATGCACCGCACCGTCGTCACCAGATGACCTTCTCCGAGCCGGTTGTAGATTTCCCACATGGTGCCGCGCGCGTGGCTCTCCGCGTTCTGACGGCGCCGATAGACCGGAACGAGTCGGACGCCCATACCGTCCATCAGGACGTCTAGGCGACCTTTCGGGCGCGACCTCGAAGGCGCGCCACCCTCGTGCAAGGTCGCCCCTTCGAACCACTCGTCGGTCAGCTCCGGCGCGTCGTCCTCGTCATCTATCGTCACAGAAAGCCCTCCCCCGAATGCTCTCGGAACAGGTTGCCGCGCTCGACGCACTGGCGGATGGAATCGATCTTCTTGAAACGGCCTTGATCCATGATCCGCCGCGCGAGGACGCCCATGTCGAACGCCGTCGTGATGTAGCCGGACCTTAGTGACTGCCCGGAGAACTGCTTGGGATTGAGGCCTGACGCCTTGGCGTAGTGCTTCACCAGGTTCGCCACCGATCGATCCGACAGGCGCGAATCCTGCAGGCGGCCGCCCTTCCCGATCGGACGGAAGATCGCACCCCCCTCGATCCCGGATGCCTCCAGCCACGCCGTCACGGCCTCCACCGGGCGCAGCTTCGCGCCGTTCGGGATGCCGATGATCTGCCCTGCCCCTTCCTGGTCAGTCTTCGATCGCCGGATGGTCAGCACGATCCAATCTGGGCCGATCACCAGATCCGCGACATTGAGCCCGACCAGCTCCGACCGCCGCAGCGCGCCGGCAAAGCCGAGGAGCAACAGCGCCCGGTCCCGCTTGCCCTTGAGCGTGTCCCCCGGGATGATGGCCACCATGCCGGCGACGAGCTCGGCCGTGGCCGCCTTCTTCTTCACCGGCGCCGTGCCGATCTCCCGGCGGATGCCTGCAAGCTCCTCCTTCACCGCATAGGATTCACATGGCGACGGGTGGCCCTTCCGCTGATGGAAATGCCGGATCGCCGCTCGCTTGCTCTCAATCGTCGACGCCCGCATTCCCCGCTGCCGCTCAGCTTCCAAAAAGAGGATCACGGTCTCATTGCTCGCGGGCATAGAGACCAGATGATGGCGCCGGCACCAAGCTTCGAAAGACCGCCAGCATGACGCATAGGCTCGCAGTGTCCCGGACGCCTTTGAGTGCCGACGCGTCGCCCGAGCCATGGCGTGAAGCTGTGCCAATGTCGGCTCGGCTGGGACCGGGAATACCTGGTTCATCCTGCCCTCCGCTTTGTTTCCACGACCACGGCGCGCTTTCCCGCCCGGCGCATGGTGAAGGTCTCCGACCGCAGCTTGCGATCATTCTCGGCCCGCAGGTCCTTGAAGGTGGCGACCTCGGCGGCGAGCTTTGCCGCCATCGGATCCTCGGCTGGGCTCGCTACGATGTCCGGCTCACACCGCTTGCGGACCTGAAGCTGCGCCGCCTCGATCGCCTGCAGGTAGTCTGGGAACTGGACGGGCTTGCCGTCGGGATGCCGCAGGTAGCGGGTCCGCTTGTTGCCGGGATAGGCGAAGACGGCGAGGTAGCCCCGGCCGAACGGCATGAACCAAGCGAAGCTCTTTCCGGGTTCGTAGCGCATCAGAACAGCTCCGGCGCGGCGCGGCGCATCGACTTGTACCTTGTGAAGCGACCCTCGAATTCGACGAACCGAGACGAGACCTTGGCGTAGCGGGTCTTGATTGACCCGATCTCGGCCTTCCCCTCCGGATCGATCGGCTCGCTGTCCCATGACTCGCGCATCATGAATCGATCCCTGATCTTGCCGGCCTCGGCGCCGTCCTTCGCGATCCGCAGTTGTTCATCACGCCATCGCTCCGGGCGGTAGACGTAGAGGACAGCGTCATAGTCCTGACGAGCGCCCTCGCCTCCGTAGAGGTCCGACGCGATCGGCCGCGGCACGTACCGCTTCGATCCCTCTCCGTTTCTCTGGTTCAGTAGCAGGCAGGCAGCGTCGATCTCCTGCGCCAGCGCCTTGAATGGGCGGTTCACGCCGGCGGCCTTCGTGCCAGCGTCGGCACGGGGATCTTCCGGGGTGACGGCCGATACATGGTCGAGGATCACCAGCGGGACGCCCCACGCGCCCCCATCAGGACGCCGCGTCTTCCGGACGGTCTTCACCCACGCCTTGGCGATCGAAAGGGCACTTCCGATCTTGTGCCTGTCCAGCTTCCGGACCTGCAGCGGAAAGGCCCGAAGCTTCTCGGATGCATCCGCGATCAGTCCGGCTTCATGGGCATTGATCGTCGCATTGTTCGGCGGGTTGTGCCGGATCATCTGCGGAACGGATATCCCCGAATCCTGACTGATCATCTGCCGGGCGACCTGCTCGAAGGTCTGGTCGTAGGAGAGGATCAGCGTCGGGTGTCCGGTCTCGCAGGCGGTGCGGGCCATCTGCAGCGTCAGGGACGTCTTGCCCTCGCCGGAAGCCCCCAGAAGGCCATAGAGATTGCCGGCCTGGAAACCGTCGTCGTCGAGCACCTCCGCAATTTCGGCCAGCGGCACCGGGATGACCTTGCCCGCGGCCTGCCGGCTTTCGGACAGGCTGTGCATAAGCGATCCGATGACGTCGCTGATGCTCTCACGCTCCTTCACCGACGGCGCCAGTGCCCGCACTGCGCCGAGCTCGTCCTCCAAGCCCGCAACGAGGTCGGTGATGCCTTTGGACGGATCTCGGGCCAGGAACCTGCCGGCATAGTCGTCGCATGCCCGTGCCGCCTTACGCGCGGCGTGGCTGTCGATCACAGCCAGCGCATATTCCCGCGCGAGCGATGCCGGGACTGCGGCTGCGACCAGCCGGGCGAGATACTGCGAGACGGTCATGTCCTCGCTGACCTTCTCGTCGGCCAGATAGTCTTTCAGCGTCACCGGGTCGGCTCGGCGGCCGCGGCTGGTCAGATCGACGATCGCCCGGAAGGTGGTCTCGTGCAGATTCTCGCCGAAGTGCTCGGGCTCGAGGAAGCTGACCTCGGACGCGACCAGTGCGTTGTCCATCAGGAGCACGCCGAGAATGGCCTGTTCGGCTTCGATGTTGACGGCGCCGGCGAAGTCGATGGGATCGGCTTGCGCGTTCATTCGGCGGCCTCGGCGATCGGGAGCACCCGAACGGTGACATTCATCTTGTCGCGGTGCGTGACCTCGATGGCCCGGCGACTGCCGAGTTCGGCCAGCGCATGATCCACCGGCAGGAAGTCGCCCTTGGCCGCGCCTGCGAATTCGATCAGGAACTCCCGGCCGAACATGACGGTGTCGGTGTTCTGCTTTGCGGCGACGGCGGCGAACTTCTCCAGGAGCTGATCAGCGAGCGCGGAGACGACCTTCGGGCGAGCCGGCGGCACGGCCGGGGTCTCGGCCTTCTGCATGGGCGGGAATGATCCGCCCTTGTCGGAGACGCGATAGGCGCCGCCGCTGGAATGAACGATCCGCCGCGCCTTGAGCAGCCGGAGGACGCAGGAACCGGCGGTCGCCTTGTTCAGGTCCGCGATTGCGCAGATGTCGAACGGCTTGAGCTTGCACAGCCCGTTCCGGTCAAGGTTCATCCGCATCACGTCGAGGAACCGCTGATCGTATTCCGTCAGGCCCTCGGCTTCCGGGGTGACCGACAGACGTGGGACGAGGCGTTCTTCCATCGGCGACTGCGCTTCGGGCGCGGCAGGACTTTCATCGGTATCCGCCGTGTCATCCTGAACCGAAGACGCTGCACCGGCAGGCTCGGGAACCGGCCTCTCGGGTTCCTTGGCATCCCCAGCATCGTTATGTTCGGCCCGGGTGCCGGGAAGAACGGCAGCTTCGTCATGACGTAATGGCGCGTCACCTTCGTCCGCCAGACGATCCGCGTCTCCCCCTCCAGAAACCACGCCGCATTCCGGTGACACGGCATCGGCTCGGTCATCCACCGGGGCCGGCTCGGGAGCGGGCTCGGCTTTGACCGAGGCGCTGATCTCGATTGCGAGACCCGACGGCGCCTGCAGGAGGTATTCCCGCAGCCCGCGGATCCGCACGGCCGCGCGGTCGCAGAACACCGCGACTTGCTTGTTCCGTTCCGCCTCGTCTTCATGGCGTGCCTTCTCCGAGAGGTGCCGGTTCGCCTGCTCGGTCGCATGGCCGCAGCGGGCGTCGAGGAAGGCTTCCAGTTGCATCAGATCCATGGTCATGCCGCTTGCTCCCGCTGCTGCGATTGCTGGTGTCGGATCATCCGGTAGGTGTCGGTGGCGGTGGCCGCGAAAGCGATGCCGCAAGCCTCGGCAGCATCATCCGACGTGACCGCGATCTTGAGCGCCGCGCACCGCTCGCGCGCCGCCTTCTTCCATGCCGTCCGGTCAAAAGCCGGGTTGCGGCCGAAGCCGAGGAATTGTCGGCGCCAGGTTCCGCTGGCGATCATCACGAATGGGATCGCCTTGAGCCCGCAGAGCGCAATGATGCCGCCGACGATCTGGTTGGACGAGATCATGGCAGCCGATCCGCCGACGGAGCCCTCGACCTCCTGCTCCTCGCCCATCATCTTGACCTTGCGCTTGCCGGCGCCGGGCATCTGGCGAAGTGGAGCCTCGATCGCGACGAGATCGGGCCGGGTCTGCCGCATCCGGCCGCCGATCTCACGGGCGATGCTGTAGACCTTCTCCTCGATCGGGACGCCCTTGCCTGCCGGGGCCTTGATCAGCAGCGGCGTCATGGCTGCGAGGCTTCGCGCGTCATCGTAGATGCAGAGCCCGCAGTGCTGGCCGGGGTCGATGCCGAACAGAATCATGCCGCCACCTCCGCGACCGGGTAATCACCCTCGCGCTCGAGCTGCTTCCTGCAGGGAGGAATCCAGACGAAGCGCGTGTTCGGCTCGCCATCGATCCACACGAGCCAGCAGTAGGCGGTCGCCGTGGATCCGGTCGCCGTCAGCCGGCCCTTCACCATCGGGACGCGCTCGGAAAACTGAGCGATGATCGACGGTGGATCCTTGCTGAACAGGTTCGTGTAGCGCCCGACGCCCTCAAGGAATGAGGTGCGGACGATCATCGCGAAGCCGACATTCGCCACCTGACTCGCGCGCTCGATGAACTGTTCGGCGAGGCGGAACGGCGGATTCGTGATGACCCAGTCGACGCCGTTCGCGTCCATGCACGGCGAGGTGCTGAAGGGAAACAGGAAGTCGACCACGCGCTCCTGGCCATCGAACTGGAAGCCATAGTCGTGAATGTCCGATGCATAGACGCGGCGGAAATACTCCTGCAGGGGGCGAACCATGTGGCCGCGGTTGCAGGCCGGCTCCCAGACCGAACGCGCCTGCAGGTCCGCCTTCGGCAGCACATGCTCGCACAGGGCGCGAGTCGCCCACGGCTGCGTCGGGAAATCGTCGAGGCTGTCGTGCACTTCGTGCCGCTGTGCCATCACCGCGTGGGAGGTGTTCTGCGCCATCAGGCTGCCCTCGCCTCAAGCCCGCCAGCCGGAACGACCAGCCCAAGCACTTCCCCGGCCTCGCGCGATGTCAGGCTCTTCCGATAGACGAGGAAGTCGTATTCGGCCTGCAGCTCGGCAGGGATATCGAACCCGCGCGCCGCCCGGCGATTGAGCCTTGCGAGTTCGGCCCCGCGACCGGACTTGAACTCCTCGCTCAGCCGAGCGCGAAACTCGATGAACCGCGGGTCCTCACGGAACTGCCTTTTGCGGGTGGCCGACAACCGCTTGCGGGTTTGCTTCGGCATCTTCGAGCCGGTCATCCGGCGACGGCGAAGCTCCGTCACTTCCTCGACGCTGACCAACTTGTAGACCCGCATCAGGTTCGTGATGACGTTGATGGAAACGCCGAACCGCTCCGCGACTTCCGCATTGGTGAACGTGCACAGACGAAGACGGCGCATCTCCGCGAGGTCTTCGTCGGACCACTTGCGCGCCGGCATCACGCGGCGTCCTGCTGCTCGTCGTCGAGGTCTTCGCCGTCGCTGCCCTTGATGAGCTCGGCGGTAGGCTCCGCGCGACTAGCGACGATCTCCGTCATCACGCCGTGCCCCCGCTGCCAGCCGCGGATCCAGTCCTCGCCGTCGGAGGTGCTCTCCGGATACGGGCTTTTGCAGGGCTCGTCGTCCATGCCGGCAATCTTGCCCTCGTGGAATGCAGGGGTGTCCGTCGGCTTCTTGCCATCCGAGAACATGTCGAGCTGGCCGTCGGGATTGGTGGACCATGCGATGGCCTCGGCGCGAGCCTGGAGTTTCGCCCGGACCTTCTCCTCGCCTTCCGGCGTCTCCATCGCGATCATGTCCTTGATCTGATCGAGGCCGTGGTCGCCGAGGTCGGACTTCAGCACCTTGCAGACGTTTTTGAGCGCCGCGTCGGTCAGCTTCTTCGCCGCCATCGCCTTCTTGTATGCGCGGAGGTGAATGCGGCCGAGCGCTTGCCGCTGATCGGCGGTGAGGTCGCCATTGTGCCCGATGCCGGGCGCGTTCTCGTTCGATGCGGTGGCCATGGTCATATCCTTTCGCCAGGGCGGGGGGATTGAGGGCGGGTGTAGGTTCCGCCGCCCGCGAGATCGCTTTCGGCTCGCATGTCGATCAGCCGTTCGATGACGCGGTTCAGGGATTCACGAAGAGGACGGAGCGGGGAAGCCGAAGCCTCCCCGTCCACACGGGCTTCTGCCGATTGCCGGGATGATATGACTTGCCCATTCCCCTGCCCGGCGCGCATCGGCGGTGTGACGAGACGCCCGTTGCGCCCCGTTTGACTACCAAGGGATGGGTGTTCGTTTGCCGCTGTGGCGGCGTTCGTATTGGCTGGGCGGAGGGCGCTCATCGTGCACCGGCCTTCATCGGCACGACCGTCGCCGGTTCCGCATCTTCCGCGATCGCCTTCAGGTGCAGATCATGTGCGGCCAGAACTGCGATTGCAGAGGCGATGTGCTCGCGCATGTGCAGCGCCGCGACTTCCGGCCTGTCGATCTTGCCGTTGTCTTCCAGCGCCCTGGTAATGTCCGACGCGACGGTCTGCAGGCCCTCGCCGATCTCCCGCAGCGTCCGCATGTACCGGGCATCGCCCTTGGTCGCATCGAGCGGGACGAACACACCACCGGCCAGCCGCGCCATGTGCTCGGCGGGAACCGAAACCCCGAACCGATCGACCAACTGGCAGAGCTTCAGATAGCTGATCTCGCCGTCCTGGCCGTCATCGGTCCACTTGTAGACGGTGCTCTTGCTGACGCCGAGGAAGGACGCGACGATCTGCGTCCCGTCGCTTGCGTGGCCGCTTTCCTTCTCGCCGATGGCCTCGATGACCTCTTCGACGATGCGGTGGATGCCGGCGCGAGGCTTGTTCATGGTAATGCTTCCTCGTTTTTGCCAATGACGCTTGGTCAGACGTGCGGCAGGTTGTCGCCATGGATGACGAGAGCGATCAGGACTGGATGACGATCGGCGAGGCGGTGGACGCCGTGCTCGAAGGCCTTGGAATGGGCGCGGGAACGACCGGGAGGGAGGATGCCGTTCCCGCTATCCGCGACCAAGAGGAGGTGCTCGCGAATGGCTGCGTTCGCCGGCTCCGCACACCGGACGATCGGGAGGACCGCCGCAAAGACCATGATCCACGCGATGAGGTTCACGGCGAGCGCAATGCGGCGAAGCGATGCGCTGGAAAGGTGCTGGTGTTCATGCCAAGGGCGCATCGGTCAGCCCCTCGCCTTGCGGATGCGGTCGACCGTCTCGATGACCGAGATCGCCAGCCCGAGGAGCGTCACCGTCAGGGTGCCGTAGCCGACGGCTGTGAGGACGGAGAGGATGGTCGGGCTCATGCTGCCCCCCTCGGTGCGGCTGGGAGCGGCATCCAATGAGTGGGCATCCAAGCTTCGTTGAACTCGCCAAGGCCGATGTACCCGGCCTCATCCTCGGCCTGACGCCAGTACGTGACCTGCATGTTTCCGAAGCGGCCATAGTGGTCGTGTCGATATGCAAGGAACGGCGTGCCGTCCTTCGGCGCGGTCTTGATCGGGTGCCAGTCGCTCACGCTGCCACCTCGGCCGCGTCATGAGCGCCCTTCGCCTTCCGGGCCGCTGCCGCTTCCATGCGGGCAATGACCTTGGCCTCGCTCTTGTCGATCACGTCCTGGCGGAATGCCTCGGCCTTGCCGATCGCATCGTGCCGGCTCTTGGCGCGGAAGAACGGATACCCATTCCCGGTGCCGATGAGCGCAAGCCATTCCCGCTCGCCGCAGTAGGCGTTGATGGGGAGATCGCGGATGGGGTGGTGGGTCATGCGGCGCGCCCTCCGACGACGCGGAAGGGCCGCTTGTCTTGAGCCTCGTATTCCTCCCACGCTGGGGTCCCGGTGAATTCGCGCTTCTCTGCGGCGTGGTTCTCGGCGGCGATCGCTACGTCGGATTCAGAGCACCCGTAAATGCCTGCCGCCTCGGCGATGTGGCTGCGATAGTTGTCGCGGAACCGGCTGACGTGCTCGGTGATCGCGGCTTGGAAGAAGGGCCGCATCGGATCGCGTACGCCGGCCATTGCTCCGTCGAAACCGGAGAGGCCTTCACGCTCGAACCAGAAATTGAAAACCGGCACGCCCTCGAATATCGGGGCGCCTTTTTCCTCAAGCCATTCCGCCTGCTGGCGGGTGAAGCTGGGGATCTTGCCCAGATCGTAGCCCATGCGAACGCGCTTGAAGTAGCGCCAGGATGCGAGGCTGCTGTTGCCCTTGGACGAGTTGCAGCTTTTGCAGCACGGGGCGAGGTTCGCGATCTCGTTCGAACCGCCCTTCGACCGGGCAATGATGTGGTCGACGGACGCGGTGAGCATCACGCACCGGCCGCAATAGGCGCAGTTGCCGTTGGTCTTGTCGAGGACGTCGACGCCGATCGTGTCGCGATACTTCGACCACGCATCGGTGAAGACTTCCTGCTCCGTCGGCACCGGGCGCGAGAGCCAGTAGGATGCGCTGGTGATGTGGTCTTTGGCCGACATCATGCGGCAACCTCATCCGTGACATCGCGCCGGATCGGCTGGTCGGGGACAACGATCCCGTTCTCATCGGCGATCTGGCTGATGAGGATTATTTCAGGGCCGGTGATTTCCTCGGCCTGCTTGCGCTCCAGCCGGAACACGACCGGCTGCGAAACTGCGAGCCGCGCCGCGAACACCGCCTGGCTTTCGCCCAGCATGTTCCGAATGAACTTCACCTGATCGCCGGTGAGCTTGATGTCTTTGCCGACCATCGCGGACAAACCTCCTACGCTTCGTATTGTTAAATACGCTTCGTATTTGTCGCCGTCAACACCCTTCGTATTGGAAAATCTGCGATCCTCGATTCTGATGGATAAGCGGACGAAACAGGAGCGCCTGAAAGAGGCGCGGATAGCGGCGGGCTACGGCAGCGCAGCGGAGGCGGCGAAGGCCCTTGGGGTTGGCGTGTCGACGTACACGTCGCACGAGAACAACACGCGCGACTTCGATAATGAGCTCGCGCTGAAATATGCCCGGCGCTTCAAGGTCACCCCGGAATGGATCGTGTTCGGCGTCAGGGTGGCGCACCAGGACATGCCGCCCGACGCTATGGCCGGCAACGTGCGCGAGATCGACTTTCGGGCCGGGGCCGGCGGTGGCGGCGTCGAGATGATACCGAACGCCACGACGCAGAACGGGATCACCGTGTCGGAAGATGTGGTCAGGGATCGATGGTCACTGCCGGACAGCTTCCTTCGCGGCGAACTGCGGGTCGATTCCCGCGCGGCGTTCATCGCGGAGATCTACGGCGACTCGGGCTACAACCCGGATAACCCCCATGCTCCCGGCTCGCTTCACCCCGGCGATCGCGTCATCATCGACACGCTGGACCGACGGCCATCGCCGCCCGGTCTGTTCGCTGTGTTCGACGGGTCAGGTCTTGTCGTGAAGATGGTTGACCTGGTGCGCGGCGCTGAGCCCGCTCGGATACGCCTCTCGAGCCGCAACCCGTCCTACGAACCGTATGAAGTCGTCGAGGACGAAGGTTTCATCGTCGGCCGTGTGCGAGGGCGCATCAGTGCCATGTGATGCGACCGGCCGCGTGCGAAGGGTGATCACCGATGTCTGAGGGGCGCGGATCGGGAAGCCCGGAATAGCAGGCTCTCCAGGAATTTTGGAAATTCCTTCTTTTCAGTCGGAATGGTGAATTTTGGAGATTTCTTAACCGATTGTTCGCACTGATCATTCTCAATCGGTGCGCGTCAATTATTTCCGATAACGCGCTGCTACGGTTGTGGTGCTTCCGATCCAGTCGGCCTATTTTGGAGCCATACGGGAGTACCCGTCTCAAGGAGACGACAATGACGAACACTCGCAATGAGATCACGGTCTACACGATCCGGCACCGGAAGACTGATCTGCTCATTGCCATGAGCGATGAGATGAAAGGCCTGTATGTTCACGGTCGTTCGTTCGACGAACTGCAGGAGCGCATACCTCAGGCGATCACCGCCCTCCTCGAAGCCGAGGGGCATTCGGACGTGAATGTGTGGGAGATCAAGGAAGATTCCGTTCCGGGCTTCGAGCCCCGGAAGCTCTCCTATCAGATCCAGGAGCGTGAGGCGGCTTAGTGACTTCTGATGAATACCGGGCGTGCGTGCGAGCCTTTGGCCTCACGCCGATAAAACCCGCATACGCAGGCTCGACCATTCATCAGGACAAAGATGGGATGCCTCACTCGATCCCCGATCCCGAGGATCTATCCGAAGATGAACGTCGTGACTTCATCGAGATACTGAAAGTCCGCCTCGGGCACACCAACCACTGACCTTCTGGCCTCGCTTCGGCGGGGCCTTCTTTTGGGCTCGCGTCCGTGCGGGGGGAGCCTACCCTTCTACCGTTGAGCCTCTGTTTCGTCTGAGGTTTTCTAGGGGTTGAGCCAGAGGGAGGGAGGGAGCGAAGGCAAAGACCCCCCTACCCCCACAGACCGAAGTCTACGAAGGCAGGGAGGTCATGCCCGTAGCGTGACCCGTCAGTCGGTCGGTCGCATACGGCAGGACGCCTCTCGGCAATCCGTCCTCTGTTTCCGGGCGCACCGTAGGACTTTCGACCCCCGCGCGTGGCGGCTGTACCGGCAGACCCGTTGCAGAGCCCGTCGCCGCCTTCACCCTCCGAGGTCCCGCATAGACTTGCCTTTCGAGGCGAAATCCTTTAACCGAAATCCTGTTCACAGATATCGGCATGCGAGACGCGAAGGCCCCGGTTCACCGCCGGGGCTTTTCGCGTTCTAGACCTCTGCGGTCATGACGGTCAACTACCTATCGTATTTTCTAACACGATACGTATTGACGGATCAGAATACGAAGCGTATTTGTGGCTCATCGAAACGCACTCGCGCCGATGGAGCCCACCATGCCCCTCCCGTTCTACGCCCCCGCCCCGACGCCCAGCTACCTGGCCGCTCCGCATGTGGAGATGGACCTGACGATCGCGGTCGAACTGGCCGGCGTATTGGTCGGTGAGCCGGAAGCCAACGTCGTCATCGGCTGGTCCAACGGCGATCTCGACATCGTGGAATACGCGATCGATGGCGTCCGGGTGGATGCCTATCGCTGGAACGCGGCGAGCAAGGCCGAACGCGCCGAGCACCCCGACATCGCGGTTTTCGTGGCGTCCTGCGAGCGCGCCTTTGATGGCGCTGCCCGGCTGGATGCTGCCGACCGCATGGCCGAGGCCGCGTCCGAACGCGCCGCCGCCTGAACAATCACCCCGCCAGCAAAAAGGAACATCGACATGAGCGCAGTGCGTGAACTGGATCTCGGCGACCGGCAGATGAGCCTGGTCAAGCAGGTCGAAGCCAACCCCGTGATGGTGTTGCTCGACGAGAAGAAGTTCGACGAGTTCTATTCGGAGATCGAGCGGGAGGTGAAGGCATTCGAGCCCGACCTTTCGACCGTCACCAGCCGCAAGGAAATCGCCTCCCTCGCCTACAAGGTGGCGCGGACGAAGACGGCGATTGACGAGGCCGGCAAGCTCCTGACCGAGGACAAGCGGAAGGAGATCAAGATCGTCGACGCCTCGCGCAAGACGATCCGCGATCGGCTGGACGCGCTCCGCGACGAGGCCCGGCGTCCGCTGGACGAATGGGAGATTGCCGAGAAGGCGCGTGTCGAGAAGCACGAAGCCCTCATCGCCGAGATCGAGATCGCCGCCATCGTGGCGCCGGAAGATACGACACACACCATCGGCGCCCGCCTCGACATGCTCCGCCAGATCAGCGTCGAGAGCATTGACGAGTTCAAGCCGAAGGCCGATGCAGCCCGGAAGGCCGGCATCGCGGTTCTCGAAGCCAACCTCGCTCGGATCGAGAAGGAAGATGCTGACCGGGCCGAACTCGCCCGTCTCCGCGCCGAAGCAGCCGAGCGCGACCGGATCGAACAGGAACGCCTTGCCGCCGAGCGGGCCAAGCGCGAGCAGGCCGAAGCTGCCCAGCGTGAAGCCGAGCGCCAGGCCACGGTAGCCGAAGCCGAACGCCATCGCATTGCCGCCGCCGAGGAACGTGCCCGCCGGGAAGCCGCGGAAGCGGCAGAGCCCTACGCCATCCTCTCCGCCGCCCCCCAGCCCGCCGCATCCGGCGTGCCCCATGACGTGGTGCGGGAGGCACTGCTCTCGGCTATCGCCGCATTGGAAACGGCAGACCAGACCGTCGAGATTAGGGGCGCTCAATTGGTCGCCAGAGAAGCCCTCGCCACCCCCGCCCCATCCACCTCGACAGAGGAAGTCGTCAAGCTCGACGACGCCGATGATCCTGTGAAGGCCGCCTATGTCGCAGGATGGCAGACACATAAGGCGGTCGCAGAGGAAGCGCTGAGGGCAGAGAACGCGCTGGAGCCGAGCTTGGATTCGTGGGCCTACGCCTACGCGAATTACCGGCAGGGACAGCGTTCAGAGCCACGATGCGAGGCACCGGGAGCGGCTGACATTCGCATCTGTCGCGATCTCATCGAGGGCATGCTCGCGTGTCGCGACACTGCGCACGAGATCGACCGCCGCAAGGCTGCCCGCACCGCCCTTTCCGAATCCCGCTGAACGCCAGAGGAAGGAACCCGACCATGGCACACTGGACCGATAAGCCTCATGCCACCATCGAGATCGGCGTACCGCTCAAGGTCGCGGGCATCGAAATCGCCGATCTGGAATGCCTGATCACCGTCACTGACGACGGCGAGAACGCGCTGGAGATCGTAGAGTATTTCGTCGATGGCGTCGAGCGCGAGGGCAAGGCCTTCAAGCGCAACCCCGATGGGACAACGACGAAGCGGCGTAAGTTGAACCCGTCGCCTCGCACCCTCAACGGCGTGCTGCACCCGACGACGGACGACATGCTCCGGTCGGCGATCGACGAGGCCTTCAGCAACGATGACGGAGCCCAGGAGCGGGCAGCCGATGCGCTGCTCGACTTCGAGGCCAGCGCCCGCGCGGATTACGGCATGTCGCCGAGGCTGCCGCGCATGTTCCACGAAGCGGCGGAGTGAATCGATGGCCTACCGCCTGATCAGACTGACTGACGAAGTGCGCGCCGGGATCAACGGCAGCGGCGAGCTTAACATCGAGATCGACCAGCTTGGCGGCGATGACGGCAAGGAGGTCGTCTCGACCACCGATGTCTTCATCCCCGCCGATGCGATCTCCGAACTGTTCGAGTTCCTGCGGAGGCACGCATGACCCCCGCCGTCGCCCGCGTTCGCCTCACCGAGTGGCAGAAGCAGCTACCCGCTGTGACCCGCTCCGGCTCGCGCATCGTCCTTGAGAAGATCCACGCAGACATCACCCGCGCAGAGGCTGTCCTACGGGACGCCGAGATGCGCGAACGGAGGGCAGCGTAATGGACCTGTCGAAGTTCATCACCCCCATTGTTCGGCGAACGGTTCTGGACACCATCGAAGCCAGACTGCCGGCGATGATCGAAAGCCATCTCAGCAGACGCTTCGCAGAAGCGCCGAACCTGCCGCTTACGAACACCGGTTTCCGCTGGGCTTTCTTCCTCGCGTTGCGGTCGCACTGGCCGGACATCGATCTTGCGACTTCTAGCCGCTGGCTTGCCGATTACATCGGCGGCGAAACGATCGGAAGCGACGCCGAGCAGACCCCTTCCGCCGCTGCAATCATCGCCCGCGATTACGTCGATGAGTTTGGGGAGCACCAGTCATGAGCGACCTGTCGAAGCTGACCAATGCGGAACTGTCAGCGCTTCTGGAAAGCTGCTCACAGTCTGCCGACTTCCACGCGATGGGCCATATTGCGCCGGCCATCCGCGAAGCCGCCTCTCGGCTCCAGGCACCGGCAGTAGCCGAGTGGCAGCCGATCGAGACCGCGCCGCAGGACGGGACGCAGGTTCTTGCTCCATGCGGCTACGGCTTCCTCGATGTGCTGACCTATAGCGATGGTGCATGGCGCGAAACCAGCAACCTATTGCGCGCCCGCCATCAGCCTACCGTATGGCAGCCGCTTCCAGCAGCGCCGGGAGGCTCCGAATGAGCGCCGAGCGCCAGTACCAAGGCGGCACGATCACGCAGCCGGGGATCTATCGGGGGATCAGCCTAGCCGAATACCACGAGAACCCGGACCTGTTCGACGGACCGTCGGTTTCTAAGAGCGCGCTGAAGTGGCTCCTGCCGTTCATGGGCGGATCGCCCAAGGCTTTCTGGGGCCGGTGGAAGCACAACCCTGCGCACATCACGCCGAAGACGACCACGGCGCTGGATTTTGGGAAGGCCGCACACTGCCTGATCCTTGGAGACGAGGTGTTCGCCGATTCCTTCACCGTCCGTCCCGACAAGGCGCCCGACGGTCGCGCGTGGAACGGCAACAACAAGTCGTGCGTGGAATGGCTCCAGGAGCAGGAGAAGGCCGGCTTGACCGTCCTCACGGCGGAGCAGATCGACACCATCCGGCGCATGGCGGATGACGCGGCGAAGCACCCCCTCGTCAAGCAGGGCATCCTGAACGGCGCGGTCGAGCGGACGATGGCATGGAAGGACCCGGCGACGGGCATCTGGCTCAAGTGCCGGCCGGACGTGCTGGCGGCTGACGGCTATTTCGCGGACCTGAAAACGGCTTCCAAGTTCAGCGAGGATTTCCTCGAGAGACAGGCCTTCGACGCCGGTTACTGGCTGCAGGGCGCGATGACGCGAATGGTCTGCCGCGAGCTCGGCGTTCCCTTCGAGACCTTCGTCCTCGTCTACGTGCTGAACGACGACGTGCCGGACACGACCTGCGTCGAGCTATCCCCGCACGAGCTCGACCGCGGCGAGCAGGTGATCCGCTGGTGCATCGACACGATCGGCCGCTGCCTCGCATCGGGGGAATGGCCCGGTGCCCGCCCGTTCGGCGACGGCGCGCACGCGATCCAGCTCAAACCGTGGGCAAAAACCCAGGTCGACGACTTTCTTAAAATCCAGGAGGCAGCGTGATGCAGAAGATCCGCGTGATCGATTTCGAAACGACAGGCATGCCCGGAGATCAGGTGCGTGGCATCTGCGAGGTTGGCTTCGTCGACATGACATCCGACTGGAAGATCGGAGCGGTTCGTTCCGCATTGGTCAATCCGGGCCACCCGATCCCGCCCGTCACCCGTGCCGTCCATCATCTCAGCGATGCGGACGTAGCCGACGGTATCAGCCCGACCGATGCAGCCGCGATGCTGATGGACGGGATGGAGCCCGGCGACGTGTTCGCGGCTCACAACTGCGCCTTCGAGCAAGCGTTCTTCGGCGGCGGCGACCATCGTTGGATATGCACGATGGCTTGCGCCAAGCACATCTTTCCTGATGCGCCGTCCTTCTCGAACCAGGCCCTTCGCTACTGGCTGAACGTCGATGCGGATGGGCTCGACTTCGAAGCGTCCATGCCGCCGCACCGAGCCGGTCCCGACGCCCTTGTCACGGCATTCATCCTCGCGCGCCTCGTGATGGCGGTGGGCGTCAACGAGCTCGTGAGGCTCACCACGGCGCCCGTCCTCCTCAAGACCATCAGCTTCGGCAAGCACCGGGGCATGAAGTGGGCCGACCTGCCCTCAGATTACCTCCGGTGGATTGCTGACAAATCCGATCTCGGCGCCGACGAGAAGCATACCGCGCGCCACTACCTTGGAGCATCCCGATGAGCACCGTAGTCGCCACCCTTCCCGATCGGCCGCGCCGCGAGATCGCCCGTACCGATGACATCGTGCCGATCCTCGACACGGCCAAGTTCGAACACATGCAGCGCGTGGCCAACGTGATGGCGTCGACATCGATGATCCCGGACGCGCTCAGCATGGCCAAGGTCGCCGGCCAGCGTGACCCGGTTCCTCTGCCCATGGAGAAGGTCGTCGCGAACTGCTTCCTCGTCGTGAACCAGGCGGTTCGCTGGGGTATGGACCCTTTCGCCGTCGCGCAGTGCGTCTCGGTGGTGCACGGCAAGCTTTGCTATGAGGGCAAGCTGGTCTCCGCCGTCCTCGACGCGAAACTCGGAGTGAAGCTGCACCACGCTTTCACCGGCGAGGCCGGCAAGGAAGATCGCCGCATCTTCCTCAGCGACGAGCCCTTCAACGCTGAGACGATCGCCGAGCTGCGCCCCGGCTTCCGGTGTCCGGACCGCCGCATCTTCGATGGCTCGGTTGCCGAGTGGAAGACGACCGGCACGGGCACGCCTTGGACGGCGAAGAACTTCGACCGGATGCTGATCTATCGCGGGACCCGCGACTGGTGCCGCATCTATGAGCCGGCGATCATGCTCGGCGTCTACACGCCCGACGAGATGCTGGACCTCTCCGAGAACGCCCGGGCGAACCGCGCGCGAGACGTGACGCAGGAGCGCCCGTCACTCGCCGACCGCATGGCGGCAGCAAAGGCCACTGGCGCGACGCAGGACAAGCCGGAAGGCTTCGACCGCTCCTTCATCGACGGGGAGCTTCGCGCCTCTCCTGAGACAGCCACGGCCGAGGAAACGGCATCGGCGGGTGAGAGCGGCCAGGAGGATGTCGGTGAGCCCGATACCCTTGAGACCAACTCCCCAGACACCGATGCGAACTCCCCAGATGATGGGGACCAGGAGACTGGCGAAGTCGATCCCGCCGACGAGCGCGAAGAGCCGACGGTTTCCGAAGCCGACCGCAAGCGGATCGCCACCTATGCCCGCGATCTGTTCACGATCGTCTCGTCCGGTGATGACCAAGGCATCCGCAAGGACCGGCTCGGCAAGTCGCACACCCGCTGGAAGACGGACATCGAGAAGATGCCCGAGGAAGCGCAGGAAATGGCGAAGCGGGTTCTGGGATCGGCGCAGGCGATCAATCGCGGGGATACCAGCGTCGAGGGTGCGGCCAGCTTCTATGCCGACATGCTCGCCCTGCCGCTGGATACCGTCATGCCGAAGGGAGGCGAGGCCAATGGCTGACACCCTCCCGACCAAAGCCATATCGATCCGCCATCCGTGGGCATGGGCGATCGTTCACGCTGGCAAGGATATCGAGAACCGCGATTGGCCGACCCGCTTCCGGGGGCCGGTATGCATCCATGCCAGCCTCTACAAGCCGCGTCAGGACGATGTCGACGACTTCAACGATACGTTCTGCAGGGCTGTGCCCGATGAGGTTGAAAGGCGGCTGATCTGCCCCCGGTTCACGGAAGCTCTGTCGCTTGAGAAAGGTGGCATCATCGCCGTGGCCGAGATCATCGACTGTGTCGATGCGAGCGACAGCCCGTGGTTCTTCGGGCGCTATGGCTTGGTCCTGCGCAACGTGCGGCGGGTCCCGTTAATTCCGGTCAAAGGCGCCCTTGGCTTCTTCGACTGGCGGAAGAATCTACCGGTGCAGGAGGCTGCATAGATGGCCTACGCCGAGAAGACGTCTGTCTCGATCGAGAAGAGCGAGGCCGAGATCAAGGCCCTCCTGCGCCGATATGGCGCCGACCGGTTCATGTCCGGCGAGGATCGGGCCGGCGCCGTCGTCTCGTTCGAGATGCAGGACCGCCGGGTGACGTTCCGATTGCCGCTGCCGGATCGCGCCGACCGCAAGTTCCAGATGGACGGCCGCGGCGCGCGGAGGTCGAAGGAGAAGGTTCTCTCGGCGTGGGATCAGGCCTGCCGGTCCCGCTGGCGCGCCCTCCTCCTGTGCATCAAGGCCAAGCTGGAATCCGTCGATAGCGGCATCGAGACATTCGAGGATGCCTTCCTTGCGCAGATCGTCATGCCGGATGGCTCGACGGTCGCCGACCACGTGCGACCGCGGATTGAGGAAGCCTATCGCACCGGAACCATGCAGCCGCTGTTGCCGCCACCGGGAGGGCAGAACTGATGGCCTTCATGATCGCACGCGACCCCGGCGCGTTCTCGCTGGACCCATCGGACAAGACGCAGAAGCGGATCAAGGACGCGGCGCACCTCGCGTTCATCCGCAAGCTGCCGTCCGTCGTCTCTGGCGCCTACGGGTGCGAGGCCTGCCATATCCGCATGGGATCGCCCCAGCACCGCAAGGCGCGCACTCCAGCGGGCAGGAAGCCGGATGACGCATACTGCCTCCCGCTGTTGCCCGACGAGCACCGGGAACAGCACTCTGGTGCCGAGATGGCATTCTGGACGCGGAACGGGATCAAGGACCCCTGCGGGCTCGCCCTGGCGATCTACGCCGTCACCGGCCAGCAGGACGAGGCCATCAAGATCATCATGGCAGCGAGGCGCAAATGACCGGCCCCGAGATCGACCTCGTCACCCGGCTTCGCAATCTCGCGAACTGGATCAGGCTCATCGCCCGGACGGAGGTGCGGAACACCTGCGACGATGCGGCCGCACGCATTGCCGAACTGGAGGCTGAAGTGACGACGGCTCGAGATGTGGGGCGGCGCGAAGGTCGGATCGCGGAGCGCGAACGAATGCAGCGGAAGGAAATGCGCCGCGTCGTGACATGGCTTCATGCGTTTGCGGACCGGATGAACGACCCGCACGCCAAGCAGGTGGCGAACCTGGCGGCCGACGAATACGGGCGCGAGACAGCCGCAGTCATCCGTGCGCTTGATGGGCCGAAGGGTGACGACAATGCTTGAGCGCCCGATCTCGCTTGATGAGGCCGCACGGGCTCTAGGCGTGGACGAAGAGAGCGAGAACCCATCCCGCTACGTCCGCGATCTCATTCGTCGCTACGGTGTCCCCTTCACCCGCGTCGGTCGATCTGTAAAGTTGCGTCCTGATCAGTTGCGCCTTCTTGGCGAGAGGATGGTGGAATGCCCCTCACAATCGAGCCCGACCCGAAATCCGGCATCTACCAAATCCGCGGCACCGTCACTGTCTGGCGAAGTGGTGAGCCTCATAGCGTTGAAGTCCGGCGCTCAGCGAGGACGCGTGACAAAAACGAAGCTGACGGCATCCGCATCGGCATCGAAAGGAAGATCCGCGAGCAAAACGGCTCCGGTCGAGAACCCGCTATCTCGTTCAGCGAGGCGGCGCGGCTCTACGAACTGAAAGGCGGCGAGGCCCGGTTCCTCGCCAAGCCAGTGGCCCACCTGGGGCGGCTTCGGATCGACGATATCGGACAGGCGGAAATCGATGACGCCGCCCTCCGCGCCTACCCAACCGCTGCCACCGCCACCCGGCGCCGCCAGTTCTACGCCCCCGTCCTCGCCGTGCTTCGCTCCAATGGGCAGAACCCATTCGTGAAGCGTCCCGAGGACAGCGCCAAGCGCACATACTTCTTCCTGCCGAAGCAGGCCAACGCGATGGTCGAGACCGTCATGCGCGGGCGCTGGCCGAACCCTTGGACCCCTGCCCTCGTCACGTTCCTGTTCGGCCAAGGTGTCCGCGTGTCGGAGGCGCTAGCGATCGACGGCCGGAACGACGTCTCGCTTGAACACCGCTATGCGATCCTGCGTGATCCGAAGAACGGTCTGCAGCGCACCGTCACGCTGATCCCCCGCGTCGTGGCGGCACTGTCGGCCATCCCGAACATCGGCAGCCCCGGCCCGCTTTTCCTGCGATATGACGGGCGCCCCTATGCGCAGCGCGAGAACAGCGGCAACCCGCTTCGGTTCTGGGGCGCCGCCTGCAAGCGCCTCGAAATGGACGAGCGCCTATTCACGCCGCACACCGCCAGGCATTCGTGGGCGACCTGGTTTCATGCGCAGACGCACGACGTGGTGCGCCTCAAGGACGAAGGCGGATGGCAGTCGAACGAGTGGCAGCGCTACGTGAAGCTGGGCACGCCAGAGCTCGGCCATGATGCGTGGGAGCGCGGATGGCGCTTCAAGAACGAACCGGGAAGAGACTCTGCGGATTTCTTGCGGGAGCGGGGCTGAAAACCGCGTATGTTCGCGTCTGTTCTCGTCACGAGCCGTCAGATGAGATCGTCCGAAAAGATGCCGGAAACCGCTCAACACCCCTTGAACAATAGGCACCCGGCAGATAGGAACCGTCCCCGGAGAGGTGGCCGAGTGGTCGAAGGCGCTCCCCTGCTAAGGGAGTATACGGGAGACCGTATCGAGGGTTCGAATCCCTTCCTCTCCGCCATTATATGGCTTCAACCCATTGCTTTTCCTATGTATTTACACCTGAGCTCGCAGGTTATCCCAATATCTACCCCAACATGTCGCGTAGATGTGTGAGGAAGTCTTGACACGTTCGGGCTCCTCGTCGTCGCTCTAAGGGTCGGCTGTACCCCCGTCGGAGGTTGCGAAGAGCGTCACGTGTTTTTGGCGCCTCGAACAGTGCTGCCGAGGTGTGAAAGCGCGGGTATCAAAGTGATCGCTCATCACACTCCGCGAGCTTGAAGGCTCGCCTGAGATCGAGATACGCTGCGAGCTGTTGAAAAGCCGTAAGAAACGCGGTGGCTATCGTCCCATAGCACTGCGCTTCACACACCTTACGCTGCAGATCGCGGATCGACCGTAGTGGCTAATTCAAAGTCCTCACCTCGCGACTGGACGAAGTCGGAGAATTATCCTCCTGTCGAAAATATGTCTCTCGGTGAAATCCGATGGGGGTTCCTGCGCCGAGATGAACGCTATCAGCGCGAGTGGGCTGAACATTCATCGAACCGTTTTCCATATCGGTACACTGGCAGCCTCAGCGAGAAATGGGGCATCGATGTGCTCACCGACCCATGGGGCGAGGAGATGCCGGTATTCTTCAACGATCCCGCAATCGAACTAGCTTCAGCGTCCAGCAAGCGCATTCTGCATAAAGACAGATACACGCTGTCGCACTCCGTCACCGACTTCGTTCAGACTGCGATCGATCACGGTCAGATCCTCGTACGATTGGCGGCTGACTTGCCCTTCGAGGCCCAGTTAGCCGAAGTCAAACGGCAACTGGAACAGATGGCATCGGAGTTAGGTGTCGATCGGGAGGAACTGGTCGGCTCGAAATGGCGAGATGCCCGCAAGACCGTTCGTCGTTCTTGGCGCGTACTCGACGCTGTGGCGGCAGGAGTTTCCTATAACGACATAGCAGAAAGGTTCGCTGAGGATCCTCTCCCCGGGGATTCCGCCAACGTTACCTACGCAGATATCCCAGCGATGGTGCGTCAGGCGCGCGAGTCCACCAAACGCTGGACGACCTCGGTTGGGAAAAACTGAGAAGAAAATAGAGGCACGCCCTAACTGCCATGTGAGGCCGATCAGCGGATCGCTACAAGAGCGTCAACTTGAACAAAAGGAGACGCCACATGGCCCCAAACGCTTACACAGTGAACCACTTCTGCAATGCCTATAGCCTCAGCCGCTCGATGCTCTATCGCCTCTGGAGCGAACGCCTAGGTCCGGATTGCTACCAGGTTGGACGTCGTCGCTACATTTCTGCCCAAGCGGCAGAAACCTGGCAACGCGAACGTGAAGCCTATCAATCCGATCAACGCATGGAAGGCGCCAGCTGAACGGCAACCGTCTAACCGGCCGGGAAAAGAGCGTCCGAAGCAGGCTTCCGTACAACGCCCGGCAAGCTGAACAGCCGGCCGCTCGCCCACGCCTTACTCGTGCGGACTGGTAAACAGTTGGCCACGCCCGAGCAGAAAGAGGCAACATCAAATCCATCAGATGTAAAGAAAGAAGCATTTCTATCTCCGGCGCACATCGCATCATCTGTACATATACTCCAAGACGTTGAGGAGACTTGCACCTTTCCGCCTGCCAGCATGGGGCGTCACCGTCTCTGCGTCCACGGGCTCGATACAGGATTAATCAGCAATATCAATCATATAGACACAGGGACGTACTGATGCGTATAGAAAAGTAGAATATATAGTATTGCTGCCTACTACAGCGCTTGGGTTTTCCGTAGCTCTGCGTCCGTCCGTACGTCCTGCGCGGCGATAAGCAGGACAAAACCATCTAGACAATACCGCCGGTCTGCAGAACGTCTTCTGTGACGAACGGCGAAGCTATGTCTGAATACACATGGAAACGAACAATGAATCATTATTCTCATCCTCAATACTTACCCATGGCGAGTTATGAGCCGACACGCGTCATTGACGTTTGCGAAGGCAACCATCCGCTCGCGACCGAAAACGAGATTATCGCTTTTTCCCAGCGCAAGACACTTCAAGTGAAGACCTTTGAGCGGGGTGAAGGTAGCGCGGTCCGGTCACTTGGGTACAAATCCGCATATAAAGGGCGGCCCGTACGCTACTTCATAGCAGATATCATCGACCTCAGCCATTTTCTAAAGTGGGCCGAACAGTATCCGAAGATGACGGTGCTGCGTGGAAATCCGCTTACGCCGGGAAAGCGTGTGCGCCGGTTGATACATGGGCGTGAGGGCAACGCACCCTCTTTCGAGGACACCGCCCGCTCGTGGATTTGCGTCGACATCGATGATCTCTCGATGCCGCCAGGCTTGTCCTACGAGTGCCCTGTAGACCTCGCTGAATATGCCGTGTCGCAGCTGCCACGCGAGCATTTCTCAGACGTGTCTTACGTCTGGCAACTTTCATCGTCGGCCGGCGTCACAACACAAGATGTAATAAAATTGCACCTTTGGTTCTGGCTCGACGAGCCCCGGACGAGCATCCAACTGAGAGGCTGGGCGAAATCGTTGGGCGGCTTGATCGATCCGGCCCTCTACAACCCGGTCCAACCACACATTACCGCACGCCCCGTCTTCATTGGAATGGATGACCCATTCGCGATCCGGACGGAGCTTGTCCTGAAGCATTTCGCCTCCGTACCGGGGGCGGTCAACCTCCAAGCACCGCCTCCTACAACTGCCACCAAACTCCCTCGGTTCAGGTCGCCCCCCCGTCCGCCGAAAAGCAACTACACCGGTCGCATCTCGCCTTCGCAGGGAGGCGATCAATTTGCCGGTTGGCCACCCATTCTCGCCGATATCAAGCGCGAACAGCATTTTCACAATCATATCTGGCGGCTGCTGTTGAGTTATTTCAGCCGGGGCGGATCACGCCCCGACGAAGTAAAAGCGGCTCTTCGGCTGCGGATACCCCCACAGAACACGAGCAACAGAGGAGATGTCCATGACATATACCTAGGCGATACATATCTCGACAAGCAAATTACCGAAGCACTTCGCTTCACTCAGACGCAAAAGGATTCTTGAAAAATGACGAATATTGTTCAAATGAAGACCGGATCAGAGCATGCTGTGCCTCAGGCCGCGATTTCACCAATTTATCATATCGGGCACTCTGTCCCGTTGAAGATCGTGAGTGATGATCACCTCCAGCATCTCTTCATGGAGAAACACAAAAGCAGGTTCCGCTTTGACAGCTCCTCAAAGCGCTGGATGGTTTACGAAGCCGGAATCTGGGAACACGTGACCAAGGCGCAGGTCGAAAATGACTTACAGACATTCCTGCGCGAGAACCTAGTTTCGATCATTGAAGAGTACGGTCCGCCGAAGGACGAGAAAGGCAATTGGACCGACGCCCACTACCGGCTAGCGTCGCGCTACTCAAGCCCGAGCGGCCAGGCAGCGGTTTTGCGGATGGCAGCCTATGTGAGCGCAAATCACGTGTCGTCGTTCGATTTCGACCGCGATCGGCATCTGCTGAATACCCCAACCTTCGTTATTGACCTGAAGACTGGGAAGAAGGAGTTGCACACACCGGAACGCATGATGACGAGGCGCACCAGCGTCGCGCCATCGGGGATGGAAATCCCAGTGTTCAGGACATTCCTAGAGGACTACACGCAGGGTGACAGCGAACTCGCATTGTTCCTCCAGCGCTTCTTTGGGTTGTGCCTTACCGGAGAGACGCGGGAACACAAGCTCCTGTTCCTCTGTGGCCCCGGAGGTAACGGGAAGTCCGTGCTGCTCAATGTGGTGCGGGAGATCCTCGGTTCTTATGCTCGGATGTCTAACTCCACGATCCTAATGAGAGGAGCGGAGAGCCGCCACACGACGGAAGTCGCTGAGCTTGTAGGTGCCCGCATGGTCACTATGAGCGAGGTCCCTGCAGATGGAATGTGGAGCCAGCAACGGCTGACGAGCCTCACCAGCGGAGATACGCAGACAGCGCGTTTTATGTACCAGGACAACTTTCAATTCGATCCCCAATTCAAGCTGGTTTTGGCTGGAAATCATCGGCCGGTCATTCAGACACCCGATCAGGCGTTCTTGCGCCGGATGCTCTTTCTCACCTCTACCTTCCGGCCAGAGGTGCCCGACGTGGCACTTCCGGAAAAGCTAAGGCGTGAGTACGGCGGTATTCTCCAGTGGATGATCGAAGGCGCAGTCGCGTATTACGAGGATGGACTCGATATTCCGGCTCGTATTAGCGAGGCGACTAAGGACTATGCTGCGGACGAAGACGATGTCGGCCAATGGTTCGACGAATGTTGCGAAGCGGAGGAAGGCGGCTGGGTGTCTATCCAAGAGCTCTATACCAGCTACACAGAATGGGCCGAAGACAATGGCGCTCGCGATTACAAAAAGCGCGGGCTGTCTGAACGGATCGTCGCATTCGGTTACAAACGCGAGAAACGCGCAAGCAAACGCGGTGTGCTTGGATTGCACCTAATAAGGACTGCGCATCCGTTTACGTCACTGAAGTAAACGGGCCAACTGCTGGCTAGATAGAACGATCTACGTCAGCGTATCCCTTGATCCTCCGGCGGCGACGGTGTACGGCGGCTCGCCGCCGGTGTTTCATCTTCTGACCGATTAAATCCAGATGGTCTGAGATCTCCTAAAGATTGCCCACGGACTATTTCTTTGTTCTCCAGGCGCCTTTGTTCGCAACGAGCTACTACCGGAATAAGCCTACATCAATCAGCCTATCAATAGCAGCGACACAGAAACGCGCCGAGACTACAGAACCGGCCTCGTGGTATTGATCGCCCTTACGGCTGTCGGCAGTATCGACAACTGTCTTTGCCCCAAATACAAAAGGGTTCAGACGCGATAAGGCAGCCGCGCGATAGACCCCATACATTTCCATATCAATGGCGGCGAGCTTGCGATGCTGCCCGTTTATTTCTTCCAGTCTCGCCTTGTTAGCGATTACCGCCGAACCGGTTGCCATAGGAGCGAATTTTATGCCGGCTTCTTTCACCACACTATCGAAAAATCCCTCCTTCAACTTACCGTTCTTCTTCAGATCCGCAGCGAGTGTCTTAATCTCCTGTGTATAGTTCGGCCGCATATTCTCCTGGTACATATCCAATTTGAAGTCGTCGTTAGACCATTTACCGCTTTGATACTCCCAGACGGGATCGGCTACGACCAGTGTCCCCAAGGCCGCCTCTTCTTCGACCCCCCCACAAATCCCTCCCATCGCCACGCAGGCCGGCGCGAACGTAGAAATTGCCGTTGCCGTAACAACCGCACTATCAACCAACCCCATCCTGGGAAGCTTGATGCATACCCCCCTCACACCCCTGACGGAAATGTATTGGCAATCCAGACCATTGAGGACAGCCAGATCGCCAATCTCTGCATCAGAATGGCGGAATGCATCCCTTTCTTTCGCAAGCGCTGTGATTATTATGAAAGGAAACGAAATCTTTTCATCCGTACGCTTCAGTATAGCCTTCACAGCGGATTCCCAAACACGGCTCCCGCTTACATATTCAACCGTCGCCATCCCCGCCGAGACAAGACGATCTCTGTTGAGCTCGAATATCTCCGGATAACCACTTAATACTATTACAGAAGCTCGTGCATTATCTTCGGAAGTTATTAGGGCATCGAGTAACGTATCGGTTTCATCGGTGGGCAGTGAATCACTAACCCCCGGCACATTTAAATCTACTACGATAACGCTCGCTGGCCAATTATAGATATCACGGAGCGCTTCATTTCTCGTCGACGCTCTTCGTATTTCCAGATTTGCGCTGTCGTAGTATTCCTCCAGTATTCTCCTTACATCGTCAAATTTATCATCTTCATCTTCGATTATTAGCGCTCTCGTCATACCTTAATCGCCCTGACCAATAACTCCTCCCATTCTTTCGCACGATCCATATAATATATCACCTCACGAACGTCAAAACTACATTCATCTGCTATACTTTTCTTCACATCCCGAACTGGTACAAGTCGGTTTTCGATTTCGACCTCAGGGTACTGGGTTACGATAACAACTGCCGCCGCTATCTCACGGACACTCATATGCATAATCACTTCGATACCACCAGACAGCAGCGATGTTGGGGATACATCACCACGGCGAATCGGGTGTCCGGGCAACGACATGTCGAGTATCAATACATCTACATCCCGCTCCTCCAGGCGTTCTATTGCTTCACTTACTGACGTAACTCTCTCGACATCCTCGACACCGCTCTGAAGCAGAACGTTTAAGATCCGTTCGTACTTAAAATCATCGTCCTCAACGACTAGCATTCGGACACCTCACGCAGGAAGAGATTGAATTCAAACGAAACGGAGAGCCGGCCGTCGTTCATCCTGATACCGACGCTTTGGACTTCGCGAAGCTGTGCCTCCATCTGCTTCAGCTTCCGAAGGCCACTCTTTCCTTCCTCGATAAACGCGTTTACCGGGGCGTTAGAGAGCGTTCTCTCAATCTCCGCTGATACGGACGCTTCGGTATCGCCCTCCTTCAGCTCTGACGTGATCTCAACCTCGATACGTTGTTCGTTCTCTGTGATCTGACGCAACTGCATGCGGATTCTGATCTCGCCATCGGGCTTCCCATGTCGCGACGCGTTTGTAACAATGGGCGATATGAGATCATAAAGATGGTGATACGCTCCACCTATGATCTCGATTTCCTCCAACCCCTCCTTCACTACCTTTGGCTTGAACGAAGGGTTGTGCTCCTCTGCTTCAGCGAAAGTGACATCGAAAAGCTCGGAAAGCTTCGCGGTATTTGCGGTCGAGCGCGGACGGTGGAACCATGAAGTCAGGATTGCAAATTGCTGGTCGACTGTTTGGTTCAACACGGATATGAGCGTTTGGACTTCCCGTTGAGTGACGTTAGGCGAAGAAACAGGCAAATCTAGCGCGGTGATCCTACCCCATGAAGTTCGGTGGTCAGACAATTTCTGTCGGATCCTCCGAAGATCAACCTCCAACAGTTGCCAGCACCCGTCAGTCATCAACGCCGATGCGAGCGCGATGGATCGATGGTCCAGATATAGGGCAACCATCCGTCTCAGTGCACTATAAACCACATCCTTTTTCTCCGGATCCAAAAGGCTAGCATGTATGAGTCCCTTGGGCTTCTGAGGCGAGCGAATTTGAAGTTCGTTAGCAGCCAAGAAACGAACTTTTGTCTCGAACTGGCTTATCCAGTGGTCAACCGCCTCCTTAATAACGGGGTTCTCTCTGTAGACGCGAGCGTCATCGCTGCGAAGCACCGCGAATAGGGGCCCAGACATGGTGCCAATCAATGTGCCATGACGGATACGCCGACCGAGATATGAGTCGACCCCGTACTGAGCATTCCCACAGAACTCGGTGAAAGCGTCTTCCAAAGAGCTCGCCAGGAGCCCAGTCGGCGTACGTCTCTCCGCGAAATTTCCCAGGTTCAGTCCTGTTTCCAGTTGCTGATCGGCGCCATCGAATGCCCCGAATCCGGCTGCTAGTTGGCTGTAGAGATTCTCTTCTACCCACTGGTTAAATCTTAGTGTATCGACGAAAATCCTCGTTTCATTGATCTGCCCCCGTCGTATTTGCAACCGCCTGTTGAGACGGATTGAACGAGCTCGCTCCCGAGCGCGAGGCTCATCGAACTCATCGGCGAACCACTCTTGAATCGCGGCCCGTGCCTCACTCACCTCAGATGCCGTCGCATATAGTCTGAATAGCAGCCCTAAAAATTCATCCGTACATAGGCCGTGGAAGTGGCGTGCAATATGAGCTCCAGCACGAGCAAGCAGTCGTGCAAATGCGATTAAATCACCATCACAACGTTCGAAGACGACATCCTGAAGACAATTTATCAATTTTGTTCGATCGATATTACGACTTGTCTGATCAAATACGAGAGCAGCAACAATATATTTATACAGGAGGCTGTCTGTATTCGCTTCGGAAAGTCGGCGCAGTTCATCTGAGGTAGAGAAATCCGATACTGAATACGTCGCGTTCAGTATGGCTAGTAAGTCTTCCTCCGACAGAGATGACAATACATCTGTTTGCCGCAGCACCCTAATGAAGGCGGCGGTCATTATAGTCACCCCGACGTCCTTAGCGTTGTAATCAGTAAACTGGGATGCGGTTCTGCGCGCGATCTCCTGCAGGTTAGGCAACCCGGCTTCATTCACGAAATATTTGTTTGCGTTATCGTAGATTACTGGCGGGACGACGAGATAAGTATCGCTTGGATCGCGCACGTAGGGATCAACCGCCAGTCGGAAGTCCCGAAATTCGTTCAATTCCTTGAATGCAACGCCGATCCGATACTCGTAAAACTGTTGGAACCACTCTTCATCGTCGTATTTGAATTTTGGCATTGGTGCGCCGCTTAACTCTTCCCACGTCGACAATAATTCAGACGGAATATCGCTCAACGTGCTAGCGTCTATGCTCAGCGCTTCTCGCAAGACAGGACTAGATACGTGAGACATTAGATAGACGGCAGTGTCTATAAGAGAGGAATTCAAAAGAGAGTTCAAACTGCTTGTGAAGCGTTCCGGATCCCACGAATACGGATACATAGTAGTACGAACCAGGTCATAACCGTAGCGTTCATCTGCCTCCCTCGGAGGGAAATACTTATTTACGCCATAGTAGGCAATCGTGTTTTCTCGAAGAGAGTCGTATTCGTACTCAGCTCCAATTGTATCGTTGATCGCAAGCGCAGATATATTCCGGCTAAGCACCCCATACTGTCGCAGCAGCGCGTGTATATTACCAGGAACCTTTTCAGCCTTTGTGAATCTGCTAATTAATGACGCCTTGGAGAGAATTATTAGAGATTCGCCGTATTCTGCTCTGAATCCGTCCACAAGATCGGATGCATTACCCCATTGGGAGCGCGTCATACTATCGTTTATTTCACGTATCGCGACGAACGCTTCGGACAGTTTTTGCTGAGACCGCTCAATACGGTTTTTTGCAATTGCCAGCTCTACGCCCATATCGCGATCATCAATACGATAAAAGCGCGCGTAGGTGGGAGGCTTCCGTGGAAAATCGTCTGGAAGACCCAAATGCTTATACAGCGGACTTTCGTAAAGCTCGGTGTAGACTCCTCCCACCTCATTCCCGGCAATGGTTTTCTTGAGGTTTTTTAAGGTTCTTAATAAAATTGCTGCGTCGGCATTTCGAGTTTGAAGCCCTCGCAATAGGCCTGCGGTTCTTGCCGTTCGGGTCTTTTTTGTCATTTAGTATGCTCTACGCGCACATTAAGACTCATATTGTCTTGCAGTAAACAGGATTATGACCGCTATCACAACGTGGAATAACGGTGACCATGATTAGATGCTCACCGCCGCGAAGGATACTCTCGTCAGAGGCATCCCATGTATACTAACGGGCGTATACCCGGCCCTCCCCCCTTGGGTCCCCCTCAGGATAAATGTTTCGAAGAATGCGGCGTCGGAGCTCGGTGCAAATTACGAGGGCAGCTCGTTGAGAAAGCTATATGGGTTCACACGAACCGCTGATTAGCATGCCTCGCAGCGCTTAGTGCGATTCATCGGCTCTAGTGGCTTGGCTCCGCGAAAACGGGTTCCCACAATGGTTCGCCCAAGTGTCCATCAGCACTCGCCTCTTTTCCAAGGCATCTCCACGTGAGTATGCCCGTTCGGTTGCGTCTCCTACCGTGTGCGCAAGAGCCAGTTCCGCTAGCTCCCGTGGAAAGTCTGTCGTCTCGCCTACCCAATCGCGGAAGGCAGAGCGAAATCCATGAACAGTGAAGTGCCCCCTACCCATCCGCCGCATCATCATCTGCATGGCCATATTGGAAAGCGGGCTATCCGCCTTCTGGCCTGGAAAGATATAGTCGCTCACTTTCGCTTGCTCCATCTCTTTCAAAATTTCCAGTGCCCGCGGCGACAGCGGCACTCTGTGCTGCCGGCCGGCCTTCATCCGTTCGGCGGGGACGGTCCACAGCTTCGCCTCCTGATCCATCTCAGACCAAAGCGCGCCTAGCACCTCTCCGGAACGTGCAGCGGTCAATATCCCGAACTCAAGCGCGAGCGCGGCTAAAGCCTTGCGAGAGTGCAGGTCTGCCATGAAGCAAGGAATGTCCTGATACGCCATAGCGGCGTGATGACCCCGCTGAAGTTTCTGGCGTTTCGGAAGCAGCATTTCGAGGTGACCACGCCAGCGTGCTGGGTTCTCACCTGAACGAAGCCCTCTTGCCTTTGCTGCATCCAGCACCCGCTCGATGCGTCCACGCAGGCGTGATGCGGTTTCGTTCTTCGTCTGCCAGATGGGCTTCAGCACCTTCAGTACGTCGTCTGTCGCGATATCCTGCAGAGGCATTTTACGCAGCGGCGCTGCGTAGTTGGTAAGTGTCATTGTCCACTGGGCTATATGCTTCTCGTTGCGAAAGGCGTGTGCCAGATCCTTGACCAGTTCGTCGGCAAAGGCGCCGAAGGTGACCGCAGCTTCGCGTTCTTCCCGTCCTGCACGCCGCTCATCGATCGGATTGCGCCCCTCTGAGAGCACCTGCCGAGCCTCATTAGCGCGCACTCGTGCCTTAGCGAGCGTGACTGACGAGACGCCTCCGAGCCCCATCTCTTTCAGCTTGCCCTGCCACCGAAACATGAAGAGCCAACGGCGGGAGGATCCGGGTCCGACTACGAGATAGAGGCCGTTGCCGTCAGAATGGCGCCCTGGCTTGGTGATCGTCGCGACCGCCCGCGCACTCAGCTTGTTTGCCGTTCTCGCCATTTGCTTCGACTTACCCCAACACCTATCCCAACAGATTGACAAGATTGTAGCGGACGTAGATGGACAGAGGTAGATCGATTCACAAATAAGACACGGATTTATATGGCACTCTCGTACAACGCGAAACGATCAGCGGCATGAGTTCGACGGACTTCCTCTCCGCCATTGGATGGCTTCAAGCCGTTGTTTCCCCCAGATCCTCACTCCCATCCCGGTGTATTTCGATCAACGGCGGATACGATTGATGTTCTTGTTCTTTTCCAATCGCTTGGGCTGCTTGGGATCCATTGTCATCTCCATCGTCCTCAGTGTCGTGGTGATGGCCCTGCTCGGCCTGATCTGAGCGGGGCACGCAGGACACCCTGCCCCGCTGATTCAGGTAGATCACAGACTGGGTAGGAGGCAGCAGATGACAGCTCGCCCGCCCTGGGACACGCCCAACTCTCGCGTGTTGCAAGCTCCGTCCGGAAATCGGCGACCGCTTTCTGTAGCGCAACGACCTTTGCCTCCGATCCAGACTGGCCTCCCGAAGCTGCATCTCTCGGTGAGCCGCCTCCGCCAGCGCTGCCCGGAGGCTGATGCCCCGGTCAGGTTCACTTTCGTATAGCTCCTGCGTCCGGACGACCTCGGACTTGACGCCGAGATCGAACGCCTCGCGCTGTCGGATTATCTCTCCCGCTTCCGCTACAAGGGCCCGTCGCGACTGGACCCGGACGGGCATAAGAGAAGCTGAACGAGGTGTTGCGGTTTCAACGCCGACACTCAGGAGCTTTGCGGGGAGAGCTTTGGTGCCGTCAGCTCGCTCCCGAGGTGAAGAAACGCGGCCCGGGCTAATTCGGCAGGCCGGCGTCCCTTTCCGCAACGTCTTATCGGATGCTTGCTAAAGCTATACAATGCTGCGTACACTATCGCCATATAATTCCTCAGGGGAATACATACGCCGAATTCTACCGAGAGGCTGGCCCAAAATTTAAATATCCGTGTTCTCACCAAAGGACTACGAAGTTATGAATGTCGCCGCTTGGCTGGATGGCATCGGTCTCGGCCTTTATGCGGATTTGTTCGCTGAGAACGCAATTGACGACGATGTCCTGGGCGAACTGACGGAAGAGCACCTGAAGGAACTGCAGGTGCCGCTCGGCCACCGCCTCAAGCTGCTGAAGGCGATTGCCCAGCTGCATGGTGTCCCGCGGTCCGTCGCGTCTGCCGCCGAGGCGCATAATGGGCTGGAGCCCGCATCCGAGCCGTCAGCCGGTGTACCGTCCACCGAGGCGGCATCCGCCGCAGAGCGCCGGCACCTGACAGTGATGTTCTGCGATCTCGTCGGCTCGACGGCCTTATCCGCCGGGCTCGATCCAGAGGACATGCGGGATCTGATCCTCGCCTACCAGGACACGGTGGCCGGTGTCGTGGCCCGCTTCGAAGGCCACGTCGCCAAATTCGCGGGCGACGGCGTGGTGGCCTATTTCGGCTGGCCGCGCGCACATGAGGACGCTGCCGAACGGGCCGTGCGGGCGGCGCGCCTGATCGTCGAGGGCGTCGGCGAAATCCAAACCCCGTCTCTAAAGCCGCTGGCGGTGCGAGTGGGCATCGCCACAGGCCTTGTCGTGGTCGGCGATCTCGTCGGAGAGGGAGAAGCGCAGGAGCGCTCCGTCGTCGGTGACACGCCGAACCTGGCAGCGCGGCTGCAGGGGGTGGCGGAGCCGGGCGAAATTGTCATTGCCGCGAGCACGCGTCGGCTGATCGGCGATATCTTCAGCGTCGAGGATCTTGGCGTGAGCGTTTTCAAGGGGATCCCGCAACCGATGCACGCCTGGAAAGTGCTCGGCAAAGGTGACGCCGAAGGACGCTTCGAGGCTCTGCACGGCAAGTCGCTGGTGCCGCTCATCGGACGGGAGGAGGAAATCGATCTGTTGCTGCGGCGCTGGAGTCTTGCCAAGGCCGGCAGCGGACAGGTCGTCATGCTGACCGGCGAGCCCGGCATCGGCAAGTCGCGCTTGACCCAGGCGCTTCTCGAGCGCCTGAGCAGCGAAACCAAACGCGACGTGCGGATGTTCTGCTCGAACTACCACGCCAACAGCGCGCTGTTTCCCACGATCGAGCACTTCGAACGCGCCGCCCGCTGGCAGCCGGGCGAGACGCCCGAAGTCAGGCTCAGGAAGCTCGAGACCTTCGTCGAAGCCTCTGGCTGCGACCTTGCCGAAACCGTGCCGCTGGTCGCCGCGATGATGTCCGTGCCGACCGGAGACCGATACCGGCTACCCGAAGGCGATACGCGTATGCTGAAACGCGAGACGCTTGCCGCGCTGGTCCGTCTGATCGAAGGGTTCAGCAGCGACCGGCCGATCCTGATGATCGTCGAGGATGCCCACTGGCTGGATCCGACCTCGATCGAAATGTTCAACCTGGTCATCGAGCGGGCGCCGGAACTACGGCTGCTGCTGATTGTCACGTTCCGGCCGGAATTCACGAGCCACTGGGACGGTCAGGCGCATATCTCCTCGATCACGCTAAGCCGACTGGGGCGGACGGAAGGCACAGCCATCATCAACCGCGTCGCCGAGGGCAAGACGTTGCCGGCGGAGTTGGTCCAGCACATTCTATCGAAAACCGACGGTATCCCACTATTCGTCGAGGAATTGACCCGAACGGTGCTCGAAACCGGACTGCTGATCGACGCCGGCGATCACTATGATCTGAGCGAGCCGCTGTCGGCCTTCGCGATTCCAGACAGCCTGCAGGACTCGCTCATGGCGCGGCTCGACCGGCTGGCGCCGGCGCGCGACGTGGCCCAGATCGCCGCCTGCATCGGGCGGGTTTTCGACTACGCCCTGCTCGCTGCCGTCGCTGAGCCGAAGACCGCGCAGGAGCTCGACTCCGCCCTCGCCTCCCTGGCCGAGTCCGAGCTCATCTTCGCCTATGGCGTGCCGCCGGAATCGACCTACAAGTTCAAGCACGCGCTGGTCCAGGATGCTGCCTATCAGACTCTGCTGAAGAGCCGCCGGGTGTTCTATCATCTGCGCATCGCCCGGATGCTGGAGACGATATCGCCGGACATCGCCGCTGCCGATCCGGAAGTCCTGGCCCACCACTACACACGGGCGCGCCAGCCCGACAAGGCGATCTTCTATTGGGTGCGCGCCGGGCAGAAGGCGATGGCCGGATCGGGTAACCGCGAGGCGATCGATCATTTTACCAAAGCGCTCAAGCAGATCGACGCTCTGCCGCCCTCGCCGGAGCGCGATCACCAGGAACTGAAGATCCTGATCACGGTTGCCGTCCCGCTGGCCTCGGCCGAGGGATACGCGTCGAATCAACTGGAGCAGACTTACACACGGGCGCGCAAGCTGTGCGGCGGCATGGGAGAACCCCCCGATCTGTTTCCAGTGGTCTACGGCATGTGGCGCTTCTACCTGTTGCGGGCGAACTACCGGGAAGCGCTCGAATTGACGGACCAACTGTCGAACCTGGCGCGGCAATCCGATGATCTCGTGTTCGACATCGCCGCCAATCGCGCGATCGGCGCGACGCTGTTCTACATGGGCGAAATCGAACGGGCCAGGTTGCATTTGCAGCACGTCATCGACACCGAGGCGACGCCGCAGGCGCGCGCCCGGCTGCTGACCTTCGATGTCGTCGATCCCTGGGTCGCCTCGTATGCCTATGCCGGCTGGGCCGACTGGCTGCTCGGCTATCCCGACCGGGCGCGGCGCGAGAGCGAGTGCGCCATCGAAATCGCCCACGACATCGAGCACAAATTCAGCATCGCCCTGTCGAAAAGCTTCGCCGCTTGGACCTATCAGTTCTGCGGCGACCGCAAACGCACGGCCGAGTTGGCGGAAGAAGCGCTGAAATTTTCCAAGGACCGCGCTTTCCAGTTCTGGGTCGGCTGGACGGAAGTGCTGCTCGGCTGGGCTGCCTCGAACTCGCACGAGCCCGCGGCCACGTCGGAACGCATCCGCCGCGGCCTGACCCATTGGCAGGAAACCAATTCACGGCTGGGACTGAGCTATTTCCTCAGCCTGCTCGCGGAGGCGGACAAAGATCACGGCCAGACGGAGGCGGCGCTCCGCTCGATCGAGGAAGCGGTCGAGTTCATCGCTCGCACCGGGGAGCATTGGTGGGCGCCGGAAATCGAAAGGGTACACTGCCAGTTGCTACTGGACCGGTCGGACCTCGACAACGAGGCGGTCGTCGTGCGCCTGTCGGAGGCGATAGCCGACGCGAGATCGCGTAAGGCCCGCGCGCTCGAACTCCGCCTGGCACTGATGCTGGCACGACTGCAGATGCAAAGCCAAGACTTCGCCGGCGCGCGCGCCGCGCTCTCGGATGTCTTCGCAACATTCACCGAAGGCTTCGACACCGACGACCTTCGGTCCGCGCGCAGCCTGCTACGGGAAACCCAGGAAGGCGTATTGCCGGCGACGGCAGCGAATATCGGAGGGAGAAAGTGATGACAGAGTCCGGCGGCGTTCACCGCACCATGCCGACACCCGGCAATCCGCCGTTCTGGTACGGCACGTTTTCGGCCCTCTGGGTCTATTACGCCGTGCCGATCGCGGTCCTCGATCCGATCCTGGCGACCCAGTCGGCGAGCCTGAAGGCCTTCGCCTTCGACGACCTGGCGACCGACGAGCCGATGGGGATGATGAACATCAACTTCATGGCCTACAGTTCCGATTCCGGCGTCAACGATCCGCAGGCCTATGCCGACATCACCAAGCCGATCGCCTACGGCGACAAGCCACCGGCGAGCCTCGGCACCGAGCCGACGCATGAATGCGAGATCAACATCGTCTCATACGGCGCAGAGCGCCGCGCGCAGACGCCCTTCGGATTGAGCAGTTCGGATTTCATCCTCGGCCGCGACCACACCAAGACGATCGGCAACTACCGGCTGTGGGTGCCCTGCGACGACCGTATTGCGGTCTATTGGGGGATGCATAATTTCGGCGAAAACAAAGTGATGACCCACCCGTTTACCTACACGACCCCGGCGTTGAACAACCTCACATGTACCCGCTGGGACTTGACGATTCCGGCGCCGGTTACGGAACCGGCGGGGGGCAAGCTGTTCAGCCTCCAGATCGACGATCTCGACGGGCGCGCGGGTGTCGTCGCCTCCAACCAGTCGGAAATTCTCGACTTCAGCCTCTACCCGCATCGCGAGGAGGGCGTGGGCCAGCGCCTCGTCGGTTCGCGCAGGAACATCTTCGGAGCGTTCAGGTGCATGACCAGGACCGGCGGCGGCACCATGCCTACCCCGGATTTCGACATCGGGTCCTCCAGTCACGGGATTGTCAGGGATCTCAAGAAAGTCTTCAGCGCCAAGCGAGAGACGTGCGGCGTGATGACCTACGCGACGCCGCCCGCGATCGCCGAAAGCTCGCTTTACTACGCCGACATCTGATCGACACAGCCAAGGCGCCGAGCCATGCAGATTTCCAAAGCGGGGTATATCGCCGGAGCCGCGATCCTGGTCGCGGCGGCGGCGGCGGGGTTCGGGTTGTTCGCGGGGAGTCCGAGCGCGCCGGACTCGATGCTGGACGGCGCGGTGGCGCTGAGTAGCCGCGTCCCCGCCGATGTGGCCGCCGAAAATCCGGTGGGCGACCATTCCTACTACGACACCTTTTCCTGGAAGAGCTTCGTCTCGCTCAACTGGCCGGTGCGAGCCGACGGCCGGGCTGACGCGCAAACGATCGGCGCGAACGGCGACAACGCCACCGTCTGGGGCACCTGGATGGAGGATTACCGGATCCTGGTCGCGGACGGCGAGACGCCGCCCGCCTGGGGCACTCCGCAGGTCCCTCCGCCGGCCTGCCAGGCCATCGGGGCCGCCGAAACGGCGCGCGTGCTGTATCGCGCCACCAAGGCGGAAGGCGTTGTGTCGAGTTCGGTCCAGGCCCAGGCCGGGCCGCTGATCGATCTGAACGCCAGCTACGTGCGTTACGAGATCGTCGTCAACCGGCTGATGTACGACTATATCGTCGACAACCGGCTGTACACGCAGGCCGGACTGAAAGCGTTCGGCACCATCGACTTCCCGGCCCGGTCGCGCGCCATGGGCGCGGAAGGCGCTACCATGGTCAAGGCGGCGTGGAAACCGCTCGGTGACGGCGACGATCCGGCGCGCTTCCACACCATCGACGCCTATGTCGTCAGCGGCGACCAGTGCACCCGCATGCGGCTTGGCCTGGTCGGCATGCACATTTCGACCAAGACCGAATCCGCACCGCAATGGATCTGGTCAACTTTCGAGCATGTCGACAACGCGCCCGACGCCGGCGCCGAAAAGACCGGACACTACAATTTCTACGATCCCGACTGTCTGCAGAGCGGATCGGGGGAGTCCTGCACCCCGAACGCGCTGCCGGACACACCTTGGGACCCGACACGCCCGGGCCAGGTTCCGGTCCAGGTGGTGCGCGTGACCCCGGTGGATGCCGAGACCGCCGCCCTCAACGCCAAATTCCAGGCCGAGCTGAAAAAAGCAAACCCAGATACGGTCTGGGCCAACTACATGCTGATCGGCACCCAGTACCCGCAGAAACCGACCGACACCACCGACCCGACCGGCCGGCCGTTTCCGCCGTATCTCGCCAACACTGCCATCGAGACCTTCATGCAGGGCGACACGCCGATGGTGTCGTCGAGTTGTATCGGCTGCCACAACCGCGCCACCGCGACGCCCGCGGCGAAGCTCTCAGACTTCACCTACATCCTGTCGCGCGTCATGGCGAAGGAGTGAGCGATGACCACCGCCCCGCCCAAGGAATTCTTCGCGCTGTCCAGCCTGCTGACCGGATTCTCCGAACAGACGCTGCAGTTCGCGCAGCAATCGGCGGATTTCTACGGCGAGTTCGTCAGGATCTACGGCAGCGCCGCCGACGATCTCCTGGGCCTCTACCGGACGGGTCTCGCAAGCGGCCAAACGCCCGACGACATCGCCCGAGGCATCCTGGACGATGAGGCGGACAAGGCCGTGGCCGACACCGCCCGAGCGTTGATCTTGTTCTGGTACCTGGGTCAGATCGCACCGCCGGGCGGCGATGCCGCGATCCCGTCGGCCAACATTTATGCCGAGGGCTTGGCGTGGCGGGCGATCCAGGCCCATCCCACCGGAGTCAGCCACCAGAAATTCGGCTACTGGGCTACGCTTCCCGCGCCCCTCGACGACTTTCTGTAGGAGCCCGCCATGCCCGCGAACGCGACTTACGACGTGGTCATCGTCGGTGCCGGCATCGCCGGCGCGATCATGGCCAAGGAACTCGGGACGCAGGGCAAGCGCGTGCTCATTCTGGAATCCGGTCCCCTTGATCGCGACAATCGCAAGGCGTTTCACGGCACCTATCTGACGGCGACCGGCAAGCTGCCGGAGACCCCGTACCCGCCCTATGCCGATGATCCGGCGTCCGAAGCGGCCCCGCGCGCGACGACGGCGATGACCTTCGGCTGGCCGACACTGAATGACAAAGACAGGCCGAAGCGGATCGCCGCCCTCAACCAGAAAAGCTACCTGACCTATCCGGTCAGCTCGGACCTGCCGTTCCTGTCGACCTACGAACGGCTGGCCGGTGGCACCACCTGGCACTGGCTGGGAACGTGCCTGCGCCTCGTGCCCAACGATTTCCGGATGAAGTCGGCCTATGGCGTGCTGGTCGACTGGCCGCTCGATATCGCCGATCTGTTCGACGACTACGCCAGGGCGGAGGACGAGATTGGCGTCTCTGCCGACATCGCCGACCAGCGCGCGCTGCAGCCCTATCTCGGCGAGCAGTTTCCGCCCGGCTATGAATATCCGATGGCGCGTATTCCGCAGAGCGTCTCCGACACCCGGCTGGGCGAGGATATCGCCGGCCTGACAGTCGACGGTCAGCCGCTCGAAATGACCTGCACCCCGCAGGGGCGCAACTCGCAGTATCGCAACGACCGGCCTGCCTGCCAGGGCAATTCCAGCTGCATCCCGATCTGCCCGATCCAAGCCAAGTACGACGCACAGGTAACGCTGCGCGCGGCCGAGGCGACCCAGAACGTGACGACGCTCACCCAGGCGGTCGCCTGCGATCTGACGGTCGGCGCCGACGGCCGTATTTCTAGCGTCAGCTACCTGAAATATACCGGCGAGCCGGGAAACTATGCCGTGAGCCGCGAGCAGGCGACGGCGAAGATCGTCGTTCTGGCGGCTCATGCCGTGGAAACGGTGAAATTGCTGCTGATGTCGAACGGCCGTCGCGGCGTCGCCAATTCGTCCGGCCAGGTCGGCCGCAACCTGATGGATCACCTGTGCTATCTCGGATGGGGACTGAGCACGCGGCAATATTTCCCCTATCGCGGTCCGCGCAGCGGCTCCGGCGTCGAGAGCCTGCGCGACGGACCGTTCCGCAAGGAGCGCTCGGCCTGGCGGATCGATGTCGGCAATGTCGGCTGGGAATGGGCCGACGACGATCCTGCGACCTCGCTCCGGGACTTCGTCCACGGCAGCAACAAGTCACAGCTCAACCCGGACCGCGACAAGCTCTACGGGCGGGCGCTGATCGACCGGCTGAACGACTTCAACACCCGGATGGTCCGGCTGTGCTATCTGGTCGAGCAGGAGCCGCAAGAGACCAATCGTATCACCCTGTCGGCCCGCTACACCGATGGACTCGGCCTGCCGCGGCCGGAGGTCAACTATTCGATTTCACACAGCGAGTACACGCTGCGCGGCTTGGTCTCGGCACAAATTACGACCGAGAGGATCTTCAGGCAGATCGGGAAAAATTACACCCGCTTCATCGATGATGTCGGCCTTCCTGCAGTCGCGTTCGACATGGATGGGAAGCACTACGACATCAACTTGTACGGCGCCGGCCACATCATGGGCACATACCGGATGGGCGCGACGGCGGCCGACTCGGTGGTCGGTTCCAATCTGCGCAGTTGGGACCATAAGAACCTCTACCTGCTCGGCAGCGGCACCTTTCCCACCGTCGGTACCGGCAACCCGACGCTGACCATCGCCGCCCTGACCTATCGGGCGTCGCGCTCGGTGCTGAAGGATCTCGCCGGCCTGTAGCCGGAGCGGCAACCGAAGCGGATCCCGACGCGCTCTACGCCGCGGACGACGGCACGCAGCAGCCGCAATTCGCGGGCTCCTGCTTCAGTTGGTACAGCGCCGATTCCGCTTCGAAGCCGATGCCCGGGATCGATGGCAAGCCGACGTAACCATCCGCCAGGGCACTACCCATCGGCGAAGTCGCGGAAACACGGTAGGTTGGCTTTCATCGCTGCCAAGATGCAGACCCGCCGTGATGTTCAACGACATTTGGCGGCCGCCATGCGGCACCACGCGGCGCAAGGATAAGCCAAGCTGGCGCATCACATCGAGCCTGCGCAAATACTCGATGAGGCCGTAGGATACCGCAGGTGGAACCGGACATGTGATGGCGAGCGCCATCCCCGCGCGAAGGCATCGCGCTGGGGTTGCTGTCAGGGCGAAGCCGGGACGGCAGCAGCCATGATAACGCGCCGCCCGGGCCTGCCGTGGATCATCAACCACAAATCGTTCGCGAGGACGGGTCAGTCGGCCGGCGCCTTCGTTGCGAGAAGCGTCGCCAGTGCATCGACGCTGTCCGCCTCGCCGAGGCCGTCGACCGCCTGCAGGAGAGCGCCCGACAGGTCGCCGCCGAGGAGCGTCGCGGATTTTGCGGCAAGCCGGGTCTCGATGGTGTCCGGATCGGCGGCGGCCAGGAGGTCGTGGCGGGCGGTCAGTTGCCGGCCGTCTTTCGTTTCTAGGGACACGCGGGACTGCGTGTCGGTCAGTGACGCATCCGCCTCGACCGTGACCCGGTCGCGCAGGGCCACGAGATCGGGGCGCACGCAGTTGGCTGCGTCGTAGACGGCGAGATCCGCCGTATCGAGCCCGTGAAGGGCCATGGCGGTAACGAGGCGATAGCTGAACTTCGCTTCCAGACCCGTCGCCGGTTCCGGCTTGTTGCAGACGTCGAACCAGCGCGGGTTGGTGCAGATCGTCACGCTGCGAATGGCCTCGGATGTCAGGCCGTCGTCCCGCAGGCTTTGCAGTGCCTCGAGCGTCGCGTGAAGGCCGTGGCAGCAGGCGTGGAACTTGTAGGAAATGTCGGGAAAGACCCAGGTCTCGCCGAGCCCGTCGAAGGCGGCCATGTGTCCGCTTCCTGCATGGGTCGGCCCGAAACCCTGGCGGTCCTCGAACCCGTTCGGATTGGAGGCGACGCCGGCCCGCGCGAGGAGCGCGCAGGTCACGCCGGCCTCGGCGGCAAAGCCCGCGTTGAGCGGTTTCGCCATCGTCCCCATCTGGCTCTTCAGCCCCGATGCGCGTGTCGTCGCGAGGCCCAGTGCGAAGATCATCGCGGCCTCGTCGAGCCCGGCAAGGCGCCCGGCCGCCGCGGTTGCGCCGAAGGCGCCGGCGGTGCCGGTCTGGTGGAAGCCGGCCTCGTAATGCGACCGGCCCAGCCAGTCGCCCACCCGGCAGGTCGCCTCGAGCCCGACGACCAGCGCGTCGAGAAAGGCCTGGCCGGACGAACCTTCCATCTCTGCCATCGCAAGGGCTGCCGACATCACGACGACGCTCGGATGGCCGATATGGAGGAAATGCGTGTCGTCGTAATCCAGCGCGTGGCTGGTCGTGCCATTGGCGAGCGCCGCCGCGCGCGGCGTCGCCGTCCCGCCGCCGATGAGGCTTGCGCCGGCACCTGCTTCACTCGCCGCCATGCGCCGCGCCGCGATCGCCACCGGCTCGCTGCGCCCGGCCAGTCCCGCCGTCGCCCAGTCGAGGAGCGACAGCCGGGCGAAGCGGCGGGCCGCCGGCGAGCCGGGATTTTCGGCGAGCGCGAAACGGGCGAGACGGGCGGCGATCGACATCAATAGCTCCGCGGCATGCCGAGAACGTGCTCGGCGAGGTAGGAGAGGATGAGATTGGTGGAGATCGGCGCCACCTGGTAGAGGCGCGTCTCGCGGAACTTGCGCTCCACGTCGTATTCCTCGGCAAAGCCGAAGCCGCCATGGGTCTGGACGCAGGCCTCGGCCGCCTCCCAGCTCGCCTCGGCGGCCAGCATCTTGGCCATGTTCGCCTCGGCGCCGGGATTCTCGTTCGCCTCATAAAGCCTTATCGCCTCGTGCAGCATCAGCTCGGCCGCCCGCATGCGGGCATAGGCCTTGGCAATCGGGAACTGGAGGCCCTGGTTCTGGCCGATCGGCCGGCCGAAGACGACCCGCTCGCCGGCATAGGCGGCGGCCTTGTCGATGAACCATTTGGCGTCGCCGATACATTCGGCGGCGATCAGGATCCGCTCGGCATTCATGCCCGAGAGGATGTAGCGGAACCCCTTCCCTTCCTCGCCGATCATGTTGGCGGCCGGCACCGGCACGTCGTCGAAGAAGAGCTCCGTCGTGGCGTGGTTCATCATCGTGCGGATCGGCCGGATGGTCAGGCCGTTCGCCTTGGCCTCGGGCATGTCGACGAGAAAGACCGACAGTCCTTGCGTCTTCTTCTCGACCTGGTCCAGCGGCGTCGTGCGGCAGAGCAGGATCATCAGGTCGGAATGCTCGGACCGCGAGATCCAGATCTTCTGGCCGTTGATCCTATAGACGTCGCCGTCGCGGCGGGCGGTGGTGCGCAGCGAGCCGGTGTCGGTGCCGCTGGTGGGCTCGGTGACGCCGAAGGACTGCAGCCGCAGCGTCCCCTCGGCGATCTGCGGCAGATAGGCCTGCTTCTGGGCGTCCGAGCCATGCCGCAGCAGCGTGCCCATCGTGTACATCTGCGCGTGGCAGGCGCCAGCATTGCCGCCCTGACGGTGGATTTCCTCGAGGATCACCGCGGCGGCCGAAAGCGGCAGCCCCGATCCGCCGAATTCTTCCGGGATCAGCGCCGAGAGGAAACCGGCCTCGGTCAGCGCCTTCACGAAATCGGTCGGATAGGCGCGGCGCTCGTCCAGCTCGCGCCAGTAGCTGCCCGGGAAATCCTGGCAGAGCCGGCCTACCGCTTCGCGGATCTCGTCATGGGTGTCGATCGTGGTCATGCTGCGCTCCTGTGCTCGGGACAGCATAGCGTCCGGCGCGGAAACCGGCAGATCGCGCCGGCGATGGAGGCGATAGCCCCCTCCTATGGAGGCCGCACGATCGTCTGCGATAGAGGCTTGCCGCTTCCAGTTCTGATCGAACCGGCTGAATCACTTTCGCAAGGGTTGGCGACAAGCCCCTGACGTCACTCACGATGGAGGGACCGCGCCAGCTGCCCGGCCGTCAGCGGGTGGATAGGGCCGGACTATCGGGTCGATAGACGTCCAGCCCGTTCCGAAGGGCGGTTCGGCTAGGTAGGATCGGCCTTCGGATGCAGCCGCGTCATGCCAGCGGCCCGCCCTGCCCGCCAATGTCGAGACGAGACCTTTCATGCGTGATCCCGCCACTGCCCGCAGCTTCCTCTTCGTCCCGGCGACCCGCCCCGAGCGGATAACCAAGGCGTTCGCCTCGGGGGCCGATGCGGTCATCGTCGATCTCGAGGATGCGGTCGCACCGGCGGATAAGGAGGCGGCGCGGGCCGGCCTGCTCGCCGCGCTCGCCGCCGACGCCGGGGTGTTCGTGCGGATCAATGCCGCCGGCACGCCATGGCATGATGCCGACATGAAGTGTCTCGACCATCCGGGCATTGCCGGCGTCATGCTGGCCAAGGCCGAAACGGCGGATGACGTCGCCCGGATGCCGAAGCCGGTCATTCCACTGATCGAGACCGCGCGCGGCCTCGCGGCAGCGCGCACAATTGCAGAAATCCCCGGGGTCGTGCGCCTGGCTTTCGGCACCATCGACTTCATGCTCGATCTCGACCTGCCCGAGGACGCAGAGGCGATGGCGATCTACCGCGCCGAACTGGCGCTGGCCTCCCGGCTCGCCGGCCTTGCTCCCCCTATCGACGGAGTGACCCCGGCAATCGACAATATCGACCGCGTCATCGCGGAAACCCGCCGGGCCCTTGCCTTCGGTTTCGGTGCGCGGCTCTGCATTCACCCGGCGCAGATCGGTCCCGTCCACGACGCGATGCGGCCCGGTGACGACGCAATCCACCGGGCGCGCCGCATCGTTGCGGCGGCGGAGGCGGCCGGCGGCGGGGCGATCCAGCTCGACGGCGCCATGCTGGACCGGCCACTGGTCGCCCAGGCCGAGGCCCTTCTCGCCCGCGCCGGAGAGCAATAGGGCCGTTGGAAGGCCGTTGGTCAGGCGGTTTCGAGCGTCGCCTGCATGGAGATCACGCCGTCGGAGCGCTCGATGCGCCCCTCGCCGCCCGTACCGGCGGCCGGGTGAACCAGCCGGATCGGCGTCGTGTCGAAGACCGGCGCCAGCGCCCGGAAGGCAAAACGGCGGACGGACGCGGTGCCCGCCATGGCGTCGCAGAGCTTCGTTGCCATCAGCGGGCCGTGGACGATCAGCCCCGGATAACCCTCGACCTCGCGGCAGAAGTTCCGGTCCCAGTGAATCCGGTGGCCGTTATGGGTGAGCGCCGAATAGAAGAACAGCTCCATGTCCGGGTGGACGACATAGCCGTCCGGCACCGGATCGCCCGGCGCGCGCAGCGCCTTTTCCGGCAAGCCGCGGTCGCGATAGACGATGGTCTGCCGTTCGGCGACCCCGAGCCCGCCATCCTGTTCGATCGCATGGTCGACGGTCACGAAGCAGAGGTCGCCGGTCCGCCCGCTCTTGAAGGCGACATCCGTGATGGTCGAGCGCCGCGTCGCCGGCACGCCGATGCGCAGGGGACGATGCACCGTCACGTCGCCGGCCGCCCACATGCGGCGGTGGAACGGCGCCGGCGGCAGGAACAGGCCCAGCCGCTCATGGCCGTCCTCGCCCTGGTTCGAAATGGGAAAGCCGTGGTTGAAATAGGCCCAGTGCCAGGTCGCCGGCAGTTCGGCCTCCGGCGCCGCGACGCCAAGGACATGCGCCTGCTTCGCCGCCGTCTCGGGCGCCATGCTGTCGGTCGCTTCACGCTGGCGCCCGACATAGGCCATGCATTCCCTGCGGATCCCCTCGTCCATCGATCGTCTGCCTTTCCTTGCCGCCGGACCGCCAGCGCGACTTGCGCAAACCGGTGATCTTCCGCCCTGACGGTGTATTGAGGGGATCGCCCCTATGAGGGCGCAAACTATTGCGCGGTGGGGAGCGCCGTCCAATAGGCCGTCTTCGCGGCTGTCATAGGCTCGCGCTCTGACTGTCGGGGAACTCGGCCTGCCAGATCCGGCGTCGCACCAGATCCTCGATGACCCGGATGCAGTGGGTTTCGATGGCCCGGGTTGCCGCCGAGACGGGCCGCCTGGCCGAGCGCACCAGATAGACTGGGCGGCGCATGCGGGGCGAGACGATCTGGCTGCCCAGCAGCCGGCCGGTCTCGGCCAGATCGTGCACCGCCGCCGGCGACAGGATGGTGTGCCCGCTGCCGCGGGCGACCAGCGCCTTGATCTGCTGCAGCGAATCCATCTCGGTGACGACCCGCGTCTGCAGCCGCTCGGCCTTGACCACCCGGTCGATCAGTCGCCGCAGGCCGTGACGTTGCGACGGCAGGACCAGGTCGAGCGCCATCACCTCGGCCAGCGGCACCGGAACGCCGGGCGGCGTCGCAAAGGGCCAGTCGTCCGGTGCGGCGTAGAACCAGAGATCCTCCATCAGGATCAGCCGCGAAGGGCAATCGCCGATCCCGTCCTGGTCGTAGAGCAGTGCCAGGTCGATCTCCCCGCTGGTGACGAGTTCGCGGATATGACCGCTCATCGCCTCGGTGGCGCAGAAGCGCACCTGCGGCATCTCCACCCGCACCGTCTCGGCGAGGGGGATCGACAGCGCCATGGACACCGAGGCCGGCATGCCGAACTCGACCCGGCCCGACGGTTCCGCTCCGATCGCCCGCACCGCGTCCTCGGCCTCAGCCATCAGGCTGCCGATCCGGCAGGAATGGTCGTAGAGCACCTGCCCCGCCTCGGTCGGCACCACGCCCCGCGCGGTCCGCGACAGGAGTTCGGTGCCCAGATGGGTTTCCAGATTGCGGGTCTGCTGCGACAGCGACGGCTGGGCGATGCCGAGCACCCGCGCGGCCGCGCTCATCGATCCGCTGTCGACGATCTGGCGGAAATAGGCGAGCTGGCGTGAGTCCAAGGAAGGCTCCGGGAAATAGGAACATCCTATTGGTAGCGCCCGCGCGCACGATCTGTACAGGCCCGCTTCCGCCGGCCGCCTCGCTGCTCTCTAATGAGCGCCATGCGAAACCACGACCTCTTCTCCCTCGCGCTCTTCGTGAACATCTGCGAGACGCGCAGCATCAGCCGGGCCGCCGAGCGGATGAACATCGTCGCCTCGGCCGCCAGCCGGCGCGTCGGCCTCCTGGAGCACGAGGCTGGCCTGCCGTTGCTGCTGCGCCGGCCGCATGGGGTGGAGCCGACCGCCGCCGGCATGATCGTGCTGCGCTATGCCCGCGACGTCATGCATCTCGGCCAGCAGGTGGAGGCGGCGCTGGAGGATCACCGCTCCGGGGCGAGCGGCATCGTCCGCGTCTTCGCCTCCAGCTCGGTGCTGGTGGAGTGCCTCGCCTCGCATCTGGCGGAATTCGCCAAGGCGCATCCCGGCATCAAGATCGATCTGGAGGAGCGGCCGACCAGCGACACGCTGCAGGCGCTCTATCACAAGCAGGCGGATGTCGGCGTCGTGGTGGCCGGCAGCGAGATGTCGGGTCTGGCCAGCTATCCCTATGCCAGCGACATGTTGGCCGTCGCCGTGCCCTGCGACCATCGGCTTGCCGCCGCGCGCCGGCTGAGATTCGACGAGCTCTTCGAGGACGATCACATCGCCCTGGAGCCCGGCACGGCCGTGCATCGCCTTCTGTCCGAGCAGTCGCGGGTGCACGGCCGGGCGCCCCGGGTGCGGGTCCAGGTCCGCAGCTTCGAGGTGATGTGCCAGATGATCGGGCGCGGGCTCGGCATCGGCATCATGCCCCGTCGGGCGATCGGACCGCTGGCGGCAGCGCTGCGGCTGTCGCTGGTGCCGCTCGACGAGCCCTGGGCGCAGCGCCGTTTCACCATCTGCGCCCAGCCCTCCGACACGCCCAATGCGTCGACCCAGCGCCTGATCGCCTTTTTGCGCGAGCGCGCCTCGACCGCCGGTTAATCGGCCTTCCGGGAAGTCGCGACCAGAACGAAAGCAACCCGCACCCCCGGTTTCACCAAATTCGAAACCAGACGACGCTGAATTCTCATTCCCCGAACCAGATTTCGCACATAGGCTGAACAGGCTCAAGAAACAGGCATCCGAAAGGCGCCTCGTTGATGTCCCTGCCGACGCTTCCCCAATGGACCGCTTTGACGCCGCAACGCCGCGTCGCCGAAGCGGAGCGTTGCCGGGTCGCGCGGGAAAAACTCGATGCGGCGTTCAGCCTGTTCGTCGCGGATGGCGACACCTGCGCCTCCGGGGCGGCTCCCTCCACCGACGGAGCTCTGGCCGGCCTGCCCTTTGCCGCGAAGGACATGTTCGACCGGCCCGGCCGCGCGCCGTCCTGCGGCATGGCAGAACCCTTCGCTGCCCCGCTCAAGCGTTCGGCCACGATCCTCGACCGCATGGACGCGGCCGGGGCCGACTGTATCGGGCTCGCCCGGATGGCAAAGCTCGCCTACGAGCCATCCGGCTTCGCCACCGCCCGCAATCCCTGGAACCCGGACTTTGCGCCGGGCGGCTCTTCATCGGGCTCCGCCGCAGCCGTCGCCAGCGGCGCCGTCTTCGTTGCCCTCGGTTCCGATACCGGTGGCTCGGTACGCATCCCTGCCCATTGCTGCGGCGTTACCGGCTGGAAGCCCTCCGCCGGCCTCGTGCCGGCCGACGGCGCCATGGCGCTGGCCCCGAGCCTCGATACGATCGGCATTCTTGCCCGCGGCGCCGCCGACATCCTGATGGTAGCCGAGGCGACCGGCCTTCTGCCGTCCGGCGATGCCGGAACGCCCCACCGCGGCATCGCAGTCGCCGAAGACCTCCTGCAACGCGCGGAGCCGTCTATCCGCGTCGCCTGCGAGGCTGGCATCGACCACTTTCTCGGCCTCGGCTACCCGCTGGAAGGCCGTTCGGCCGGCCCGGCCGTCGACGCCAATGGCGACGCCGCCCTGCGGGTCCTGCAGGCCGAAGCCGCACGCGGTCTCGGCGCCTCGACCGCACTGGCCGAACAGGACCCGGAACTGGCGCGCCGGCTGGCGAGCGGCGGCCGGATCGACGACGCCACGCTCAGACGCGACCTTGATGGGCGCGACGCGGCTCGGGCGGCCTTCCTTGCATCTGTGTTCGGCGACAGCGCGTTTCTTCTGACCCCGGTCATGGCGATCCGCACCCCTACGCTGGCGGAGGTCGATCCTGGCGCGCCGGGCTTTTCCGGTCGCACGCTCTACGCCCTCAGCGCCTTCCTGCGCTTTGCCAATTATCTCGGCCTGCCGGCCCTCGCGCTGCCGACCGGCATCGACGATCGCGGCATGCCGGTGGGGCTTCAGCTCGTCGGCCGGCCGGGCAGCGACCGCGCGCTTCTGGAACTCGGCGCCGCTTTCCAGGCGACGTCCTCCTGGCACGGCCGGATGCCGCCGCTCGCCCAACCGATCCTGCAATCTACCGAGAGTCTCGTCGCATGAGCTCCGCCCTCTCCCATCTCCGCGTGCTCGACCTGACCCGGGTGCGTGCCGGGCCGACCTGCTGCCGGATTCTGGCCGATTTCGGCGCCGACGTGATCAAGGTCGAGGCCCCGGTGGGGGTCGATCCGAACGCCAATATGAGCGGCGCGCGGCATGGCTACGACATGCTCAACCTGCACCGCAACAAGCGCTCGCTCACCCTCAACCTGAAGACTCCCGAGGGACATGCCGTGTTCATGCGGCTGGTGCGCGATGCCGACGTTGTGGTCGAGAATTTCCGTCCCGACGTGAAGGACCGGCTGAAGGTCGCCTACGACGAGCTGAAGGCGGTCAATCCGCGCATCATCCTCGCCTCGATCTCGGGCTTCGGCCAGACCGGCCCTTACAGCATGCGCGCTGGCTTCGACCAGATCGCCCAGGGCATGGGCGGCCTGATGGGCGTCACCGGCCTGCCGGGTCAGGGTCCGGTCCGCGCCGGCATCGCGGTCGCCGATTCCTCGGCGGGCGTGTTTGCCGCCTGCGGCATTCTCCTGGCGCTGCAGGAGCGCGAGACATCCGGCGAAGGCCAGTGGCTGCATACCTCGCTTCTGGAAGCGATGATCTCGATGATGGACTTCCAGGCCGCGCGCTACCTCATCGATGGCGAGGAACCGGCCCAGGCCGGCAACGACCATCCCTATGTCACGCCGATGGGCGTGGTGCAGACCGCCGATGGCCACATCAACATCGCGGTCGGCGGCGAGAACCAGTGGCGCCCCTTCTGCGAGGCGATCGACAGGCCCGCCCTGGCCGACGATCCGCGCTTTCGCACCCAGCCCGACCGCTTCGCCAACCGCCCGGCGCTGAATGCACTGCTGCAGGAGATATTCACGAGCCGCAACTCGGCCGAATGGCTCGATCTTCTCGACCGTCACGGCGTGCCCTGCGGCCCGATCAACGGCCTCGCCGACGTCTTTGCCGACGAGCAGGTACGCCACCTCAACATCGCGGTCCCGCTGGAACATCCGGCCCGCGGCCCGATCAGGGTCGTCGGCCAGCCGATCACCATGACCCGCACGCCCGCCGCCTTCCACAGCGCCGCCCCCGATGCCGGCGAGCACAGCGACGCCATTCTCGGCGAAGCCGGGCTGTCGGCGGACGAGATATCGGCCCTGCGCGCCAAGGGAGTGGTCTGAGCCATGGCCGGTTCGATCGACCTTCGCCGCGACGGCCACGCCGCCATCCTGACGATCAGCCATGAGGCGCGCCGCAATGCGCTCAGCCTTGCCATGTGGCGGACGCTGCCGACCCTCGTCGCCGAGGCATCGGCCGATCCGGAGATCCGCGTGATCGTCCTCGAAGGCGCCGGACCGAAGGCGTTCTGCGCCGGAGCCGACATTTCGGAATTTGCCACCCTGCGCGAGACGCCGGAACAGGTCGAGGCCTACGAGGTCGCTGTCGACCGGGCACTGACGACGTTGGCCGCCTGTCCCAAGCCGACCGTCGCCGCCATTCGCGGCGTCTGTTTCGGCGGCGGCCTGGAACTCGCGCTCGCCTGCGACCTCCGGCTGGCCGACGACAGCGCGCTCTTCCGTATGCCGGGGGCCCAGCTCGGGCTCGGCTACACCCTCTCGGCAATCGAGATGTTCGTGCAGCGGATCGGCCAGGCCGCCACCGCCGAGATCATGTTCGCCGGGCGTGCCTTCGGCGCCGCCGATGCACTGCGCTTCGGCGTCGTCCAGAACGTCTATCCGCGCGAAAGCTTCGAGAGCGAGCGCGACGCCTTGGTTGACACCATCGCCGGCAACGCGCCGCTGACCCTCGTCGCCACCAAGCGGGCCCTCATCGAGCTGGCCCGCCCGGCCGGCGCGCGCGACGCCGCGGCGGTCGATGCCCTCGTCGCGGCCTGCTTTGCCAGCTCCGACTACGCCGAAGGCCGCAAGGCCTTCAGCGAGAAACGCCGTCCGCTCTTCAAGGCCGCTGCCGAGACGGCCCCGATTGAGCGAAAATGACCTCTTCCTCGGCGCGATAGGTGACGACATGAACAGACGCAGCATCATACGCCACTCCCTCGCAGTGGCGGCCAGCCTCGCGGTCGGCCTCGTGCCGCTCCGGGCTTTCGCGCTCGGACCGGCGCCCGAGGCTCTCGCCGATCCGGTGGAGCTGACGGTCGGCTATCAGAAGGTCGGGCATCTGGCGCCGATCACCCTGATCTCGGACGAGCTCGAAAAGCTCGGCGTGACCCTCAAGACCGTCGAATTCGCGCGCTACGCCGATGCCCGGACCGCGCTCCTGTCCGGCTCCCTCGACATGGCCACCGTCGGCCCTGCCGACCTCGCGATCTCGCTGTCGCAGGGCTCCAAGAACGTCGTCGGCCTGATGGGCGTCGGCTCTTCCAAGAAATACGTCATCGGCCGCAAGGGCGTCGAGCTGAACTCCTGGGAAGACCTGAAGGGCAAGAAGGTCGGCATCGCGCCGGGCTCGGCCGTCTGGTTCCAGTTCGCCGCGACGGTCACCGAGAACGACATCCCCTATGACAGCTTCACCGCGGTCAACATCCAGGGTGGCGGCGCCAATTTCGACCAGGCGCTCAAGCGTGGCGAAGTCGATGCCATCGTCACATGGGAGCCGTTCGAATCCGTGCCGGTGATCGAGGATTACGGCTACTTCGCCAAGAACCTCGAATACAGCGCATCGGAAGCCGTCGGTGCCGAACTCGGCATGCTGATGGCGACGAAGGATGCGCTGGAGGAAAAGCGCGGCGCCGTCGAGCGCTTCGTCTGGGCCTATCTGAGCTCGCAGGAAAAGCTCGCCGCCGACCCGGCCGCCTTTGCCGCCGCCTATGCCGACCTGACCGGTCTCGCACCGGACGTGGCAGCCGAAGCGGCCAAGCCGATCACCCTCGGCTCGGTGGTCGACCAGGCGCAGATCGAGCGCCAGGCCAAGGCCTTCGCCGAACTCGGCGTGATCCAGCAGGACGTCTCGGACCAGATCGCCGATCACTGGGATCCGTCCATCGTCGAAGCCGCCAAGGGTCAGTAAGCCCTGTCGCCTCGCCCCGCGATCCGACGCGGGGCGAGGCACCCGTCCCGCAGCCAGGAGACCGCCATGTCCGATACCTCCGTCAAGCAGCCCGTTCCGGACGGTGCCGGACTCGCCGCCCCGGGCGCGCGAACGCTGGGCAGCACGTTGCCCCAGCTCATTCTCGCCAGCAGTGTCGGCCAGTTGCTGCTCGGTCTTCTGCTGCCGGTCGCGATCATCGCCATCTGGCAGTTTTCCGGCACCGACGGCTCGCTCTTCGGCGGTGTGCTGCCGACCCCCGACCGGGTCGTCTCGGCCTGGTGGGTCTGGGCCTTCGGCGAGGCCGGCATGGGGCTGAACCCTTATAGCGGCACGTGGTTCGCCAATGTCGTCTTCTCCACCCAGCGCGTCGCCCAGGGCTTCTTCGTCGCCATCGCCGTCGGCGTGCCCGCCGGCATCCTGATCGGCTGGAGCCGCCTCGGCGCCCAGATCCTCGATCCGACGGTCCAGATCATGCGCCCGGTGCCGATCACCGCCTGGCTGCCCTTCTCCGTCGCCGTCTTCGGCATCAGCGGCTTCAGCGCCATCTTCCTGATCGCCCTCGGCGCCTTCTATCCGATCGTCATCAACACCACTCAGGGCGCCCGCCATGTCGAGCGCAATCTGATCCGTGCCGCGCTGATGATGGGCGCCAACCGTTTCGACATCCTGCGGCGCGTCGTCCTTCCGGCTGCCCTGCCCTCGATCTTCACCGGACTGCGGATCGGCCTCGGCATCGGCTGGACCGCCGTCATCGTCTCCGAGATGATCGCGGTGAAGTCCGGCCTCGGCTATGTCCTGTGGGACGCCTACTACGTCGGCCGCATGGACGTGGTTATCGCCGACATGGTGTCGATCGGCGTCATGGGCCTCCTGAGCGACCAGCTCATCCTCCTCGCCGAACGCTGGGCCCTGTCCTGGCGCCTCGCGCAGACCCGCTGAGAAGGAATTCCCGATGGCCGAAATCAAGCTTCGCCAGGTCGCCAAGGTCTATCATGCGGCCACCCCGATCCGGGCGCTGGACTGCGTCGATCTGGATATTGCCGAGGGCGAGTTCGTCGCCCTGCTCGGCCCGTCGGGCTGCGGCAAGTCCACCCTCCTCAACATCCTCGCCGGCTTCGAGGACAACAGCGAGGGCAGCGCGCTGATCGATGGCAGCACCATCGGCCGACCCGGCCCCGATCGCGGTGTCGTCTTCCAGGAAGCGGCACTGTTTCCGTGGCTGACGGTCTGGGAGAACGTCGTCTTCGGCCCCAAGATGCAGGGCGTGGCGCGCGCCGACTACGAGGAGCGCGCCCGCGAGCTTCTGGAGATCGTCGGCCTGCAGGATTTCGCCAAGGCCTATCCCTCGCAGCTCTCCGGCGGCATGCGCCAGCGTGTCGGCATCGCCCGGGTGCTCGTCATGCGGCCGCGCGCGCTCCTGATGGACGAGCCCTTCGGCGCCCTCGACGCCCAGACGCGGCTGGCCATGCAGGAATTGCTGCTGAAGGTCTGGGAGAAGCTGAACACCACGGTCGTCTTCGTCACCCATGACATCGACGAGGCGATCCTCCTGGCCGACCGGGTCTGCGTGATGACCGCGCGGCCGGCGCGGATCGGCCGCGAGATTCCGATCGAACTCGCGCGTCCGCGCTCCATCGACGACCTGATCACCCCCGACTTCACGCGCTACAAGGCCGAGATCATGGCCGAGATGCGCAGCGCCCACAGACACGCAGAGACGCAGGCCGCATGAGCAATCCCCGCATCCCCTACCGCATGTCGTCCGAGCGACCGTCCCTGCCGCCGATGCAGGGCCGGAAGATCCTCGTCAATCTGGTGGTCAATGTCGAAAACTGGCAGTTCGACCAGCCGATGCCGCGCACCATCATCACCCCGCCGCACGGCAAGGAAACGGTGCCGGACGTGCCGAACTTCAGCTGGGCCGATTACGGCATGCGCGCCGGCCTGCCGCGCATCCTGAAGCTGTTCGCCGATCTCGGCCTGCCGGCCTCCACCTCGATCAATGCCGGCGTCATCGCCGCCTATCCGCAGGCGGCCCGGGCCATGCGCGACGCCGGCTGGGCGTTCATCGGCCACGGCCTGCACCAGCGCGCGCTGAACCATGCCGGCGCCAGCGAGGAGGCGCTGGTCATCGAGACCCTGCGGCTGATCGAGGAATTCACCGGCGCGCCGGCGCGCGGCTGGCTCAGCCCGGGCCTGCGCGAAAGCCTGGAGACCCCTGACATCCTGCGCCGCGCCGGCGTCGATCATGTCTTCGACTGGGTGGTGGACGACCTTCCGTCCTGGATCGCCACGCCGGACGGGCCGCTGATCGCGATGCCCTACAATCTCGAGATCAACGATTCCATCGTCTACGCCATCGAGAAGCATGCGACCGGCGAGATGCTGAACCGGCTGCAGCGCACGCTCGCCCTTTTCCGCAGCGAGATCGACACCAATCCCCGCGTCCTTGCCATCGGCCTGCATCCGCATCTGATGGGCGTGCCGCATCGCCTGCAGGAACTTCGCGACATGGTGGAACTGTTGAAGGCCAGCGACGACGTGCTGTTCACCAGCGGCTCCGAGATCGCCGACTGGTACGCCGCGGCCGAGCCCTTTGGCGCAGGTGCGGGCTGATGGACCTGCACCTGTCCGGCAAGCATGTGCTGATCACCGGCGGCACAAAGGGCATCGGCTTTGCCATCGCCGATCTCGTGGCCGCCGAAGGCGCCGCCGTGACCATCGTCGGCCGCGATGCCGACCGCCTGGCCGATGCGAAAGCGCGGCTGGCGCGCCATGGTACGTTAGTCAACGCGATCGTCAGCGACCTCGCCGAGGCCGGCGCCCGGGCGGCTTTCGTTGCGGAAGCCGGCGATGTCGATATCCTGGTCAATTGCGCCGGCGCCATTCCCGGCGGCGACCTCTTCGCCCTGCCGATCGAGACCTGGCAGGAATCCTGGCAGCTCAAGGTGTTCGGCTATATCGACCTGACGCGGCTCTATCTGGAGCGGATGAAGGCGCGCGAGAGCGGCACCATCGTCAACATCATCGGCGATCTCGGCCGGTCGCCGCGCTTCGACTATGTCTGCGGCTCGACGGCCAATGCGGCGCTCATCGCCTTCACCGAGGCGGTCGGCGCCAAAAGCCCCGACTGGAACGTCCGCGTCTTCGGCGTCAATCCGACGGCGACTCGGACCGAGCGGATCGTCACCGTTGCCCGCGGCCGCGCCGAAAGCGCGCTCGGCGATCCCGAACGCTGGCACGAGATGATCGCCAACCGCCCCTTCGGCCGCCTGTCGGAACCGGAAGAAGTCGCCCGCATCGTCGCCATGCTGGCGTCGCCCGCGGCCGGCTATCTGTCGGGAACGGTGGTCGATCTGGATGGCGGCATGCGCCATCGGGGCTGAGCCCCTCGCGCGGCCCATTCCTCCGGTCGACGGCTCAGAGCGCCGTCGGACGATCCTGCCGTGTTGCCAGATAGGAGCGGTCGCGGCTGCGGTACTGCCCGTCGCCCTTGCGGCCGACGAGGGCCCCGTCGGACACCATCAGCTTGCCACCCAGAACCACGATCGTCGGCCAGCCGGTGAGCTCCAGCCCCTCATATGGCGTGTAGTCGGCGCCGTCGTGCATCTCGGCGTGCCGGACCGTGCGGGTCATCGCCGGATCCCAGATCGCGATATCCGCATCGGCGCCGATGGCGATCGTACCCTTGCGGGGATAGAGGCCATAGGTCTTGGCCTGGTTGGTCGCCGTCAGCGCCACGAAGCGCGGCAGGTCGATCCGGCCCTTGTTCACCCCTTCCGAGAACAGGATGGGCAGCCGCAATTCGACGCCCGGAATGCCGTTCGGAATGTGCCGGAAGCTGGTCATGCCCTTCGGATTGCGCTTCCCGGCCGGGTCGTCGTAGCGGAACGGGCAATGGTCGGATGAGAACAGGTCGAAGACGCCGCGTTCGAGCCCGTCCCAGCAGGCCTCCTGGCTCTCCGCGTCCCGCGGCGGCGGCGAGCAGACGAACTTGGCGCCTTCCCAGTCCATCCCGTCCAGATCGTCGGCGGTCAGCATCAGATATTGCGGGCAGGTCTCGCCGATCACCTTGCGGCCGCGGCGGCGCGCCCGCTCGATCTCTTCCATGGACTCCCGGTTCGACACATGGACGATCACCAGCGGCACGTCGGCGACCTCGGCCAGCGACACGGCGCGATGGGTCGCCTCGCGCTCCACCGCCATCGGCCGGGTCGTCGCATGGGCGCGCGGCGCGACGTCGCCTTCCGCCTCGTGGCGACCGATGAGATAGCGGATCGCGTCCTCGTTCTCGCAATGGACCATGACAAGGGCGCCGGTACGGCGCGCCACATCCATCGTGTCGAGGATCTGGCCGTCGCTGAGCCGCAGATCCTCGTAGGTCATGAACACCTTGAAGGAGGTATAGCCGTCCTCCACCAGCGCCGGCAGTTCCTGGCCGAGCACCGCGACAGACGGGTCCGAGACGATCAAGTGGAAGCTGACATCGGTATAACAATTGCCGTCGGCCAGCGCGTGATAGGCCTTCAGCGCCTCGCGCAGCGGCCGGCCCTTCTCCTGCAGGCAGAACGGCAGGATGGTCGTGTTGCCGCCGAACAGCGCCGAGCGGGTGCCGCTCTCGAAATCATCGGCCATGACGATCCCCTCGCCCGAGGGCTGGGCGATGTGCACATGGCTGTCGATCCCGCCCGGCAGAACGTAGCGCCCGGTGGCGTCGATGGTCTCGAGCGCCTCACCAAGGTCGCGGCCGATCTGCACGATCACGCCGTCGCGGATGCCGATATCGGCCTGGAACACGTCGGATGCGGTGGCGATCGTGCCGTTCTGGATGACGAGGTCGTAGGGCATGGGCGGTCCGGATCGATGAAACGAAGGAAGGGCTGCCCGGCGCGATCGCGGCCGGGCAGCGGGATAGGACAAGCGCGGCTAGAGCGCCGGTTCGAGGGCAGCGATCAGCCGGTCGACCTCGTCCAGCGTGTTGTAGTGGACCATCGACACCCGCACGACGCCGTTCTGCGGTGCAAGGCCGAGTTCCTGGATCAGCCGCTTGGCATAGAAATCCCCGTGCCGGATGCCGATCATGTGCGGATCGACCTGGTCGACGATGGCCTTGGAATCGCGATCCCCGGCGATGAAGCTGATCGTGGCCACCCGGTCCTCGACGGCGCTCGAATTGCGGCCGACAATGCGGATCGAGTTGCGGCTGCCGAGGAAATCGAGAAGCCGTGCGGTGATCGCCCGCTCCTGCTCGGCGATGTCGCGGAAACCGGCTTCGATCGCGCCGCGTCCCGCGGTCGCGCCCGCCATGATGCCCAGTTCCTCGACATAATCGATGGCGCCGACCGCGCCATGGGCGAGTTCGTAATTGATGTTGCCCGGCTCCAGCTTGTGCGGCACGGCGTCCTTGCCGAAGAAGAAATGGTAGATGTTGTCGAGCTCGAGAAGCCGGTCCCGCCGGCCCCACATCACCCCGAAATGCGGGCCGAAGACCTTGTAGGCGCTGAAGATGTAGTAGTCGGCGCCGAGCGCCTGGACGTCCACGGCGCGGTGCGGCGCGTAGGCGACGCCGTCGACGCAGACCTGGGCGCCGCTTGCATGGGCGATCTCCGAGATTTCAGCGATCGGGTTGATGGTGCCGAAGATGTTCGAGGCATGGGTGACGCAGACGAGCTTCGTGCGCTCGCTCATCAAGGCCTTCAGGTCGGCAAGATCGAGCTCCAGCGTTTCCGGATTGCAGTTCCAGAACCGGATGACGACGCCGCGGGCCTCGTGCTTCAGCCACGGGCCTATATTGGCCTCGTGGTCGGTGTTGGTCACGATGATCTCGTCGCCGGCGGACAGGCGGCCGGTCATCGCTTCTGACAGCACCCGGATCAGCATGGTGGTCGAGGCGCCCATGACGATCTCGCCGGCATCGGCGGCATTCAGATAGCGGGCAAAGGCATTGCGCGCCTCGCGCACCCGTTCCGTCGAGCGCTGGCTCGGCGCGTAGGTCGCCCCGGTCTGGACATTGGACGTCAGGAGGTAGTCGGAGATCCGGTCGGCAACCCGCGACAGCACCTGGCTGCCGCCGGCATTGTCCATGAAGACCCAGTCGCCGGAAAGCGCCGGAAACTGCCGGCGGACGAAGTCCATGTCGAGTGCCATCGGATGTGCCTTTCGGTCTCTGCCAGAATGGGCGGGCTTGCCCGCGCGCGTCAGTGGTTGAGGACGGCGTCGAGGAAGGCGCGGGCGCGCTCGTTCCGGGTCGCCGTGAAGAAGGTTTCGGGCGTCGAGATCTCCTTGATCTCGCCGGCTTCCATGAAGACGATGCGATCGGCCACCTGCCGGGCAAAGCCCATCTCGTGGGTCACCAGCATCATGGTCACCCCCTCGCCCGCCAGCCCCTTGATGACGTCGAGCACCTCGCCGACCATTTCCGGGTCGAGCGCCGAGGTCGGCTCGTCGAAGAGGAGGATGCGCGGCTCCATGGCCAGCGCCCGGGCAATGCCGACGCGCTGCTGCTGGCCGCCGGAGAGCTGGACCGGATATTTCTCCGCCTGTTCGGCAATGCCGACCCGTTCGAGCAGGCGTCGGGCGCGGGCGCGGCTCTCCTGCCAGCTGAGTCCGCGCACCCGCACCGGGCCGAGCGCCACATTGTCGAGGACGGTGTGGTTGGGAAACAGGTTGAAGGCCTGGAAGACCATGGCGACTTCCTGGCGCACGCTCTGCAGCCTGCGGCCGGCCTCGACCCGCGTGCCGTCGACGACGACGTCGCCGGCATCATATTGCTCGAGAAGATTGATGCAGCGGATCAGCGTCGACTTGCCGGAGCCGGACGGCCCGAGCAGCACCACCACCTCGCCGGCGGCCACCTCGAGGTCGATGTCCTTCAACGCCTCGAACTTGCCGAAGCGCTTGCCGACGCCGCGCATCTCGATGATCGGCCGGGTCGCCTCCATCAGCGGGCTCCCTTCCTGGCATGGCGCGCCTCGAAGACGGCGACGAGACGCACCAGCGGCAACAGCAGCAGGAGATAGAGGATCGCCGCGCCGATCAGCGGCGTCGGGTTGGCGGCCAGCGCCTGTGCCTGTGTCGCCTGCTTCAAGAGGTCCGGCAGCGCCACTACCGAAGCAAGCGCGGTGTCCTTCATGACGTTGATCGAATTGTTGGTGAGCGGCGGAATGACGATGCGGATCGCCTGCGGCAGCACCACGTCGCGCATCAGGAACCACTGGCTGAGGCCGATCGACTGGGCCGCCTCGAACTGGCCCCGCGGGATCGCCTCGATGCCGGCACGATAGATCTCCGCCGTATAGGCGCTGGAGATCATGGTCAGCGCCGTCGTCGCCGAGGCGAAGGCCGACAGTCGGATGCCGACGAAGGGCAGCGCGTAATAGACGATGACCAGCCAGACCAGCACCGGCAGCGCCCGGAACACGTCGACATAGGCGACGACCAGGAATTTCAGGATCGGGTGCCCGTAGATCCGCATCATCGCCAGCACGAGGCCGCCGACCAAGCCGAGCACAATGGACAGTGCTCCGAGCGCGATCGTCCGCCACAAACCTTCCAGGAGCAGCGGGTAATAGCGCAGGAGAACGTCGATGTTGAAGAAGGTGTGGACGATATCCATCAAGCCGCCGACTGTTCCGGAAGAAGCGTCGGGGCCGGACGCGGAGCGCCCGGCCCTACCGTCGGATTACGACTTCGGCTTCGGCATCTCGCGCACTTCCACCGTGCTGGTGGTGGCTTCCGGCTGCATGCCGAACCATTTCTCGTGCAGATCGGCGATGTAGCCTTCGTCCTTCAAGGTGGTCAGCACCTCGTTGGCCTTGCCGGCCAGTTCGCTGTCCTTGGCGAACATCATCGAATATTGCTCGCCGGTGGCCAGCCGCTCGACGACCTTCATCTCGGGCTTATCCTTGAGATAGTAGGCGACCGCAGGGATGTCGGAGACGTAGGCGTCGATGCGCCCCGCCGCGAGATCGAGCATGGCCGGGCTCAGGCCCTCGTAGCGGCTGATGCCGGCCAGTCCCCACTCGCTCTCGCGCTCGGTCGAATAGATGTCGCCGGTCGAGCCCGTATCGACGCCGACGGTCTTGCCCTTCAGGTCGCCGCTGCCGGCGATGCCGGAATCGGCTCGGGTGGAGAGCGACTGGTCGCTGTCGTAATAGGGCTGCGCGAAGGACACCGACTGGAGCCGCTCGTCGGTGATGGTGATCGAGGAGATCGCCACGTCGATGCGGCCGGACTGGACGGCGGAAAACAGGCCGTTGAACGGCACGTTCTGGATGTCGACCTCGTCATAGCCGAGGCGGTCGGCGACTTCCTTGAGCAGATCGACCTCGAAGCCGACGATCTCGGAATTCTCGTCCTGGAACTCCCAGGGCACGTTGCCGATATTGGCGCCCGCCGTCAGCGTTTCGGCGAGCGATGGACCGGCGACCAGAAGGAGCGCGGTGGTGGCGGCGGCGATCATGTGGGTCCGGATCATGCAAGTCTTCCCTGTCTCGTTGGTGGAGCGCACCGGCGCGCGGCCGGCCTGGAGATCGAACTGGATGGCGTGACGTCCCGCGGCACCTGCTTCTACCGTCGGCATGCAGATGCCTATATTTTTCGCATGCACTTTAGAGCACAAATTGTATGCGAATTATCCCGGCGCGCAATCCCGCAGGGCGATTTTCTCCAGATTCTGGGAATGATCGGCGAAAGCACCTTCAGGATGCGGTTCCGGGCTCGAACGTCGCGATGGCGACAGGGAAGCGTCCGGCGCCTGCTCACAGGGAAGTCCGGCGACGAGCGAACCCGCGGTCAATGCTGGCGCTCCGGATGCCGGGAGCCTTAACCCGGGGGGCGCCACTTCGAAGCCAATCCGCTCGGCGCCGGTGGTCATTGGGGGCAGAAAACCAGCGAGCGCGGCCTGCACGAGATCGCACGACCTCTCCAACCGCGCGCGCCATTGGGCCCGCCGGGCCAGCATCTGCGTTCGAATGCCGACCGGCTGACGCGTTCGCGCCGCGTCAGTCCTCGACGTAGGGCGCCAGAATATCGACGAGGTTCTTTGTGCCCCGGTCGGCATCCGGCAGGAACGCCCGGTCGGCCACGGCCTCCAGATGCCCGGCCATCAGCCGCATGGCCGCGTCGCGATCGCCCTTGGCTAGGGCCTCCACCAGCGAGCGATGCTCGTTGACGGCGCATTCGGGCGAATGCGGGCGGCCATAGGCCGAGAGCGACAGGCCGCTGCGATAGGCCACCTCGCTGACATAGCGAATGAGGATCGGCTTGCCGGTCATCCGGGCCAGCAGCACGTGGAAATCCGTCGCGAGCCGGATCGACGCCGCCTCGGGGCCACCGGCGGCCTTGTCCTGCGCCGCGATATGGGCGTTGAGCTCCGCGATCTGCTCGGGGCCGAGCGCACCGGCCAGATGACGGACCACCAGCCGCTCCAGCTCGACGCGAATGTCGAAGGTGTCCCGCGCCTCCTCGAAAGTGGGAGTCGCCACCACCGCGATCCGGTTGCGCCGCAGATCGACCAGCCCTTCGCCGGCCAGTTGGCCCAGCGCCTGCCGCGCGATCGTGCGACTGACGCCAAAGCGTTCGCCGAGCGCGTCCTCGGGCAGCTTGTCGCCCGGCGCCAGGGCGCGTTCGATGATCGCCCGCCGAATGGCGAGGCAGATCCGATCGACGCGGCTGGCGGAATCCCGTGACAATGCCATCGGCGGATGATGCTCCTCTTCGCAGTTCCCACCCGATCGCATACCACACGGTATCGAAAGTCCATACGTGTTGCCGCGCTGGAAGCCGCCTGTCTTCACGCGATGCCGGATCGGTTCACGGGTCCGGGCTATCTCCGAAACCGCAGAATGTCACGCATCGACGCCTACGCGCCAAGTGAAGTCGCGGCTGGCGCCGGGCGGCAGGACCAGGATCCCCGGCTTGTCGATGAAGGCACCATCCCAGCCGACCGGGCTCGCCATAGAGAACCAGGGCTCGATGCACACAAACGGCGCACCGCCGGATCGCGACCAGATGCCGAGATCCTTGTAGCCGTCCCAGCTAACGGTAATCGAACGAACAATCTCCCCCTCCGGCGCATGCGCAGCATAGGTCACGCTGCGGCTGGCGACATCCGGCATCACCAGCGCGTCACGCGCAAACAGCGCTTCCGACAGGGGCAGTCTCCGGCCATCGAAGGGCAGCGGCTTTTCTGCACCGAGCAGCGCATCGCTGACCGACAGGGCGACGCCCGTCTCCTGCCGGTCAAAGTGGATTGCGTGGTCCGTCTTGGCCGCGCCGTCGACAAGCGGCCAGCGAAACCCGGGATGCCCGCCGACGCCGCAGGGCAGCGGCTCCTCACCGGGATTGCTCACCCGGGTCGTCACGGCCAGGGTCGCCTCCGTCACCTCGTAGATGAGTTCAAGGACGAAGGGATAGGGATAGGCGCGCCGGGTCACCGCGTCGTCGGTAAGGCGGAGCACGCACCGCCGAGACGATTGCTCGATCCAGGTGAAGCGGCAATCCCGGGCAAAGCCATGCTGCCCGAGTGTGTACGTCTTGTCACCGTCGCGCAGGACATCGCCCGCGAGCTTGCCGACGATGGGGAACAGGACCGGCGCCTGCCGCGGCCATTCGGGGCCGCCCTGCCAGAGAAGTTCATCCCCTGCCGCGTCGCGCAGGCTGACCAGTTCGGCCCCTGCGTCACGGATGACGGCGCGAACGCCCTCGGCTGCGAGCTCATGCATTTCTGTCATCACAAAACTCCCCCGCTAAACCCCCCGAACGCAAAAAGCCCCTCGGCTGGTGAGCGCGAGGGGCTTTGCGTGGTGTGGTGTGGTGTGGTGTGGTGTGAAGATTTTACGGACAACTTGCGATTTGCAGACCTGGCGGCGACCGACTTTCCCGCGTCTTGAGACGAAGTATCATGGGCGCTGGGGCGTTTCACGGCCGAGTTCGGAATGGGATCGGGTGCGGCCGCCCCGCTAGAA